>DAIQOA010000057.1:0-23130 GCA_036788095.1 bacterium | reverse complement strand
GCCGTCAACCTCGATTTCGACATCGTCTTCACTCAGGGCATCAGCGACACCACCTTTAAAACCAGCCGCTTCGCCAAGACGATCCCGGTGCCCTTTTACATCTATTGCCCCAATTGGAACAAGAAACTCGATTTTATCATCACCGACGCCAACAACAACACCCAGTGGGATCAGGGCGAACCCATCCGCCTCGTCCTCGGCTACAAACGCGGCGCCACCCCGGTCATGGGATATCGAAATTTCATCAGTTCCTGGGGCATCGATTTTCAGACAGAACCGGACGCCACCGACATTCTCTGGCCGCAACCCGGCGACGTCTACCAGGTGCGCATGCACGTTCCGCCCCAGGACGGCGAGGTCTATCAATTCTCCGCCGTCAAGGCGGAGATCGATTATACCCAGGCGCCCGGGGACCTCGACCGCATCGCCGTGGTGCCCAATCCCTATATCGTCACCGAGCTCTGGGAACCCTCCAGCCCCTATCTGGCCGGACGCGGTCCCATGGAATTGCATTTCATTCATATGCCCAACAGAGCCACCATTCGCATCTTTACCGTGCAAGGCTATCTGGTGGATACCATCGAACATGAGAGCGAACTCAACGACGGCACCGCGGTCTGGGACATCATGTCCAAGGACAGCATGCACATTGCCGCCGGCAACTATATCTATCATATCCAGGCCCCGGGCATCGGCGAAAAAACCGGCCGGTTTGTAATCATCAAATAGGACCTTGCTGATAAAAAGACAGAATCAGAAAAGGAATAGGATTTGCTTCATCGTTGCCCGCATATGAAAAAAGCTAATATAAAAAAAGCATTCGCCCGGCCATTGATCCCCGCCCTGCTTCTCCTGTTCAGCTGCAGAGGAGCTTGCGGGCTGCCGGCTGCGGAAGACATCGATTTTTCGATCCAATCAGCCATCCACAGCGCGGACATCCTGCGAACGGTTTCGCCTGACACCGCAACCATCCCTCTTTACCAAGGAAACGGACGATTCGGCAGCCTCTATGGCCCGTTGGGATTGCATTCGGACCAGGGGAAACCGGAATATTCCAAATACGGCGTACCGCAATTTTTCCACCTGAACCATTTTGTCCGGGCCAAGTTCGGCATGGATTATTTGCTTCCCCTGGTTTGTCTTTTCTGGGAAGACGAAGCGGAAAAAATCACCGGCGGCCATCAGCATCAGTCCTTCTATGATGGAACGATAACCACCTGTTTTACGGCCGGTGAGACAAAAATAACCGTGGTAACGTGGTTCGATCCGATTGAAAGAGATCTCTGCGGCATCAAAATTAATGTGGACGGAACGGCGCCGGCAGTGGTCCTGGAACCGCTCAAAAAGCTGCAGGTGCATTACCGCCAGGAACTGGAACAAACATCATCCATCCGCTTTGACTCCAATCTGTGGAAAATCCACCTGTCCTGTTTGAACGCGTCCTCAACGCTTTTTTTGCGGACCGATGCGAAAGCGACGGCGGCGGAGGATCGGCTTCACCTCGTTTTGCGCCAAGGGGAGAACCGGCTGCTGCTCTCTGTGAACGCCGAGCCCAAAGCGACGGTGGATGAATCCCTCTCCCGCACGATCAACTGGTGGCATGAAAAATGGGAAAGTATGGGATGTCTGAGCCTACCTGATTCCAATGCGCAAAAAATGTGGGTGCGGACCATGGCCTATCTCCTGTATTCGCACAATGGAGATAAAGCCGGCATTGCGCCACCGATGGGATTGACCGGTCAGGGCTGGCCGTTTGTCTTTCCGGGAGATTTGACGTTTCTGCCGCCGGTTTTGCTGGCCACCGGCAACCTGTCTATTGTCAAATCCTGGGCCGAGTACCTGGTGGAAAGGCTCGAGGGCATGAAACAGGTGTCAAAAAAGCTTTATGGCGTCGACGGTCTCTGCTGTCCGGCCACCATCCCCTATGCAGGCTTTGAGGGATATTATGAGCCCACGCCTCCGACCAAAAATCACTACTCTATCAACATCTCCGGGCTGCTGGCGAGAATGATGGACGAGACCGCCGCCTTTGTCAATGACGAACGCTGGAAAAAAACATACGCCGCGCCCGTGATCCGCGAAACAGCGTTGTTCTACCGCGCCATCAGCAAAAAAGAGGCGGATGGCTTTTGGCATCTCTTTGTCGAGCCGTCGACCGGATTGGACGAGAACGGCTCCTTCAACCAAAAGGATTACCTCTGCGCCCTGTTCAGTGCGCAGTATTGTTTCCAAAAAGCGGTAGAGTACGGCCTGGATCAGGACGGTTTTTACCGGCAGGTGTTGCGCGATGGCCTGGCGTTTCCAACATTGATGCCGGAACGGGGATATTATTACACCAACCAGGCGGCCAAGCATGAAAACGCAGGCGCACAAAAACATCCGGTGCAGCTCAATCCACTGGCCCTGCTGCCGCTTTACCCGCATCGCTCCATGCCTGAAACGACCGCCTATGGCCGCCGCTATCAAATAACCATCAACGCGGAACAACCGCACTTTGCCGGCTGGACGCTGGCTGAATTTCTCCTCAGCGGCACCCGCATGGGCGATCGCGAGGAATGGAAAAAAGACTGGGATAACCTGCTGCGCTCGAATCTCGTTGACCTGGATTGGATCCAGATCTATGAATCAAGCGGCAACGACCGCACCTATTACCTCACCACCATGGCGATGATCGCACAGTCCCTGGTCCATAATTTAGTCGACGACTGGTATGGCGGGCTGGAGATCGCCCGCTGCAATCCCTGGAGCGGAAAAAGCCTTTTCAAAAACATTTATTCTCGATTAGGAGTTCGCGTCAGTGGAGCAGTGGAAGACCGGTCCGCGAGAATGGTCTTGACGGCGTGGAAAGAGTGTACTTTTGATTTGCAGGGCTCGCGGATCAAGCTGAAAAAAGGCGAGTCCAAAACGATCACTTTAAAGGCTATTTTATAATTATCAATGTGCCCCCAGGCGGTCTCTCAATGCAAAGGCCCTGCAGTGCAGGGCCTTTGTACATTATCCGATCAACCGGTTCGACTCACTGGGAGACCAGTGTGGTGATGCTCGAGGGCTCCAGCTGGACAGTACACTGGCCGCTGCCGACGCTGATGGCGCTGCCCACGACGCAGTTTTTACTTGCAGTGGTTACATAGGGGGTAAAGCCCTGCACAACGCCGTCTGAAAAAGAGATGGGTTGTTCCGCAGCGATCGTTCCCATGTTGAGGGCGACAATAACGACCTGAGCGCCTTCACGATAGGCGCTGAGAAGGACCGCCGGCTGGGGATTCTCCGTGACCTCGATGCGCTGATACCCGGGACGGACAAAGCGGGCGAAATGGGACATGACAGTGCCGCGTTTGGTCACAGCGCCGTTCTCGTCGATGGGCCCGTAATAACGAACGATATACCACCAGACATAGGCGTTCATCCCCGCGACCATGCAGTCGTGGATCTCCTTGCCGGTAGCGAGCACGCTCAGCCAATCGGTTTCAAGCACCAGATGCTCGGTCATCCATACCTCTTTGCCCTTTTCACGGGCCAGGGGATACTCCGCAAGACCGCCGCCATAGATGTGGCCGCAGATCATGCCCAGGTTGGCCGCAGCCACAGGATCGTTGAGGATCGGGTCAGAGAGAATGCGGCTAAAATTAAATCCCTCAGGGGCCATCACCCGGGTTCCAATGTTAGCGGCGTTTTCACGCATGAATTTACACATCTCTTCGCTGTTATAGTCGCAGGACTCGTACGTGACACTGACATCAGGTTCATTCTGCACCGAGATGGCGTAGAGGGGTGCGCTGTGGCTTGCCATGTAATGGACAAAGGACTGGAGATGCCGGGCAAAATCGTCATAGCACTCTTGCCGCAGCCGGCCGCCGATGAGGCTGTTGTTGGTCTTCATCCAGGCCGGCGGGCTCCAAGGCGAGGCGATGATCAGAGCTCCCAGTTGACTGGCTGCCCTGGCTGTGGGCACCTGCTCCCTGAAGGCGTTCGAGTCAGGAGGGACGCGCAGGCGTAGGATGGTGAATCCGAGCTGACCATCTCCAGTGTTAAAGGCGGTAGCTATCTCCTTGGCGGTCATGTCCCGCCGCCAACCGACGATATTGGCAGCCCCGAATCCGCGGATGATCTGCCTTGGGCTGTTGAATTGCACAGTCGCGCTTTGCGCAGGAACGTACTTGGCCACATAGAAATTTTTCACTGTGTTGGCGGCGAGCACGACTCCGGAGAATTCAGTGGGCACAATCCGGGGTGAGGTTCTGTCGGTATTGCCGATGCGGATGTTGTAGGAACTGCTGAGCACTTTGCTCCTCCTGCTCAGGCCGGCGGACTGGCGCGCCAGAGCAAGTGCTATCGTTGGTCCGTTGTTAGCCTGTTGACTGCGGCCTGGAAGAAAGAGCATCTTTCTGGTCATCGTCTGATCGCCGCTGTGCAGCCGGCAAAAATAAGCGCCCGGCGGCAGCCGCTCGCCTCGATCGTTCCTGCCGTCCCAGATGAAACTGTGCGGCCCCGGGGATTGCGGCTCTGGAGTGTACCTTCGAACCTCCCTGCCCAAGACATCATAAATGGTCAGCAGGATAGTGCCCGGCCGAACCAGCGTGCAAAAGAGGGAGGTCGAGGATGAAAAAGGGTTGGGAACATTCTGCTCCAGGCTAAAGGCCGTCGGGGCGGCAGTATTCGCCTCGAGGTCTGTGGAGAGGCTGAGAAGATAGCCGCCGAACTCATCAGTGACCGTGGAAAAGCGGATGGAGGAATCGGCCGCATCGATAAAGGTCACTGAAGCGTAAGCAACCGTTGCGCCGGCAGTGGAGACCACGCCGCTGATCTTGAAAGACTGGCTATGGGCGCCCTGTGCGACCACCAGCAGCCAGAGGAGGAGCTGTGCCCATGAAAACCATCCTGGCAGACGTGACCGAAAAAACTTGTACATTCTTCAACCTTGTTTCATTTAAGGCAGAACCGCCGCAGCCCCGGTCACCTTGAGCTGTTTGGTTAAACTCTGGGTTGTGGCCGCATCGCGAACCGCCTTCACGCGGGGTTGTTTGCCGCCCACAGAAATTTCAAATTCACCGGGTTCGACAACGCGTCTCATTTCCTCATCGATCACGGTCATCTGTCGCGGCTGCAAAGTAAAGTTCAACGTTTTGACCTCGCCGGGTTGCAGCAATACCCGCTGCACGCCTTGAAGAGAATGGATGGGAACCGGAACAGACGCCTCGACATCGCGGACATAGAGCTGCACCACTTCCTCTCCGGCCAGGGCGCCGTCATTGCGCACATCGACGGAAATCTGCACCGCTTCGCCGGCGCGGACCGTTTCCGGCATAACAAAGCGGTTGTAGGCGAAGCGGCTGTAGCTCAACCCATAGCCGAAAGGATACAAAGGTTCGCCGTGAAAAAAGCGATAAGTGTGGCCCTGCATATCATAGTTGTCAAACGGCGGCAGTTGATCCACTGATTGATAAAAAGTCACCGGCAAGCGGCCGGCGGGATTGTAATCGCCGAACAGCACATCCGCGATGGCGGTCCCTGCCGCCTGGCCCGGATACCAGGCCTCGAGGATGGCCGGAATATGCTGATCCGCCCAGCCGACGGCCAGGCTACTGCCGTTCAACAAAACCAGCACAGTGGGTTTACCCAGCCCGACGATCCGCTCCATCAGCGTCTGCTGTGGCTTCGGCAGATCCAGGGTCAACCGGTCGCCGCCGTGAAATCCTTCCACCGGCACTTTCATCTCCTCCCCTTCCAGCCGCGGGGATAATCCCAGACACAACACCACGGCATCGGCTTTAGCGGCAAGGGTCTCAGCCTGTTCCAGCACATTGGGTTGCGGGGGTTGCCACAGCAGCTGCATGCGGCTGTACCCGGCGTATTCCATATACTCTACTTTCAGACGATACGTCTTTCCGGCCTGCAGATGCACCTTTTCGTTGATTTTAAGCGGATGGTGTTCATGATTGTACTGGAGCAGCAAACGGTCGTCGAGAAAAATCCGATAGCGGTTCATGCCGAATCCGCCGAGGTAATACTCCCCGGTTAGCGGCGCGCGCAGTTCGCCGGTCCAGCGAACACTGAACTGATCGTCATCGAGGCGCGGATCCGGAGATCCCTCCCACCATTCGAAGTCAATGGCCTCATCCACTCGGGTAAAAACCGGCTTTCCTTGCAGCTCAATGTTATCAAAGTATTCGGCCGTCAGACCGTTACTCCTTTTTCCGTCCAGTGTCGTGAACAGGGCCGAAGTGGGGATCGGCGCCAACACCGGCATATTGACCGCCCAATCGCAGCCCCGGCTGTAGAACACCTTATCCGCGCCGAGCTTGTCGCGCAGACCCTGCAACGGTGTGACCGGCCGGCTGGGAAACCCGTTGTAATTGGCCAGCAGCACCTCCACATCATCGGCATTGGGGCCGATCACCGCGAGGGTGCTGATATTTTTTTTCAACGGCAGCAGCGATCCCTCGTTCTTGAGCAGCACCATGGACTTACGCGCCGCGGTCAGCGCCATTTGCTGATGGGCCGGGCTGTCCAGTTCCGAATAGGGCGTAGCGGCATAAGGCACCCGTGCATCAGGATCGAAAAGGCCCAGTTTGAACCGGGCGGTGAAGAGCCTGGTCAAAGCACGGTCGAGCTCCGTCTCGCTGAGCAATTTGTTTTTCACCGCCTCGCCGAGGCTGTGATACTCCTGGCCGCAACACAGATCGCAACCGGATTGAATGCCCAGAGCGGAGGCCTCGGCGGATGTGGCGACCAGTTTATGGGTGCGATAGCTGTTGCCGATGGCGCCGCAGTCAGAGACCACATAGCCGTTGAATCCCCACTGCTCACGCAAAATTTTGGTCAACAGCAGCGGGCTGCCGCAGCACGCTTCGCCCTGATAGCGATTATAGGCGCACATGACGGAATAGGCTTTGCCCTCACGGATGCTGGTCTCAAAATGGGGCAGATAGCTCTCCCACAGATCGCGCTCGCTGATGACGGCGTTAAAGCTGTGGCGCGAGGTCTCCGGTCCGCTGTGCACGGCAAAATGTTTGACGGTCGCAACGGTTTTTAAATAGCGGGGATCGTCGCCCTGCATGCCGGTGATAAAGGACACCGCGAGTCGGCCGATCAGATAGGGATCTTCGCCATAGGTTTCCATGCCCCGTCCCCAGCGCGGATCGCGAAACAGGTTGATGTTGGGCGACCAGAAGGTCAGACCCTGATAAAGGCGGCGTTCGTCGCGCCGCTGGTATTCATGAAATTTGGCGCGCGCCTCGGTGCTGATCACCTCCGCCACCTGATGCATCATCTCCGGATCAAAGGACGCTGCCAGGCCGATGGCCTGCGGAAACACGGTGGCCAGCCCGGAACGGGCGACGCCGTGCAGCGCCTCGTTCCACCAATTATATTGTGGAACGCCCAGCCGCGGAATGGCGGCCGCCGCATTGACCATCTGTCCGACTTTTTCCTTCAGGGTCATGCGGCTGATGAGATCCTGGGCCCGTTGTTCCACCGCAAGATCGGGATTCTGGTAGGGTGCTTGATCCACGCGCTGAGAACAGGAAGGCAGCACGATCAGCAGGCAGATGAGGGGAAGGATATAGACGATCGATGGCATTGGCAGTTCCTCCATAGCACATTAATGCTGGGGTTTTATCTATGACCATCCGTTAGGCGCGGGCATCGCGCATCACGCGGAGCTCACCATTTCATTTTGACGGCAAAGTTTTTTCCGCTGCCGCAGCGGCTGTACAGGGTGCGCACGGCACGCGTCAGTTCATTTTTCGGCGTGTTGATCAACGTCAATTTTCCGGGCGCCACCAGCGCCGCCGCGGTGCGGCATCCGCCGTAGCGGGCCAGGCCAGGCAGAAAGGCCTGTTCCAGCAAAAAGGTCTCGTCCTCGAGCACGCCGCCCATGGCGTCGATGAACACCCTATCAAACTCTCCGCTGACGCCGGCGGCGAGCAGCGCCCAGACGCCGGCCTGCTCGATGCCGTACAGACGCAGGGAGGGCGACTGATTGAAAAAGCCGGCCGCAGTCAGAATGTCCTGAATCCTCTCCTGGCAATCGGTGCGATTAAAGGTGGTAAAATGTTTGGCAGCTGGATCGCGGGCCGGTTGGGCGCAGACATGTTCGCCGGTGTTGAAGCAATCGATGGCGAGAACCTGCACGCCATCGCGAAGCAGCGAAGCGAGCAGCGCTAGCGGTTCGTCGGAGCCCTGTTTGACCACACCCTCTTTACCGGCCGGATGAACCAGGATGGCGGCCTCCTTGGCCTCGCGCTGCGGCTTGAACCACAGCGCCGGAATCCAACGGTTCATTCCTTGTTCACTCAGCACCAGTTGGGTTACTGTGTACCCGGGCGTGGTTTTTTCCGCCAGGGTGTGCACATCGACCTGGGCAACGGATTCGGCAGCCAGCACAGTCTTCATCACCGGCCGGTAAAATGTTTTAAAAGACTGCAGCTGGTGCGCATCGGATGGCCAGGCGCGCTCCAGAGTTGCACGGGCCTGGTCTTGCAGCCAGGCGGTCAAGCTCTCTTCGCTCAGATCGCCGGCCGGCTTTTCCTCATTGGGGAACACCCGCAACCGGTCGGCAGGATCCGCGGTGAACGCCGCCTCCTTGATCACCGAGCCGGCGGGTTGGCCGAGCAGCCACTGGCCGAACCAGCTGTAGACCGCCTCGCGGCTGTCCCGGTTGTAATTATGCGGATAGTCAAACTGTACGCAATGGACACGGTCAGCCGCGCCGTACAGCTCATAGATGGAACGGATCATGGGGAATTCCACGGTCGGGTTGTTGACCGTCCAATCCTGCTTGGTGGAAACCAGCAGCAGCGGACGTGGCGCGGTCATGGCGGCGATCTCGACGTTGAAATAATCCAGTCGCAATCCCGGCGCATTTTCACACAGACAGCCGCCCTGAAAGTGAGCCGACACCATGTTCACCGGCGCGGCAACCCTGATGCGCGGATCCACAGCGGTGAGCATGAACGTTTGCGTGCCGCCGCCGGATTCGCCGGTGCAGGCGATGCGCGAAGAATCCACCTCCGCCAGGCCGGCGATAAAGTCGAGACTGCGAATGCTGTTCCACAGCTGCAGCCCCATGAGATTGATGCCCCACAATTGATGATGCGGCGAATCGGCGAACTTGTGGGAGATCTGCTTGCTGTCCTGATAGCCCACCATATCATAACTGAAGACGATGGTTCCCTGCCGGGCAAAGTTGATGCAGCGGCCGGGCACTGAGTTGAGCTCGGTGTCCTCGAGCCGTCCGTTGGTCCAGTGTCCGTGCGGAGTCAGAATGGCTGGAAATGGTCCGGGTTTTCCGACCGGACGATAGAGATTGCCGGTAACCCAAAAACCCGGATAGCTTTCAAAAAGGACTTTTTCCACGGTATAGTCCTCATGCCGGGTCATGGAAAAAATACGGGTGGAGAGCGCGGTTTTTTCCGGCATCGGATAGAGTCCGGTGCTGATCAGGATGTTCATGCGCAGCTGTTCGCTGAAAGCCTGCCACTGCTCCAACGTTTTAAATTCAGGCATCGTGTACACCATCTTTTCGCCCTTGCGCATGGTCATGAACCGGCTGTCGCGAAAAGTGGAATCCTCCTGAACCGGAGATCGGTGCAGGACGGCTGACAGGGGGGAGCAGTTTACCCGCTCAGTCGTGGAGAAAAAAAGCACGAGCAGAAGCAGAAAAAGAGGGTGAATGCGCATACAGACTCCTGGTAGAAGTGACAGGAAGCAGTGACCGGGCCGGTGGATCATCCAGTCTGTCGGCGGTCGCACCGTGACACCCGGCCGGTGAACAGCGAACGGGCTATTCAGCCTTGACCGGCTGGACGGGAAAACCACGACGGAACGTGTAGCGGCGCTGGTGATCGAAGCTCAGATCCAGCGAAAGCAGAACCATATCGGCCAGAGCGATTTGCTGCGCGTCAAACGCCTGCACCATGACGCCCACACGCAGCGTCCGGTTCTCCCCGGCCGCCAGGGTGTAGTTAAGCGGGGTTGTGCCGGTGATCGGCTTTTCAGCTAATCCTCGGATCAGTTTGGGATCAGCCTGCAGATCCGCCAGGGTGGGCGCGCACATAAAAGCCTGATAGGAAAGCGCTGGGGAGACGATCCCGCCGTTCTTCAATCCTTTCAGGAATCCGCCGGCGTCCTGTGCCGGTGCGATGCTTATCCACTGCACCGGCGGGCCGGATAAATTGGAGACCGAAATCTCATACACCGCCAAATAGGTCCAGCTGCCGTCGCTTTCATCGTACAGCGGCGTGATCAGGGCGTTGGACTCTTCGATGCTCAGATCGGACAGCGCCAGTTGTTGCGCGGTGTTGGCCCGGTACAGCGCCACCACGGCGATGAGCAACGCAAAAAGAGAGATCAACAGGGCATAGGGAAAACGGACGTTTGCCTTCATGGGGCTTCCTTATGGCAAGAGATGATGGCGCTGCAGCAGGGCTTTTATTTTTTCTTTTTCCGCTTCATCGGCCGGCAGGATCGGGGCGATGGGGTCAGGCCGGCACAGGCCCAGAAGCGACACGGCCGCCTTGATGCCGCCGAGGAACGACTTGCATTCGTAGACGCGAAAGATCTCGTTGATCTCGGCCTGCAGCGCGTAGCACTCGGGGGATTTGGCCACGATCGCCTCGTACAGGCGCACGCAGTGGGCGGGGATCAGATTGGAGATGCCGTCCAATCCGCCGTCCGCGCCGGAGAGAATCCCGGCGGCCCACATGTGGGTTTTGCCGATAAAGATGCTCCAGTCCGGCCGCGATTTTTTCAGACAGATCAGATTCATCAGATACACCCAATCCACCGAACTGTCCTTGATGCCGATGATGTTCTCCACCTGCATCAATCGCTGTACGGTGTCCAAATTGATAAAGGCTTTGGTGGTAAACGGAATGTTGTACAGCATCAGCGGTTTGCTCGCCGCCTGAGCGAGCGCGGCAAAGTAGTGGTACAGTTCGCTCTGATCGTTGGGGGGAAAATAGAATGGCGGATGGGCCACCAGCACGTCGGCGCCCAGCTGCTCGGCGATGCGGATCTGGTCAAGCGCACGCACCACGCTGGTATCGCTGACGCCGGCGTACACTGGAACGCGGCCGCGAACCTGATCGATCACGCACTCGAGCGCGCGGTTTTTGTCCTCATCGATCAGGCACAGGCCTTCGCCCGTGGTGCTGTTGACGAAAATGCCGTGCACGCCGCCGTCGAGAAGATGGTTGGTCAGGGCGCGCAGATGGGGCTCGTCCAGTCGACCGTGTTCATCCACGGGAGAAAGGATCGGCGTTACAATGCCTTGGTAGCGGGTATCATTCATGGGCACCTCAAGAATAGTGATTTGCCGTTTCGAACCGACGCAGGGTCGGCGCCGCGGCGCCGTACGTGAAAACCGGCGCCGGCCTATTCTTTTTTCTGCAGCAATTCCAGATACCGGCTGAACAACGCCTTGTCGATGGCCTGCATTTTTTCACGGTTGTTTACATCCACCTGGGCGTTCATCTGGTCGATGTAAACGTGGAGGGAAAAGCGATGGAGCCTGCCGGCTTTATCCTTGGGCAACGGCTTTTTCAGCAATGCCCGAAAAGGTTCGGCAGGCGGATCCTGGGAACGACCGGTCTGGGAAAAAACCAACAGCTCACGGCTCCAGCATTCAAACAGCAGCAGGCTGCGAGCCTCCGCTTCCTTGTGCTGCTCGCGCAACTCGAGATAGAGTTGCTTCAGGCTGGGCAGTTTAATTCGATACATATCGATCGCCTGAGGATCGATCAGCAGGCTGCGGACATAGGCGCGCTGAGCCTGACGCGAATCACTCATCAGATAACAGAGATCGGCGTAATACCCCCAGAGGTCGGCGCGCTGCTCTTTGACGGACTGCAGCGTTTCTTTAAAGGCTTTTTCGGCTTTGTTGAACTGACGGGTCAGCGCGTAACAGCACCCCCAATGCAGCAGCTTGCCGCTGTCTACAAACGGCCGGGTCGCCTTGACCCGGCTGAGCGCCATCTGCGCCATCATCTGCTCCACCAGATCAGCCTCCCGGATCAACAGCGTATTCTTCTGCACTGCCTGGGGGATATCCTGAAACACCGCAGCCAGGGCCTCGGCGGGATTTTTGGCTTTTTTAAAAAATTTGGCAAAATAATCCAACACATGGGCGGTGGCATCCAGGTTGGCTAAAAAGGGGTTGATGGAACGGGCGATCTGCAGTTCTTTTCTGGCAGCGCTGAAATCGGTCTTGAGCAGCGCCTGATGCGCAGCCTCCAGATGCTCATCCGCTTGAGAAAAAAGATCCAATTGGTCCATGGCGTTGATTTCCGTAGAGTCCGTTGTGATGGGAATTAGATAAACGCGTTCATGAGTGTAAAGAGCAACAGGCACACGAGCCAACCGGCCAGCGGCGTGGCCACCCAGCCGGAGACAATCCTGCCGACGATTTTCGTGTTGATTTTCGAGCTGTCCTTGAGCAGACCAAGGCCCAACACCGAGCCCACCACCGCCTGAGTGCTTGAGACCGGTACGCCGATCTGGGTGAAAAGATGGGTCGAAATCGCCAGGGCCAGCACGGAGATGAATGCGGAAAACGCGTCCAAAGGAACGATATCCTGGCCGACGGTCATCATCACTTTTCGGCTATAGGTCGCAACGCCCAGCGCTATGGCCAGTCCGCCGTACAAAGCGGCGGATTGGGCGCTGAGCAGCCCGGCGCCCACATAAACGCCGAAGACATTGGCTACGTTATTGCTGCCCAGGCTGTACGCGCCATAGCAGCCGGTCAGAATCACGGCGTAGCGTAGAACCGGTGTACGCCACATCACATGGTTCAACAACGGCCGCATTAGAAATCCAAGTATCACGTACAACAGCGCGCTCAACAAACCGGCGGAGACCGGAGTCAAAAGCCAGCACAGGCCGATCTTGATCAGTACGCCCCAGTCCGGCGCACCGTTCACGCAGCCGATGAACAGCAGCGCGCCGATCAAAGCCTGCGAGGAAGAGGCGGGCAAAGCGAGCACCGACATCACCAGCATCACCAGTCCGGCGCTCAAAGTCACCAGAAAGGCGGTGATCGCGGTGGTCTCCGCCACCGCGTTGACCGTGGTCATGCATTTGGGGCCTTCGTGCACGGCGCCGATCAGCAGAAATACAATGAGCAGAATGGCGGCAGTGCGAAACCGGATTAACCGCGTCCCCACCGCGGTGCCAAACACGTTGGCGGCGTCATTGGCGCCTAACGCCCAACCGAGAATGGCGCCGCTGCTGAATGGCCACATCATCCGAACTTAGGCCTGGAACTTGATCATGATCTCCGCCAGGCAATCGACAACATCTTCGATCCGGTTGGAGATCTCTGCCATTTGCGACAACACCTGCTTGATATGCATTTTTTCCGCCAGGGACAGCCCCGAAGCAAACAGAGATCGTGTCAGCTGGTGTTCGATCAGATCGATCTCGTGCTCCACGGCAAGAATCCGTTGCAGACCTTCGTGGGCCCTGACGCTGACCGCGGTATGATCGCGTAAAAACAGCTGCACCACCTGCACCATCTCTTCCAGCTGATTCATGGTCTTGTCGAATATGATCTGCAGCTGCGGGACCACGGCGGCCGGAAGCATTGGATGCTCGCAGACCAACTTGTCGGTTAAATCTTCGCCGACGCCGGCCACGTCATCCAGAGTGTCCACCAACCGGTGCAGATCGCCGCGCAACAGGGGCAGGAAAGCACCCTCGCTCAATAGATCATACACAGTTCTGCGCAACACATCGGCCTGATGTTCGCGGTCCTGCACTTCCAGCCATAACGCCTCACAGGCCGCGGCATCGTTCTCCAGATAGCGATCGAACAGCTTTCTGCACGACTGCAGGCACAGCTGAGTTTGCAGCAGATGCTGCTGCATCTGCTGCAGCACCTGTTCTTCTTTTTTCGCAAGCGACATCATGATTCAGGCCTGTTCTATGGGTTATAGGCGTGCTGGTAAACGCAGCGATCCCGGCGGCTTAAAAGTCTCCGCTGACGCCCAGGCCGGGTTTGTCCGGCAGAATCAGCCACCCCTCTCTGACCGTCACTCCTTGAAAAGGATCCTGGGCCAGCAGCAGATTGCCGTCGAGATCGGGGAAATCGGTCAACGGCGACAGATGCGCCGCTGCGGTGATGGACAGCGAGCTGGAGACCATGCACCCCAACATGATCTTCATGCCCAAAGACCGCGCCATCCAGATCATGCGCAACGACTCCTGCAGTCCGCCGGCTTTGTCCACTTTGATATTGATGCCGTCAAAGGCCTGGGCCAGTGCCGGAATGTCCTGACTGGTCTTGACCGATTCATCGGCGATGATGGGGATGGTCGCACGCTCTTTCACCCAGGCCGTCTCCTCCAGCATGTGCGCCGGCATGGGCTGCTCCACCAGATCCACCCCGTTTTGCGCCAGCCATTCCACCTTGCGCAACGCCAGCTCCTTGTCCCGCCAGCCTTCATTGGCGTCCACACGCAACGTCTTTTGGGTGACGCTGCGCACCGCAGCCAGCACCTCCTCGTCGTTGTCTTTGCCCATTTTAATTTTCAGCAGCGGATAGGGCGCCGCCTCCTCCACCTTTTGCTTCACCATTTCCATGGTGTCGATGCCGATGGAAAAAGTGGTCTGCGGCGCCTTGCGGGGATCCAGGCCCCAGAACTGATACAACGGGATGCCCAGCCATTTGCTGAGCCAATCCATCAAAGCGATGTCGATGCCGGCCTTGGCCGCGGTCTGACCCTCACACACGTTTTGCACCGCCGCGTTGATGTCGACATATTTCCATGGATCGCAGGCTTGCAGAATCGGCATCGCCTTTTCGATAGCGGCGACCGTGGACTCGAGGCTTTCGCCGTAGCGCACGTTGTGCGCCGCTTCCCCCAGCCCAAAGACGCCGTCCTTTTCCAGCCTGACGAACGCATATTCTTTGAAGGTGCTGGTGTTGCGGCTGATGGTCCAGGCATGACGCAGATCCAGCCGTTTGGTTTTTATCGTTACTTTAAATCCGCCTGCGGACATCTTTTTCTCGGCCGCCGAGGCAGCGGTCAGGGAAGCCGCACCGGCGACCGCTGCGCCCTTGGCAGCGGTACGAATAAATTCTTTGCGCGACATAGACATCGATTTCTCCGTTACAATCCGCTGATCACCGCATCCCGTGGATGGCTCACCACAAAGCCGATCAGAATCTCCTTTTTTTCCTTGGGCACTACGGTCAGGTTCCAGGTCAGTTTGCCGGTCTCCTTGTTCCATTCGTTGGCGTTGGGCGTCAATTTGACGTCGGAAACCTCCACATCCTCATTGCGGCTGATGGGCGCCTGATCCTGAACCGTAATCACCGCGGTTTTGGCGCGGTAATTCTCACAGGTGATTTTGTAGACATATTCGATTTCAGTCTTTTTGCTGATCATGCCCTTGTTGCGCTCTAACCGTTTGACCAGTTCATGTTTGATCTTGATATTGGGATCGATGCCCAGGGAGAGCTCTACCTTTTCACCCACCGCTTTGTTCTGCAAATGGCTTTTGCCGACATAATCGCCGTCCACATAGGTGATGGCCGGACCGTCGATCAACGGATATTCACTGCTGTTTTCAAAACTGCCCTGCAGATACGCGTGCGCACTCATCTTGGGGATCGTCACACAGGAAAGCGCCGCTGGAAACACTTGGCGACGGATCAACACCTTGGTCGGCTCATCGCCGCTGCTGATGGTGCGTTTGCCGGCGATGACGAAATGGACCGAAGCGCCCTTGGCCTCCACCACCGAGGGCTCCATGGCGTCTTGAATATTATAGAGCGCGGCCTCCTCCATCACACGGCCCTGCGGCGCCGCAGCGGCTTTTGACATGCGCATCACCGGTTCAGGTTTGTAAATGTTCAGATACCAGGGTTGCAGCTCGGGCGCCTGAGCGCCGAACGTCGGTGTCGCGGTGGATAGACTCAAGGAGACATCGGCCCACTCCTCACCGGTTTTTTGTTGCACCTCGGCGGAGTAGACCATCTCCACCTGATCCTGCGCCGGCAGGGCCCGCAGCTCATAGGTGGGCGACCAGGCGACATCGCGGACCAGATAGGCCACGGTTAATCCGGTGGACAGGGCGGTCTTGCTCTGCAACTGCAGTTGAATGCTCTTTTCCTCTTTGGGGCGCGCGGATTGAACCTGCTGCAGCTGTTTCTTCAACGCCTCCCGCTTGTTCTCGATCTGTTTGCGCTGCAACTCCAAGTCGGTGATCTCGTTGTACACCGTGGTCAGATTCTTGCGCAGAAACGTCAACGTCGAACTCCACGAGGCCATATCCATTTTAGCCTGCAGCAGTTCTTGCGACGCCTTGGCGTCCGCGGCGACCTGAATGGAGGTGAGGAATTTTTCTTGATTCTTCAGCGCCTTGATCTCATTGTCCGCCTGTAAATCCTGAAGATCAAGGGCGGCGATCTGCTCTTCGATCTTTTTTACCTGCAGCTCTTCCGCCTTTTCCAGAAACCAGCGTTCCACTTTGACGTCTGAAATCTGCACCTGGCCTTCGTCGCCCAAGCGGATATGCACGGACTCGTCCATCAAGGCCGTGGGCAGATGACCGATCTCGATCCTGTTCTCGCCCGCGCTGAGCTGAAGCCTGACCTCACGCTGCAAAAGAGCCATGCTGTTGTATACGGTCACTTGCGAAATCGCGCTCGGAACCTCACGCGCCAGAGCGGTGCAAGCCATCAGGCAGCAACCCAGCAAAATCAGCTCTATTTTCATTCTGCACTCCTTCCACGATAACCAACTGCATAGGTTTTTTAAAATTAACCATAAACCCACAAAATAGCAAGTGGAAAGTCACGAATCGATTTTACCCCTGTTCGGCAATTGTTGACAATGTAGCAAGGAATTGCTATATTTATAGGCCTGCAAGTGCAAGACGGCAACCGGCAGGGTCTTGCACCAATCGGCCGGCGCTCCATGGAAAGGGTTTTGAGTGAACGATCCCCGTTACGACCGACTAGCCCGTATCATCGTCCGTCATTCCACGCGGCTGAAGAAAGGGGAGAAAATCCTCATCGAGGCCATCGACATCCCCTCCGACATGATCATCGCCGTGATGCGCGCGGCCCAGCAGGCGGGTGCGGTTCCGTTTGTCACGGTCAAAGACAGCCGCGTGCTTCGCGAACTCTACCAGCAGGCCTCAGCCGTCTCCATGTCGGCCATTGGTCAATGGGAGTCGCAGCGCATGCAGGAGATGCAGGCTTATGTGAGTCTGCGCGGCCAGCAGAACGCCATGGAGATGTCCGATGTGGCGTCCGAGCAGATGAAACTCTATCAGCAGCATTGGTGGAAGCCCGTGCATCTGGACATCCGCGTCCCGCGGACCAAATGGGTGGTGCTGCGCTGGCCCAACCCCGGCATGGCGCAGCTGGCCGGAATGAGCACCGAAGCGTTTACCCGATTTTACTTTGATGTGTGCACGCTCGATTACGGCAGGATGGAGCGGGCGATGAAAAGCCTGGCCGCCCTGATGCGACGGACGGACCGGGTGCGAATCACCGGTCCGGGCACAGAGCTCTCATTCTCCATCAAAAACATTCCGGCGATCCCGTGCAGCGGATCCCATAACCTGCCGGACGGCGAAATCTTTACCGCGCCGGTGCGCGACTCGGTGAACGGCCGGGTCCGGTTCACCGCTCCGACCATCTACCAGAGCGTGGTGCATGAGAACGTGGAACTGGTTTTTCGCAACGGCAAAATCGTCCGCGCCAAATCGGACAAGAGCGAAATTCTCAACACGGTGCTGGACACGGACGAGGGCAGCCGGTTCATCGGCGAATTCGCCCTGGGTCTGAATCCGCACATCACCCGGCCAATGCTCGACATTTTATTCGACGAAAAAATCAGCGGTTCGTTTCATTTTACCCCGGGCAACAGCTATGACAACGCGTCCAACGGCAACCGCTCCCAGGTGCACTGGGACATGGTGTGCATCCAGACGCCCGAGTACGGCGGCGGCGAGATCTATTTCGACGACCGGTTGATCCGCAAAGACGGTCTGTTCATACCCAAAGAACTGCGGCTGTTGAATCCGCAAAACCTGCTGGACTAGGGTTGCGCGGCGGGGCTCAGCCTGCGCCGCAAAAACGACGCTCAAAAAAGGATGACTATGAAGATCGCCATCGAATACTGCACCCTGTGAAACTATTACCCGAGAGCAGCCAGTTTGGCTGACGCGCTAAAAAAAGAAAAAAATATATCTGTCGAATTCATCGAATCCAGCGGCGGCGTTTTTGAAGTGTTCCGCGACGGACAGAAGATATATTCTAAAAAAGCAACCGGCCGATTTCCGACCCTTGACGAAATCCTCAAACTTCTGTGAACGCCTCCCTCCCGGCCCACTGACCAAGAAAGGAAGAAGTACGAAAATAAAAAAAGAGGAAGCCACCCTGGACGACGCCTGGCGCGCTGTGGCCGACATGGACTATCGCCGTGCGACCGAAATCGCCAACCAAATGCTGAGCAAAGATGGGGACGATCCTAATGCCCTGATGCTGCTCAGCCGGATTCAAGTGGGCACCGGAAAGATCGAACAAGCTCACCAGACCTACTCGTACATTCACACCCACAAAAAAATGGCCGCCGGCATGCGCGCCGAGGCCGCCATGGTGCTCGGCCGTCTGCCCGAAGCCCTGTCCCTGTTGCAGAAAACGCTGAAAGAGAATCCACAACAGCCGGAGCTGCTTTTCATCGCCGCGCTGATCGAATACCAACTCGGCCACATTCAGCGGGTGGAGGACTATATGCTCGCGGCGCTGGAGAGCGGCCTGGATTGGAACGACGAAGATCCCATCACCCTGGTGGTGGAACACTGCCTGACCGGACCGGAGTACCTGGACCTCGAACACATCTATCTTGATTGCCAGGATCGGCTTTTCGAAGGCAAGAGTGGATCGAAAAACCGCTGGTTCAGCCTCAACATGTCCATCTATGAGCTGTACACCGCGTCCACCCCGGCCAAACGCACCAAGATCGCCACCGATCTGCTTTATCTGCTGGGCGGAGAGGAGGATCTAACGCCGGCTTCCGGCAAAGAGAAACTGCGCGCCATTCTGACCGACTTTTCCCACAACGAGCAGGACGCCCGTTTCGGCCTGGAAGGCCTCAAAGCGCTGGACGCGGGCCGGTACGACGAACTCGCGCGCATGGTGCTGGCGCTGCAGCTCGAACATCTCAAAGAGTTCTCCGCTATTGTGGACATTCAGTTGGACCAGATGGACAGCAGTTCCATGCAGATATTGACCACCAAACTGCCCATGCGCATGGCTATCGGCCTGCTCACGCTCTACGCCATGGCCACCTCTGAGGACCGCAAGTTCCAGTTGATGGAACAAGAGATCGAAGCGGATCTAAGCGCCGCCTTGATCACCGCCTGCTTTAACGCTTTTTACCAGGAAATCAACCTATATAAAAAACGGCAGCAGCCGCAGCCCGCAAAAAAGAAAAAGTAACTCCGGCGTTCGCATCGGCTGACGCCGCAGGATTCGTTTCCGCCATCATGGGAGGTGACGCTATGTTGTCTGAATTCCACAACGAACCGTACGTTGATTTCAGCAAACCGGAAAACCGGAAAGCCCAGGAGGAAGCGCTCAGCCGGATCAGCCGCGAGTTCTCCAACGAACACGGCCTGTTCATCAACGGCCGCGAGGTCAAAACCGGCAGAACGTTCAAATCCTACAATCCATCGCATAAAGACCAGGTACTGGCGGTTTTTCACAAGGCGGGCAAGGAGGAAGTGGACCTGGCGCTGCAGGCTGCGCTGGCTGCCCAGGAAAAGTGGAAGACCGTCGCCGCCAAAGAACGGGCCATCGTTCTACTTAAAGCGGCGCAGATCCTGCGCAAACGCAAGGCGGAGGTAAACGCCTGGATGATCTGCGAAGCCGGCAAGACCTGGATCGAGGCAGAGGCGGACACCGCCGAGGCCATCGATTTTCTTGACTTTTACGGCCGTGAGGCGATCCGTTGGAGCGAAATCAAGGGCGCCATCCCTTTTCCCAACGAAGCGACCGAGCTGCGCTACATCCCCCTGGGCGTCGGCGCCATCATCCCGCCCTGGAACTTTCCCATGGCGATCCTTGTCGGAATGTCCAGTGCCGCTCTGGTCACCGGCAACGCCGTGCTGCTCAAGCCGGCCTCCGACACGCCGGCCATCGGCTGGCAATTCGTCAAGATCATGAAGGAGGCCGGTCTGCCGGACGGGGTTCTCAATTTTATTCCCGGCAGCGGCGCGGAGATCGGTGATTACCTGGTCAGCCACGCCAAAATCCGCTTCATCTCCTTCACCGGCTCCAAAGAGGTGGGATTGCACATCAACGAGCTGGCCGCCCGCTGTGCGCCGGGACAGATCTGGATCAAACGCATCGTTGCCGAGATGGGCGGCAAAGACAGCATCGTAGTGGACAGCGATTGCGATCTCAATGAAGCAGCGACCGCCATCGTCTTTTCCGCCTTTGGCTATCAGGGGCAGAAATGCTCCGCCTGCTCACGGGCCATTGTCGTGGAGCAGGTATACGACCGGCTGCTGGACCTGATCGCCGCGAAAACCAAAGCCCTGAACGTCGGGCCCTCTGAAGATCCATCCATGTACATGGGGCCGGTCATCAATGCGGCGGCGGAAAAGAAAATCCTCGAGTACATAGAGATCGGTAAAAAAGAGGGACGGCTTTTGACCGGCGGAGCCAAGGCCGCGGGCGAAGGATACTTTATACAGCCCACCATCTTTGCCGACATTCAACCCGGCGC
The DNA here is from genome assembly GCA_036788095.1 of bacterium. GTDB lineage: Bacteria > Zhuqueibacterota > Zhuqueibacteria > Residuimicrobiales > Residuimicrobiaceae > Anaerohabitans. Next base: position 2,380 of record DAIQOA010000057.1, on the reverse strand, counting down.
CCGCCTGGATCAGGAGGAGATCTTTGGACCGGTGCTGGCGGTGATCAGAGCGAAAAATTTCGACCAAGCCCTGGCCATCGCCAATGCCACGGAATACGGCCTCACCGGCGCAGTGTGGACCCGGGACCGCTACCGAATCGAAAAAGCCAAAGATACGTTTCACGTCGGCAATCTGTACATCAATCGTAAATGCACCGGCGCCATGGTCGGCGCGCACCCCTTCGGCGGCTTTAACATGAGCGGCACGGATTCCAAAGCCGGCGGCATGGATTATCTGGGACTGTTCATGCAAGCCCAATCCATTGCCGAGCGGTTGATCTAGGCCCTCGATGGAGATCTCGTTGCTGTTCGAAGACGACGATGTGATCGCGGTGGACAAACCCGATGGGATCGCCTCGATTCCGGAACGCACCCCGGATCAAACCGACCTGCTCTCCCGCCTCACGGAGCAACGCGGCGCTCCCCTGTGGGTGGTCCATCGACTCGATAAAGAGGTCAGCGGCGTCATCCTGTTCGCCAAAACCGCGGCCATGCACCGTTTCCTCAACGACCAATTTCTAGAACAAAAAATCAACAAAACCTATGTCGCGATCGTGCACGGCCGCGTGGCCGAAGACCACGGGGTGATCGACAAAGCCATTCGCGCCTGCGGTTCCGGCCGCATGGCGGTCGATGAACAACGCGGCAAATCCGCACAAACCCGCTATGAGGTTTTAGCGCGCAGCAACCGCACCAGCCTGCTGGAAGTTCGACCGCAAACCGGCCGGCGCCACCAGATCCGTGTGCATCTCTACAGCATCGGACATCCGCTGGTCGGCGACCCGCGCTATGGCGAAAAGCAGCTGAACCTCGGCTATCCGCGACTCTATCTGCACGCGCGGTCTATACGCTTTCAGAATCTGCATTCAGGCCGGGAGATCCAGATCACCTCTCCACTGCCCGATGCCTTTGATCTGGTCTGTTCACACAAGGAGGTCCGCTGATGCGTTTCTCTATGATCCTTTTCTTATTTTTGCTTGCAGGGTGTTCCCGGCACGGCCAACTCGCTGTCCGCACCCTGTCCCAGGCCGAGTGGACCAAGCTGCAAATTCGCAGCAATGAAAAGCTGGCCACTCCGGAGTGGATCCAGGGCAATCTGCTCAACCTGGCCGAAATTAAAGCCGAAAACCGGGCGGACTCTTTGTTGGCGTTCATGGCTGTCAACCCCGAGATCTTTAAACTGCAGCAGCCAGCGGAAGAGCTCAAAGTAAAAAGCGACAGAACCGATGAACTCGGTTTTCAGCATCTGCGCTTTTCTCGTCTGCACCAAAACATCCCCATCTGGAACGATGATCTGGTCATACATCTCAATAAAAAAGGCGAGGCCTATCTGGTCAACGGCCGCTATCACGCCAGCCAGGAGATCAGCGGCCAGGCCGTGGTCAGCGCAGAAAAAGCGGCGTCCATCGCGCTTGAGGCAGCTAAAGAAAAAAAACTGGATCGGGTCGATGAAAATGAGCCGGTCTGGTATCCAACCGGCGCCGGCCTGCGGCTTGCCCACCATCTGGTGCTGAGCGGCGAAAACAAGAGCTGGGATTATTTTGTTGCAGCGGACAACGGCGAGATCCTCTATGATCAGGATCGGCGCAGGTTCCAGATGGCGAGATAATGGAGTTCGTACAAGACATCAGCCCGCACCCGCATCAAAAAACCATCCATCAAGTGAGCAACGCCAGGGCTGAACGCGTTCGGCCACCGGTGCTTGAATAAAAAAACGAAATGCAGAAAGGTAAAAGAAAATGAATAGACGGTTTTGCTTTGCATCCGCCCTGATCTTTCTTGCAGTCGGCGCACTGCACTCGGCCATCGACGGCGGTCATGCGGCCAAAAAGACCAAAACCCTCACTGCCCGAGTCCAGCAGGCCACTGACCTGCGCCAGGCAGGGGCCGCCTGGGATCATCGCCAGCCGCTGATCGCCAGCACGCAAGTCTCAGGACGACTGTGCCAGGCGCAGAATCCAGCGGAGCGCGTGATCAGCGCCCTCTCCGCTCGAAACTTAAAAGCGCACAGCCTGACCATGGCTGAGAACGGCACCCTGGCTTTTATCAGCGGCAACCTGGGAAGCGCAACGCAACTGGAACAGGCCGCTCTGCCGTCGGTGCAGACCACCGCGGCCCTGGCGCGCGATCAACAGCGGCAAGACGCCGTGCTCGCCGTCAGCTGGTTGCAGACCTTTGCCGCCTCCATCGGCGTGAACAAGCCGGCGGAAGAGTTCGTTGCCACACGCTGCCAAACTGATGATCTGGGCAAACGCCATGTGCGCTTGCAGCAGATGTACCGCGGCGTGCCGGTGTGGGCCAACGACCTCTATGTACATATCAACTCAGCGGATGAAGTGTA
>DAIQOA010000056.1:0-23450 GCA_036788095.1 bacterium | reverse complement strand
GGCGTGAACGGCAGGCCGCTGCCCCACTGGCCGATCAAACTGCCCCCCCAGGAGCGACCGGCATAGGAGACCGAAGCATTGACGGTGTGGTGCTGATCCCAATCCAGCGGCGTCAATTGCACCTCCGGCAGCGAGCCGCCGGCCAGCGCGTTGCGCGCCTGTTCCGGATCGGAATTGCTGCCCTTGGCCTGCTGCAGCGTATAGTCCATGGAGGCGGACAGGCCGCCGGAAAAGCGTTTGCTGAGCGAAAACACGACCCCTTTGACAAAGCCGAAATCGCTGTTGATCAATTTGTTGTATCGGGCCGAACCGCCGAACAGCACAATCTCATCGGCGCGGGTGCCGGCCAGATTGCGAATATCGCGGAAATAGCCGGTCAAGCCCATGGCGATATCATCTGAAAGCTGCTGCTGCAGGCCGATTTCGCCGCTGATGGTCTGCTCGGGCTCCAGGTCGGCATTGCCGATGACGCCGATGTTGCCCGTGCCTGTGCCCAATTCGAAATCCGGATTCTGATACAGCAATTCAAAGCGCGGCACCTGGAAAAAGTGACCGTACGAAAAGTGGATCACCCCGCGATCGGTGATGGGAAAGGAGACACCCAGTCGCGGACTGATGTTGAGCTTGGTGCTGGTCTCTTTATACCAATACGATTCCCGTTCGGCCAGGCTGACCGCCTCCTCGCCCACATCCCAGATGCCGTTGCCCTCGGTGCCGTTCGGATCAAACGTGTTGGCCACGCCGTCGCTGCCATAATCCTTGAATCGATTTTCCGGCTTGATGGGATTGTAGATGCTGGGATCGCTCTCATCCGTGAGAATCCGACCTTGCGGCTTGAAATAATCCAACCGCACGCCGAGGTTGACGATGAAATTTTTGAATTCCATCTTGTCCTGGAGATAGGCGGAAAACTCCAGTGGCTTGTGCGTGTATTCACTGGCATAGATGGTGCTGTCGGGCAGGATGCGCGTCTGGATAAAAGGACTGTTGAAGATGAAATCCATCTGGGTCTGCGTTTCGATGGGCCGCAGCGTGAGGTCGCGCTGATAGAGCTTGTGCTGGCGGAATTCCAGCCCCGCCTTGAGCTGGTGGGTGTTGGTCGCCTGACTGGTGATATCAAATTTGAACAGGCCGGTCGTGGTGTTGCGCTGGAAACGGCTGTTATCGGTGCCGCCGCTCTTAAAACTGAACGGATTCTGAATGCTCAGATCAGGATGCACATAACGAGCGTCATGGGCATCTTCGTAGGTATGCCGGCGGTATTCTTTGCTGAAATAAGAGATCCCCATGGTGTAGAAGGTGCGCTGCGACAATGTGTGGGTGACCTGTGCGATATGCGTCTGGCCGATGCGGAATTGCTGCGCCTGCCCATCGGGATTATATTTATAGTCGCGATTGTAATCCTGATAGTGCACATCGTCATAGATCAGGTTATAGGCGATCTTGACGTTCGGCGTCAATTTGTAAATCAATTTGCCCTGAGCGTAATACTTGCGGTTCCAGTTCATGGCGACATAGGCGTCATCGCCGCGTCCGCCCTGATGGGCCTGGCGATATTGATTATACAGCACCGCAAACAGTGAATCCTCATTGCCGATGAAATTTTGTGGAAAATTGGACCCAACGACTATCGAATCCACATGCGCATTGGAGCCCAACACATAGGGGATGCCGTAGGTATCGTTGCGACCCTCTCTCGCCAACGGCAGATACTCCGGCATGTACTGCCTCAGGTAGTCTCCGGAGACGCCCTCCGCAAGCAGAGTCACTGCGCCCGGGGTGTAGCGGCGCTGTCCGTATTGATAGCCGTCGAAATGGATGGCGCGGCCGTTGATATAGAGAAACAGCTTGTCCTTCTTGAGCGGGCCCTGAATGCTCGCGTCGATGTTGCGGATCGCGGCCGGATTGATGTCTTTTATATTCATAAATATATTATCATGATTGCTGAGGAAATCGCCAAAATAGGTGCTGAGGCTGCCGCCCCATTTGTTGCTGCCCTCCTTGGTGGCGATATTGACAATGCCGGACATGGCCTGTCCGTATTCCGCGTTAAAGGCTCCGGAAACAACCTGCAGCTCCTGCACCATATTTTTATTGACATCCACCACGCTGGAGCCGTCATAGACATCGGTGACCGGGATGCCGTCGATCCAATAGCTCATCTCGCCGCTTCGGCCGCCTCGTATGTGCAGACCGCCGCCTGCATCTCTGATGAGCCCGGCCTGCAATTCGATGGCTTCGGCGACCTCGGTGACCGGCAGGGCTTGAATATTTTCAGCGCCCATCACGGCGGTCGTCGCTGTTTGATCCTTGACCACCATCGGCCGCTCCGCCAGCACCGTGATCGATTCGCCGAGATTCAGCACCGTGCTGGAGAGCTTAAAGTCCAGGGTCGTTGTCAGATCGATCGAGACATTGACGTTTTCCATGCGCGTGGCGGTATAACCGATCATCTTGGCCGTCACGACATAGGCGCCGGGGGGCAGATTGAGAATCACGTATTGGCCGTCGATATCCGTGACCGCGCCCATCATGGTTCCCTCGATGACGATATTCGCGCCCGGCAAAGCCTCTTTGCTGGCGGCATCCACCACCTGTCCGGCTATTTTGCCGGTGGTTCCGGCCGGCAGGGCGAGAGGGTGCAGGGCGCAAAGGATGAACATCAGAGGAATCCGGTTCAGCAAGCGTCTCATAGAGAGTCTCCGCAATTTAGAAACGATGCAAACATCGAGGGCGATGCCCGGGCTCAGTCGAAGAGTATCGTCGCGCGGGTACATTCATCATCGACGCCATTCAGACAAAAATGGCCGCTGCGTCAGGTACTCTCAGGCTGCACTCGATGGCCGCCCGAATGGTCTTGAGGATTTTGGAAGTGAAAGAAACAAAAGATGCTGCAAGCAGACTGCGCCCGGCCGATGCGTCGCGCACCGCACGGCAACCAGTCTCCTCAATTCAGCCAACCCAACCCGTGGTCCATCATAACACACTAAATCTTGATGGACATTTGGCAATGAGGCATTTGCATGGCATTTGCATCCTTCGAATCTCGCGGAAGCGGGAATAGATAGGAAATTTGATATATCCCAGGATCAAGAAACGGAGTATTTCATCCTTGTTTCAAGGGATCATGAAGGCGAGATCCACCCGTGCATACGCCCACATCAGCAGCGGGTCCATGCTTGACGCCCTCTTTGCGCAACTTGCACATTCATATTAGCTAAATAGGGTGCTAAAAACAAGCAGAAATTAGCAGAAAACGGGATGAAAGACTAATTATGCTGGTTTTGGATGCTGAATCCGCTGAAACGGCATCACCCTTTGACGCTTCCCAGCGTGAGCCCTGAAACTAGCCAACGGCTGAGGAACAAAAACAACAGCACCACCGGAAGGCTCACCACCACCGCGCCGGCTGAATACAATCCCCACGCCACTTCCATATTGGACTGGAACATTTTAAGCCCCAGCGGCAGTGTAAACATGGTCTTATCCTGAATGAGCACGGCAGCGACCAGATACTCGCTCCAGGCGGTCATGAAGGAAAACAGCGCGGTGATCACCAGGGCCGGCGCCGCCAGCGGCAGCACAATACGCCAGAAGGTGACTTGCGGCGAACAGCCGTCGATGCTCGCGGCCTCTTCCAGGCTGTAGGGTATGGTATCGTAAAATCCCTTCATCTGCCAGATGGTGAAGGGCAGAGCGGTTGCGGAATAGGCGATGATCAGCCCGAGATAGTTGTCATAGGCCTTGATCTTGATGATCAGAATAAACAACGGCAGGAGCAGCATGGTGACGGGGAACATCTGCGTGGTGATGAGGCCGATCATGGCCGTGTCGCGACCGCGGAATTTGTAGCGCGAAAACGCATACCCAGCCATGGCCGCCAGCCCGGTGCCGATGATGGTCACGGTCAGAGAAACCACCACGCTGTTGGCCAGCCAGCGCAGAAACGGCTCCTGGGTGAAGAGGCGTGTGTAGGTGGAAAGCGTCGCGTCCGGTGGAATGATGGCCAGGGATTTGCTCAGCAGCCGGTCGCCGGGGCGCAACGAAATGGAGATCACCTGCAGAATCGGGTAAATCGCGAACAGGCTGAATACGATCAGCACGGCATAGGCGCCGAACTTTCCCGCTAAAGATAACTCACGAGGCTTGCGCATATTTAACATCCCGGCGTGAATAAACGGCCATGCGATAAATCGTCATCGCTCAATGAATTTTGCCCAGGACAGCGGACTGGCCAAACATTTAAGGCGAACTTGCTCTCCATCGTTGCAGTCTGATCCGTTTCTTTAATACACCGTCTCCGACGCCTTGGTGCGGCGGATGAAATTCCAGCTGAACAGCAGTAGGATTGCAAAGATGATCATGGAAAAAGCGGCGGCATGGCCGATGCGAAAATAGGTGAACGCGCTCTTGTAAATCCATGACACCAGAATATGGGTGCGATCCGAAGGCTCGCCGCCGTTGCTGACCAGCCACACCACATTGAAATTATTAAAAGTCCATATCACGCCCAACGTGATGGCCGGCACCATGACTGGTTTGAGCAACGGCAGCGTGATGTGGCGCAGCTTGTGGTGCCAGCTTGAACCGTCGATTTCCGCCGCTTCATACAATTCGGCGGGGATGCTTTGCAGCCCGCCGAGCGCGATAATCATCATAAAGGGAAAACCCAGCCAGATGTTGGTGATCAGGCAGGCGGTAAAGGCGCCCCATTCCGACGTCAACCAGGGCACACTGATGCCGAAAAGTTTTCCCAACAGCAGGTTCACCGAGCCGTATTCGGCGTTGAACATGCCGCGCCAGGTGAGCGCGGTAATATACTGCGGCACCGCCCAAGGCAGAATGAGCAGCGTGCGAAAAATGGTTTTGCCCTTGATGTCTTCGTTCAGGATCAGCGCCAGAGAAACACCGATGGTCACATGGAAGAAAACATTGATGGCGGTCCACAGGATGGTTTTACGCAGATAGTACCAGAAGGCGGCATCGGTGAACACCTGCAGATAATTGCGTCCGCCCACTAAATGCCAATCGCGAAAATGACTCAAGTTCATGTTGGAAAAAGAGATCACGACGTTGTAGACAAAGGGGTAGACGATCATCATGGCCATGAGGAAAAACGCAGGCATGGTGAAAAGATACGCCAACCGGTTCTTTTGCAGGTCTGTGCCGCTCATCGCCGCCTCACTCCCTGTTTTCTCGAATGAGTTTTTCCGCGAGCGTCTGCATCTCGCGCGCCGCCGCTTGCGGCTTGGTTCGGCCGGTGAAGACGGCTTGATAGCTGGGACGCATGGCGTCCCAGATCCAGCGCATCTCGGTGATCGGCGACATCGGGCGGCCGACGCGCATCTGCGCCAATGAAGCGCTGACCAGTTGGTTGTCCTTCACCTCGGGTGAAGTGAATCCGTCCTTGCGCGACGGCAGCGAAACTGAAAGCCGGGTGAATTTCAGCTGTACCGCGGTGCTGGTCAGATGATGCAAAAGCCGCAATGCCATATCGCGTTCGGCCCCCGTAGTGTTGACGTTGAGCGAATACCCCAGCGGTGAAACCATGGGGGCGGGCCACAATCCGGTCTCGTCGATCATGGGTATTCGGGCGATGCCCATATCGATGCCGTTTTCCAGATAGGTGCCCCAGGACCAGCTGCCGTTGATGATCATGGCGGCGTAGCCGTCCTTGAACAGGGCATTGGCTATTTCATAATCGCATTCCTGCGGAATGATGTGGTAGCGATGTCCCAGGTCATAGATCAGCTGACAGGCCTTGACGACCGCATCCGTATTCAGAGTCGGCGTGCGCGTCTCCTCGTCGATGATCCAACCCCCATAGCCGCCGATAAAAGGCACGGCGAAAAAGGGCTCGGTATAATTCCAAACCAGGGCGTATTGTTCCGGCTTGCCATCGCCGTTTTTATCGACAGTGAGTTTTTGCCCCATCCGGATCAGTTCGCTCATGGTTTGCGGCGGTGCGGCGATGAGTTTTTTGTTGTAAACCAGGCAGAGATGATTGCCGACCCGATCGGCGATTTGCCAGAGGTGGCCGTCCAGCCGCGTGTTAGCGGCAAACGGTTCGGTGAGAAAACTGTCCAAGAAGGCCTGGCTGACCAGCCCCTCCAGAGGTTGAATCACGCCCATTTCGATAAAAGGACCGATGTTATCGTTGGCCCCCCAAAAAAGCTCCGGCCCTGATCCGCCCAAAGCGGAGATGATGTAATTGGTGCGCGCGGTCTCGTTTTGATAGTACAATTCATCGAATTCCCAGCCCGGATGGCGCCGGGCGAATTCGGCCAGCTCCTGGCGCAACAATTCCGCTTCCACCGGCCGCATGGAATGCCACACCAGAATACGATGTCCCTCTTTGCCGCTACAGGAGCAAAGACAGGCTGCGCATACAAGCAAGGCTAGAATGACTCGGCGCATACACTTTCACCGATCGGCTGTTGCGGTTCGTGATGGATGGCGATGAGCATGTTATCATCTGCGCGATGATCAAACGTGCAACCCCGGAAGGGGTATTAGTTCGAGAGCGCTGACTTTCCGAAAAGAGCTGATCCCTGGCGCCTGGAAAACCAGGCGACACTGACCTCAGCCTCTAAATATGCCAAGTAATGACCTAAAATACAAGATTTTTTCTTCGCTCAAACGAAGGGACTGCCGCATTCTTGGGTTCGTCCGTTCCAGTTCGATAAAATCCACGCCGCCGGTCGATCTCTGTTTTATTTTATCTTGTATTTTGAAAACCAGTTGGCTAATTTTCCAATGGGCCAGAGTCCAAGCTGGCAATTTCCCAGAAGAAGAGGCGCCCTGTGATTCCTACTAATATCGGCCATAACGGCATCAATCGACGCGACCTGCTGCGAACGGCCGCCGCAGGTGCGCTTGGCGCTGCCTTGCCGCTTCATCGTGCGTCCGGCATGATCGCCTCTATTGCACCGCCGGCAGTTGGCTCTGCGGCGACTGAGCGTATGATCTGGAAGCTCGATCGCCCTGCTCCCGCTTTAGCTCGCTCCTATTTCTGGACTTGGGATCATTCCACCAACTGGTCATGGGACGACCCGGGCATGCAGAATTTCGGCTGTAAAAACCGCTACTTGAAGCGTCCGGAGACCTTTCTTGAGGATTATCGCCGTCTGATAGACCTCGCGGCAGGTCTTGGGGTGCATGGTTTGGTCGTCTGGGGTTTTCTCCGTGATTCGCATGGGGGCATCGATTCTGCCAAACGGTTGGCCGATTACGCCGCCTCGCGCGGCGTGGCGGTTATGCCCGGCGTGGGCACCACCTGGTACGGCGGCGTGTATTACGAGGGCGACCATCCCTATAACCTCGAGACGTTTGTTAAACGCCATCCTGATGCCTGCCGGGTCGACGAAAAGGGCAACCGTGACCAACATGGCATCTGTCCGACGCACCCGGGCTTTATCGAATGGCTGCAGGAAAGCCTATATTGGCTGTTCAAAGAGTTTGCCATCGGCGGAGTCAATCTTGAAAACGGCGATTTTCTTGTCTGCCATTGTTCCCGTTGTGCAGAGCGCCGCAGGCAATGGCCGCAGGATGAGCCGCTTTTCTGGTTTCACCAGTATTTAGGCTACAAACCTGCGCTTCAGGCTTTGCGCGGCCGCAGCCGGGAACAGAGCATCACCTGGGCCACCTACAAGGGTTTCGTTCCGGGGTCTGGGTCGAAAAAAAAGGAACAAGCGGCTTTTCTAGAGTGTCGCCGGCCGGCGATGTTCGACCGGCTGGCCCATGACAGTCTGTGTCAGTGGACGCTCACCCATATGGTCCGTCCATCGCCGTTAGCGCTGACTCTTTATCTGGATAACGGCGCGCCAAGCGAATCGTTGTTCGGCGATACCTGGCCGACTGAAGTAAAACCCCCGTCCGAACGCAGTGTGGGTTTTCTTCACCAGGGCAGTCAATGGTACGGCCGGACTCGATATCATCAAGTTATCAGTTCGATCAAAGAGGGTTGCTTGCGTGCTTTTCGCTCAGGCCTCGAAGGGGTGAGCATCCACGGCGAAGTGTCCAGCATGCATATTCCTGCTGCGCTGAACTATCTGGCGTTTTGTCATTTTATCCATTGGCCGGAGGATTCCCTGCGTCAGTTCGGCCGCAAAACGCTTGGCCCCGTGTTCGGCACAGAGGCGGAGGGAGAATCCTTTGCTGAACACCTTGCCTATCTGGATGCCGACGCTCTCACCGATACGATGAAAAAGGATATCCATCGACGCTGCAAAGCCTGTTCTGACGCGGTGTATCAGGGGCAGGCCCTGACGAAATTCCGCTTCTGGAACTGGCTGGATCGTCAGAGCCTCGGCGAGGGCGAATCTCAAACGGTAAATATTTTTTGATTTTTTTAAAATGTTCGCGATCCGCTTGTGCGTGCGGAGCAGATAAAACAGAAAAAAATCTACAAAGAGGCGAACCATGGATCCAGCGATGATCGATCAGTTTATGAACATGTGGACCAATTATTTCCCTGGCGCCGAGCTGCCTATCATCTGTTATTACACGGATGATGAAAAGTCGCTTGCTGCCGCCCAAAAGCCGGTTGCGAAACATTGTTTGATCGAGCAACTGCAATCCGTACGTGCAGGCCAAGTGATCGCCTTCAGCGAAGAGAACACCCACTGTGGCGGCGGCAAGCGCTACCTCGGATTTGCGCCCGGCTTGCGGCCGAATTTTGAGTTTTTTCTCTCCTGCGGCATCCCGGGGAAAATGGAAGGCGAACGCTATAAAAAAAGTCCTGAGGTCGTCCGCGAGCTGCTGGCCAGGGATCCTGGTTTTACCGCGCCGGCGCAACACCTGCTTTTCAAACGTTGGGACTATCTAGATGATCACGATGAACCTGAGATCGTTATCTTTTTTGCCAAGCCGGATGTGCTGTCGGGATTGTTCACCCTCTCCGGCTATGAAGAGGCTGTCGATGATTCCGTGATCGCGCCCTTTTCCGCCGGCTGCGGTTCTATCATCAAATACCCCTACCTGGAACGGCAATCCGGCCGTCATCGATCCGTGCTCGGCCTGTTCGATGTATCAGCCAGACCCCATGTGCCGGCTGACCGGTTGACCATGGCCGTGCCCTGGCCGCGGTTCGCTCAAATGATCGCCAATGCGGATGAGAGCTTTCTCACTACCAAATCGTGGGATCGGGTTCGTTCGCGGATATAGAGCGGAGAGATATCAACGGATTGAGCGCTGAGGGTGACTAGCGTAAGGCCTGTCCGGGATGATGTGATCGAGTCTTTCGCCGGTCACGGCCCGGACACGTGTCGTCCATTGGGCTCTTGACGACAGGCCGACAGGGAAAGGAGCGGTATGGAGAAAAATAAGCCGAGCAAATGTCCTAGTGGAATTCCGGCTTGAATTTGGTTTGGATGATGAACGCTCTTAAGCCCTCTTGGTTGATCCGTTCACTATGGAACCAAATGGGTGACAAAGAGGTCAGCCTGTTTCAGTGGGATTGAACTATTTGTACGGTCTCAAGGTGCAGAGATCACTTTTAATATGGCATAGCTGTTCAATAATTTTCGCGCAGCGGCATATCGGCCTTGCTGCATGGCCCCATCGATTTCAGCAACTGTTTTTGCCAGACTTGGGGGGCATTCTGCTTTATTTTTCCGCACTCGGCTGATGCTTTCCTTCGCGTCTATAAATTTTTTATTGAGTTCTACTACAATCTCCGCAGGCGGAATGACGTAAAAATCCCTCACTTCTGTTTCGGGTGAGGTGCACAGCGAACAAAGTTTATAGGGCCCAAGCTCTAGATCCAATTCCTCCGCTGTTTTAAAAATTTTCCCTGATACAAGGTCCGTGAGTTGATTGTCTTTTGCGCTAAAATGCAGTTTCACCTGGACCGGGTAATACTCGCGATTGACCAGATATACATACCGTTTTCCATGGCAGACCAGGGTTCTGACAGCGACCGGATCGGTGGAGGCGCCGACTGGGGTAAATTTTTCCGCTGGCAAGGTCCGGGAAGCCGAGGCAAATTGACGGATCATCTCCATATGGCCGGTGTCGGTAAACAGACCACCCCGGGTGATCCGGCAGGCATCCAATTCAGCCAGCGCATGAGTAAAATATTCCAGGTAATGAATGCCGCCTTGAAAGTGCGGGGTGATCCTCAATTGTGAATTCCACCAAAAGCCATCCTGGGGATATTCAGCATTGTCTAGACGGATGCCTTCAGCGGGTTTGCCCCAGAGCATGGCAAATTTCTTTGCCTGCGGATCATCAGGGGCACAGGGTGCATGGTAATATTTTCCCCAGGCTTCAACCCAGCAATCGAAAATAAACGCCCCGGGGTGTTCTTGTTGACCCAGGACCGCGAACGTAGGCGCATCCAGAAAATCATGGTCACGGAAGGAGCAGGTCTTTTCCAACGGCGTATCTGCTCCGGCAGTTCCCCAGGCATCCCGGTCGCGCGAAGGCACGAACACATAGTCCATGTCGATATTGGCTTCATGGCGGAAAAGGTTCATGTCAAATCCGCCTTCGCGAAAGAGCTGGTACAACGATTTCCGGGCAAATATCTGCTGCGAAGGATCATGTGGTACCCCGAACCATCCATAAACGGTCGTTTCCGTCCAGGTTGAAATGGTTAAGCGCAGATCGGGACGGGCAGCGGTCATTTTATCGCGGATTTTGCAAAAAAGCTGTTTTATTTTCATGCACCGCCAGCTGATCCAGGGTTCAGAATATTCCTTGGTCAGTAGTGCATACCGTTTCGAAAAGCGTTCAGGGTCATCCGCTTTGACAAACAATTTAATTCCAGTCTCTTTTTCAAAAAGGTTCACGGTATAGTCGTCATACCCCGATTGGAGTGAAAAATACCAGAGGATGGTGGCGTGCCACATATTGATCGAAATACCTGTGAAAGCGGGCGACCGGCCATAGCGGTCAACGATTTCCTCGATGATGCCCAGAATGGCGTTTTGAACCGTTGGATGGAGCGGATTGAACATCGGACCTCTGCCAAAAGGGCCGCCGTGTTCGCCATAGGCCCATTCGGTCAAGGTTCCGCGGGTCTGCTTGTCAAAATTTGCCACATTGTATTCCATGGTCCAATCGTTGGTTGACGACTGGACCTGGTTATTGGCAAGCATGTTGTTGTAGGTGTCCTTGCCCGCTTTAATGGAATCGAGCTGGATGTTCATCTCTTTCATCAGGCTGCCGAGGCGCAGAAGCGTTAAGGTTGCTTTGAATGTGAGCCCCTCTTTCTCAAATTTTTTCAGCAGAATGGAAACCCAGTCCTCCGGATGAGCGGTCCAGCGGGCATAAATTCTCCGGTCAGGTGCGGCCACAGCCCCAAAAAATCCCGATGGCTCGCGCTCAGATGGGTAGAGCGGGTCATGATACCAGATCAGCGGGTAAGTCAACACATTTTGTCCGCTATGATGCATGTAGCTGACTGTACGATCAAGCCACTCCTGCTCGGTATAGGCGCCCATGCTAAAGGTCGCGCCGCATGGATCTTCAAATTGCAAACCGATCTCCCGTTTTGCGATGGTCGCATCCTGGTTGCTGATAGGGAGAGGCTCCAGCTCGTCCAGTTGATAAATTTTGATATCGCTAACGGCAGCCGGCTCGCCGTTTCCCCAAGTCATAAAGACGATGCTGCCATCCTGCCATCGCGGCCAGAAAATTCGGCGAATCTCCAGCATTTTATTGGTCAGCGGCTGATTGACCCCGGTAAAAGTGCCCATGGTCAGGTCGTAGCTGGTCCCGTCCATCATACACATAAACCTTCTTTTATCGTCGGGATAGCGGACCACCGCCAGGTGGGGTTTGCCAATCTGTTCGACCGAAAACCGATAACCAAACCTGGACAGGGGTTTTGCCTCGGCCTCGCGGTATGATCCGGCGGCGGATGACACGACCCGTACATCGCCAAACGAAAAATAGCGATCCGCAGGGTATTCTGAGGTGCAATCAAAACCTGCGATCAGCCGCCCGGCTGAGTCCGGTTTTTCAGGACTGCATGATACTAGAACCCAAATGCAGAGCGCTGCTAGCGCAATTCCAACTAGACGCTTTTTATCAGTATGTGCCATGTTGAACATCTTTTTTAATATTGAAAATCAGTTGGTCTTCTTCCAAACGGAACGTGCTTTTCTGGTTGTTGAGCAAAAGCATCCGGTCCGATCCTTTAGCCGCGAGAGTGATTTGAGCCGTTGTACTTTCCGGAATATCAATGGAAAATAAAAGATGGTCGTTTTGTCTTTCCCATTTTACCGCCACAGGCCCATGGACGGTCAGCACGGTTCCCTGGGCGAAGGATAAATCGCCCAGTTGCGGTTTGATTTCAATTGTTTTTGAACTGACAGGCAGTCTTTCACTGACGCCAAGGACCTTTCTGCTTAAGAAATAGGCGGGAACCGCCCCCATGTTGTGGCACAAATCACCTCCACCGAATCCCTCGGATAAAGTCCCGGTGATGGAATCTTGCATCATCGACTGCCATTTTTCTCTGATAAAGGATAAAGCCTCCACGTCGCGGTTGTCTTTGAACAATTCCTCCAGCATCCAGAAGGAGGTGTAAGGAGAATCTATGCCGTTAACAGCCAGGTCTGGATGGAAAAAGAGTTCCGGGATAACGCCATTTTGCGAATAGCTCTTCCCCCTGTCCCGGTAATGGTGATACAAATATTCTTTCACCGACTGTTTGCGGTTATCAGGCACAATGCCGCGGTTAAGAGCCATCAAAGCTGCATGGGCTGTGGACATCATCTGTTTTTGGTCGGCAATTCCCGAAGAATAGGTTTTTTTCGCTGGATTCCATAAATGCTTATTGTAACTCTGCTTGATTTCTTCAGCCAACTTTTCATAGTTTTTTTCAGCCTGAAAATCTTTTTTAGCCGACGCCAGGAATGCGGCGTCGTTGAAAGCTTTGTAGACAAATGCATTCAAGGTCGCGCCATTGCAATAGCAGTAAGCCAAAGGGTTGTCCATAAACGTGAATTCGCGGCCATAGACCAACCCATTGGCCGAACGATGATCCGCAAACCACTGCATTTGCTTTTTCAAAGGTTGCCAAAGCTCATTGACCAGGGCGAGGTTAGCGGTCAATTCATAAACCTGCCGGAGCGCCTGAACCCAGAGGCACGAATAATCTTCAATGTAAGCATGAATATCGAAACGGTCGGATGGATGGTGTGCTTTGAACAGGCCGCTGTCGCTTTGGCTTAACGCAATATGCCTCAACATGGAGATCATCAAGCCACTGTCGCTGCGGGGCATGCCGGCGCCATCGGCAAGGGCAAAAGCCGCTAGGCTCAACGGATATTGCACAATCGCGGCATCGCCCATCCACTCCACCTTCTCACGCAGGGCACAGTCCATGTAGCCGTCTTCACAGTTTAGCTTCAAAGTCCGGATCGACCTCTGCCAAAGCTCATTTAAAAATGGATCATTGCAGCCAAAAGCGCCGGTCTCGAGATAGGGGAACCTTCGGTCAACCAGTTGAATATCCGTCAGCAGCACATTATAGGGAGAGTAGATGCTGCCGTTGAGTACACTGATTTTCAGGTATCTGAATCCATAGGAATCGGTAGGAATAAAGGTCTGATCGCCGGAACGCGCGGTATAAAAGCAGGCCGAACCATAGGTGTTCCCGATGGTCAGGCTGTCGCCGGTGTAGCCGAACTCAAATTGGATGACCGCGCCTTCCTCAGCGGTAAAGCGGATAACGGGAAAGCCCTGCAGCATCTCACGGGCCTGAATGATATAGGATTGGCCTTGTTTGAGCTTGGCCGGCAGAGCGCTGTTATTTAAAGCCGTCCACCCCATTTCGCTTTCTTTTAAAAGCGGAATAGGGCGAGGCACGAGTTTTCCCCATTGCCGACCATCTATGGAGACCGCTGATTGCCAATGGCGGTCATCGTACTCTGCCAAGCTCCAGTCGCCGTCGTCAATCCGGGCATCCACCCGGTCGCAAACGACACCCCAGTCTTGCACCGGCGGCATGAACCGGGTGCGGCTATTCCACTTCCAGGATTCGTCCGTCCATATGGTGCGAGATTGTTGCAGCTGATCACGGAGGTCGATTTCTGCACACAGTCCGGGAGCATGATTCATCATTTTTCCGTTGCTGCCATGGGACATGACCAAGACCGCGACCGCATTGAGCCCTTGTTGCAAAAAAGAGGTAATATCGATGGAATCGAATGACGGCGATTTGGGATCAAAGCGGCAGGGACCTCTGGAAACTTGCACACCGTTCAGCCACAAAATATACCTGGCATCAGCAAAAAGGTGGATGGTGGCGCTAGGAACGTCCTGGACGGCAAAAGTTTTCCTGAACACCGTATACTCGGCTTTGCCAGTATCGTCTCCGCTCCAGATCATCTTATCCTGCAGCACCTCCGCGGCGCCTTTTTCGGGCTGCGCCCAAGAGGCCATTGCCCAAAAAACGAAAACCAATGCGAATTGAATTTTCATAGAATTTTGCCGGTCCAGGTTGGTGTGATGGTTGGATAAATTTTTTTGCTCGGTTGAGCGCTAATGTAGACAGGCGGGTTTTGAAAAACAAGCAAATTATCTAAAGCCAATAAAACAGCGTCCCAGATAATACAAGAAACCTCGGCAAGCACATGAACCTTCAAAAACTCTGCCGAAGCTTACCCTGGAAAAAATTTTTTACAAAGGACTTGACCGCAAAACTGTTACCATCTATATTTAGGCTAGTGCCGGCTAAAAGGGCAAAGGGATTAGCGCGTCAGCCAAGTTGGCAATGGATGTGGCGGCACAAGATTCCAGTGCTTGATTTGATGCAGGGTGTCTTTTTAAAAATCACAGGGAGGCCTGTCATGGCTCATCGTATCGGCTGCAAAAGCGCTCAGGGTGTTCGATGGTGCGTGTTCATCCTGGGGCTGGTGTTGCTTTCCCAGGCTGTTTGGGCACAGACCGACGAGGTGTTTCGCTCCGTTGGCTTGGATTTAAACGTCGATCCCGAAGGGGTTATCTCAGACGCCGGCGGGCTGATCGATATCGACCAGGATGGGTGGATCGATATCTTTCCAGGTTCTAACTTTTGTCTGAACGACGGTGTGGCGGATGGAAGCCTCAAGCCGTTTACCCAAGCGGATTCAACGGGCGTCTACGCGGAATGCCGGTTTGCGGATTATGACAACGACGGCTTGCTGGACGCCTATGCCACCATGCAGGTGAGTCTGAAGGATTTTCTCTTTAAGAATAATGGCAATATGAAATTCGCCGAGGTCGGGGAATCAATGGGTATTGACTATACGGATAATAAATTCAGCCTCGCTTGCGGTTGGGCGGACTATAACACCGATGGCTGGGTGGATTTGCTGGTCGGCATGTGTATCGAAGGCGGCCCCGGATCGGGAATTTTTCTCTGGAAAAATGAAGGGGGCACACATTTTGTCAACGTTGCCACGCAGATGCAGGCCAGCGTTTCCGGCATGTGGCATGGAATGGTTTGGGCTGACATCGATGACGACCGCGATCCGGATTTTTTCCTCGCCGGCGGCCGCAATGGGGACATGCTGTTCCGCAACGATGGCGATCGATTTGTCGATATCACCAACAGTACCAAAACCAGCGGAGTGGGTACGATCGGCCACTCTCGCAGCGGCGCCTGGGGCGATTATAATAACGATGGACGTCTGGATCTGTACGTCTGCGATGACGAAAAGTCCAACCGGCTGTTTCGCAACGAGGGCGCGGGGGTGTGGCCCAATGTGGCAGCCGAGTTGCATGTCGATAATTACGATCCAGCCGGCTGGGGCGTTTATCATGCGTCCGCCACCGCGGTGTGGGGCGACTATGACAACGATGCGGACCTGGACTTGTTCGTCAGCTCCCAGGAAGGCCAATATAACGGCAAATCGGAAAATAAATTGTATCGCAATGATGGGGCAACGGGTTTTGTCGAGGTCGGCCATACCATGGCGATCACGGATCAGGGGCAGAAACATTACGCCGCCGCGTTTGGTGATGTGGATAATGACGGCGATTTGGATTTATATGTCCAAGCCGGCCCAACGCTCATCCCACCTGGTCTCGGCGGCGGCATGGATTTGCTGTTTGAAAACTTGATCGGCAACAACAATAATTGGCTGGAGTTTCGCTTGACTGGAGTGCAAAGCAATCGCTCCGCCATCGGCGCCCGGATTCGCTGTGTGGCTGGCGATCTGTCGCAAATCCGCGAGGTACAAGGCGGAAATGGGTACAACAGCATGAACCCGTTTACCCAGCATTTTGGCTTTCAGCAGCGCACCCTGGTCGATTCCGTCATTGTTAGCTGGCCCAGCGGCAAGGTCGATCGATTGTTGAGTGTGCCGGTGAATCAGATCATCAATATCACCGAGGGCGGCACGACCGGTGTTAAAGGCCGATACGCGATGCCAACGAACCTGAGCCTTGCAGGCAATTACCCCAATCCGTTCAATTCGCAAACCGTAATCGATTATACGGTGCCGGGATTGAGCAAGGTAAAATTGACGATCGTGGATATGAGCGGACGACGGGTACGAACCTTGGTGGATGAGCGGCTGTTGAGCGGCCGGCAACAGGTTCGCTGGGACGGGCGCGATGATTACCGCCATGCGGTGGCTTCAGGGTCCTATCTGTGCCGCTTGCAAGTGGATGGTGCCACGGCGACGCATACCATGCTGTTGCTGAAATAAGCGTTCATCGATTGGCCGTTCATGGGATC
Organism: bacterium; assembly: GCA_036788095.1. GTDB lineage: Bacteria > Zhuqueibacterota > Zhuqueibacteria > Residuimicrobiales > Residuimicrobiaceae > Anaerohabitans. The sequence continues at coordinate 6,772 of DAIQOA010000056.1, read as the reverse complement.
ATCCTTTTTCATTGGTGAATGAACGGATTACTTGAGCAATAAACATTTTTGCGCTAAAGTTATATTGGCGGATTTCAATCGATAGAGGTATATGCCAGATGGAGCGTGTTGCGCATTCCATCTCAAGGTATGGTGGCCCGCCTGCTGAAATCCTGAGTATAAATTTTCGACCCGCTGTCCTTCCAGGTTGTAAATCGAAATTTCCAGATAATCGTCGATTGGAATTTTATAGGTGAACGTGGTCGCCTGATTAAACGGATTGGGATAGTTGAAATGCAATGCATAATCGTTCAAGAGGGGAGAAGCATTCTTTTCCGTTACCGATTGAACCAAGTCAAGCGATACCTCGGCTGTGATCGTGGTTTCAGGATATACTTGAACACACAAGTCTTTGTTCTGATAGCCCGCTTTAAAATGATGCAAGTCGACCCATGCCGCTAAAATAGTTACGCGATAATCCCCCTGGTCGTCTGTACTTGTTTGTCTGCCATAGCGGTAATAATCAGAAACATACAATGGCTCGGCCCAGATGGTTGCTCCGGGCAGGGGATTTCCCGAAGCGTCCGTCACTTTGCAGCGCACAGAGCCCATCGCATTGAGCGTGTCATTGGCTTGGCCGAGAGTGGGGGTATTGTCCAGATAGTAGCAGTTATCGATGAGAGAAATGGACTGTTCCTGAGCAGGGGCAGGTGGGCATCGATAAACGGCGGTACAGGAATCGCCGAAACGCAGCTGGTCGAATTCAGAATGGTCCGCGAAGAATAATCGTATGACATCCCCGGCGGGATTGACGCGAAAAAGAGTCTGCAGACTGTCTGCTGTAATCACCAAATAGGTGCTGTCTAGCGCCAAACCATTTTTAAAAAATGAAGTATCCGTGCTGGAGGTCAAATAGCATCCATCCAGGCTTATTGGCTCCCTGTTGTCAAGGTGTCTGTCCTTGGTCAATTCCAAAATCCATCCGTTGGAATCGAATGTTAACTCATTAAAGAAATGAAGAAGGACGGGATTTGCATCGATCAGGCGGACGCTGAACAAAAGGAGCAATGGAAGTAAACGCTTAATGCACCGTCTCATCCGCTCTGTCCTCCCAATTGATGAACAAGTTTTTGTTTGGAAAAAAATGACTTCTCGTGATGATATATTCCAACCTGTCCCTGCGTTGGATCACCCGGTCATAGGGAATTGAACTGGATTGTAATTTGAATTTTTCCGGGACGATAACGACTATTTCAGCGGAATCTATGGGCGCCTTCCAGGAGCTGGTGGAGGTCAGAACATATTCAAACGCTCTCCGGGCTGTTTTTTGCTGATAGTCAACTTGAAAAGAGTCCATAGAATGAGGGGCAATTTTTTTTGAGAAAGAAATCCCGCTGTCGCCGACGGCAAAAGGGATGCTGGTGGATGGACGGGTTTCAACCCGCCAAAAGTGTGGAAAAGACATTGTTCCATTGACGGCAACAGGATAATAAAATATCCTGGTAATAGGAGTGTTGGCGGCATTTTTGAAGAAATAGGTTCCCCGCACCATGCAATAGCCGTCTTCAATTTTTATGGTGATCTTTTCTTTAAAAAATGCAGCTCTTCGCAATATGCTGGCCCGAGGATCAGTAAGCCTATTGCAAAGTGGGCAAATATCCATTTTGCTGATGAATGTTTTGAAGAATGGGCTGTGTACAATTCGATACTCCAGTGACTGAGGAGTGCAGCTTACCAGCGGCAACGGCCGGCCGGTCAACGGGTAGGCCACGGAATGGATATTTTTTTGCCATGCTATCAACAACGAGAAGCAAAAAAAATATCAAAGCGCGGCAGCGTTCGCGGTATCTCGGCTCCGGTGCTGCTGGTAAAATGATATTCAATAAAGGGATATTATCCCATCCAGAATCCTTTACGCTGGGATACTCCCAGGACTTTATGGCATTCAGGGCAAAAGTAGATATATCTTTTGCCAAAGACGCTCTCCAGCCTGCGGCACAAAACCTTGAAAAGCACTTTACCGCAATGCGGACAGATCGGATTTACCTCATTCGTTTCTTCGACGGGCAGCATGGTTAGAACCTCCTTGTCCATTTTCCCTAACCGACCTTTAGGCCATGGGATCGACCACCCGGAGCCGGGAACGCCTAGTTTCCAGTTGATCGGGGTGGTTGCAGCCTTTTGAATAAAAGTCTAACGCCTTATGTATGCAATCTAGTGCGAAGGATTATGACTTGCTTTTCCTGTCTGAACAAGATTGATAATCGTCCCAACATCGGTTGCCTAAAACCCCAACGGGAATAAAAAGCGGCAATAACCACAATAGGGACCAGCCGTTCCAATCACTTTTTTCGATCCCGCCAAAAGCCCATATCATCCAGAAGGCTGTTGGCACGAGAAGCGCATACGGCCCCAGCATCAGTTTCCAATAGGGGGTTTTGGGATGTCGCCAGGGGGAAAGAAAAACAACCGTGGCCCAGGCAACCAACAGCAACAGGAGGCCGGCGCAGCCTGGAGCCCATTGGCCTTTTGCCATAAAGATGACGGACAGGATGGCGACCCAGCTGAAGCCTCCGATCCAACCCGCCAGCCAACCGATCTTTTCTCCACGTCGATCAACCATTTTTTCAGCCCCCTTCTTTACCATTATCCAATAGTCAAGCTCGGCAAAGATCATTCAGAACTCCCCCAAGGGCGATCCGGACATAACGGCCTGCGCTTCATTTGCATTGCCGCAGGGTGCTGTGTGTTGGCCACGGCGGCGGTATTAGTCCCGTGTTGCGCGCCCTCTTTTTTCTGCTTCGTTTTTCAGTGCATCGAGTCCTTGGTGCAGTGCATTGGCCAATGCTTTTCGCATTTGCCCGGCGAAAAGCCATGCCAACCATCCTTCAAAGGACTCTTCGGTTCGCGCCTGGGTGCCGTTTTTTTCTTCTGTCAACGTCCATGAATGGATCGCGCGAATGCCCATGGTACGCCCGGACCAGACAATAGTAAACGGCGAGGCGATTTGTTCAATTCGCGAACGAATCCTCATGCCTCCAGCCTTCCAGCGGAACTCGGCGCCGGCCTCGACTGGGCCTTGAAACCGCATTTCCTTGACGCTCTCATTCCACTCCGGCCATTTTTCAAAATCCGTCAAAATGCTCCAAACGACTTGGATCGGCGCGTCAATATGGGCCTCCTGCCTTGCGAAGGCCGGCGCTTTTTCGTTTGCTGCGATCTGTTTCATATTAACCTTTCTCTCAGGGCTGACGAATTGTTTAGTGGAAACCTGGCCCGGAGCAGCGGTCCCTCGATGCCTATCATCTGGACTTTCCTTAATCTGCACGACTTGCTCATACCCTGAATCACGGAATGGTGAGCGTATGAAGCGCCACCAGTATCACAAACCCTGACACGCCCAGAGCTGCAATCAACAACTCTCTCTTGAATTTTTTACACTCGCCGGCCTTGGCTTTCACATAGTGAGTGAGCACTTTCCAGTTGACCGTCAGGTGAACGACCGTAGCTGCTAAGAAGAGAAAAGAGGCGGTATTATGAATGGTCATGAACAGATGGCTCCACGTGGTGGCGCCTTCGTGGGAGGCAAAATGGAGCGCTATGCCGGAAGGCACTAACCATACCCCTGCGCATAATAACGACAATGATGCTAACACGCGAATGTTAAATTTTACTTTTTCAGCCATTTTGTCCCTCTTCTTTTTTCCGCCATTTGCTTAAATATAGCTTATTATCAAACTGTGGTCAAGCCCTTTGTATCGACTCCCTCCCAATAGGATTCAGTAACACGCATACCCAGACTAGGCCGCGGATGGCTAATACAAATTTTGCTGTCGGAAAAAACAGAGCTAGCGCTGTTTAATTATCCCCAAACACTCTTGGGCGTGTGGACACCACTTGGCGCAGCCCAGATCGATTTTCGGGTTGCGCACGATCCGGCCGCATTGGTCGCAGGGGCGGGTGGGATCGTCTTTCCAGAATTCAATGTCATGACCGCAGAATGGACAAGCCACCTCAAAGATGTCTTCCGGTTTCCAGAAGCGCTGGTCTTGCCCCGGACACTGCAATTTGCTCATCACGTCTCCTCACCCTTGGTTTTGCCCAGTTCATGACAGAGGCGGCCGGCCAGCACGGTTACATCTTCGGTTGGCAGAGCATGGCGAATGGCCGCGGGAAAGAGGAGGTCGACTGTGGGTGAAAATTCTTCATCTCCCGCACGATAGACCAATCCGATCTGCAGCAATCCGACCACTTGAATGCGCGCCCCCAGATCGCCGATCTCGAGCGGTTGCCAGTCAAAGCGGTTGAGACGCTCCTGCAACCGCTGCCGGTCGTTGCCGATGGCGCGTACCAGCGGCAGGAGGGAGCGATGGCAAAAGGGCTGCCAGTAAAAAAGTCCGCCCGATAGATCGCGAAAGGAAATCCATCCCTCGTTTTGGCGCCAGGTCACCTCGCTGAGCAACAGGTGGAGCAACAACAGCCGGTCGGCCGGCTTGGCCGGCTGTGCCGAAGACGAGTCGATCAGCTCCAACTCCGGCAGAGTTAAAAGCAGATTGTTGCCGAGAAAGCGGACGGCGCAGCGTCCGTTCTGAGGGGCGGGCAAACCCAGTCGCCGGCAGGCGGCGTCCAAATCGCGGCTGGCTAGCCGTTCAATGGCAAGCTCAAGGGCTTTTGCTTGTCCGCTCTCTTGGCTCATGAGCGCCCTCCATGGTATGATCTGTCGCCTGCTGATGCCAGCAAGGCGTGCACGGTCGGGAAAGCGCTGCGCTCCGTATGGGGTAAAAACAGCGCGCCGGTGTAGTGATTCATGTAATCGACTTCAGCGCTTAAATCGATATAGGTCATTCTTCTCGCCAGATCGAGTTGGTGTTGCCGGAATTGCTGCGACACCAACACCATATAAGCGCCCATCAGCGATGAATTGCCGATGTAACGATATTTTTCCCGCGGCAGATCGGGCACCAACCCGATGATCATGGCCTTTTCGATGTCGAGAAAGCGGCCGAAGCCGCCGGCGATATAGATGCTCTGCAGGTCGCTGAATTTCAGCCCGGCTTTATCTAACAAAAGAGCGCAGGCGGAATAGATGGCGGCTTTGGCGCGGATGATATTGTCGATATCGATTTCGCTGAGCGTGATCGCCTTGCCGGTGGCGCTCTGTTCAGGGGGAACGATGATGTAGCGGGCGATCCGCTCGCTGGTATCGATGACCGGCGATGGACGGGAGCGCTCGAGTTTGCCCGCCGCATCGATCCAGCCGCTGAGGAAGAGATTGGCGAGCAACGAAATCATGCCGGAGCCGCAAATCCCTCGCGGCCGCACGTTGCCGATCACCTGGCAGACCGCCTGTCCGCTCGCCGCGTCGATTTCCACCCGCTCGATGGCGCCCACCGCCGCGCGCATGCCGTGATCGATGCCGCCGCCTTCAAAAGCCGGGCCGGCGGAACAGGCGCAGGTCAGGAGAAAATCCTGGTTGCCGATCACCAACTCGCCGTTGGTGCCCACATCGATAAAAAGATGGACCTGGTCGGTGGGCGTGGCCAGATCGGTGCACAAAAGTCCGGAGGTGATGTCGCCGCCCACATAGCTTCCCACACACGGTGAAATATAGATCCAGGATTGCGGATTGATCTCGATGCCAACCTGCTCGGCGGTGAGATAAGGCGCCTCCAGCAAGGTCGGCGTGTAGGGTTCCAAACGGATGTACTCGGGATTCAGGCCCAACAGCAGATGGACCATGGTGGTATTGCCGGCGATCACGCCGTTGCAGATTTCATTCGGCCGCACCTCATGGCCGCCGCACACCTGCTTGATCAGCCGATTGATGGTGCGCAAAACCCGCCACCGCAATTCCTGAAGATGCCCCGGTTTTTGCGCATAATTGATGCGGCTGATCACGTCCAGCCCGCATTCGATCTGGTCGTTGTAAGCGGTGCGCGTGGCGATAATTTTAGCCAGGGGCAGGAAAACCAGTTGTACCGCGACCGTCGTCGTGCCGACATCGACGGAGATGCCGTAATGCCGGGTGGTGCGATCGCCTGGTTCAAGGTCGATGATGTGGTTTTGCTGTGGGGTGCGGATCAAAGTGATGGTGACCTGGCCGTTTTCCTGACGCAGCGAATCCGCTGCAGAACGCAATACGGCCAGCGAATAGACTACCTCTGTTTTCCCCCATTCCTTTTGAATGGTACGGGTCAGGCGTTCGATATCGGAAAGCCCGTGGTCGGCTTGCGGCGGTGGAACCTGAAGGACCCACTTGAGCGCCAAGGGATCGAACTGATAGTCCTCCGGCAACAGCTCGTGACGGATCAGTTGAATTTCGTCCAGCTCGTCGCTGAATTTGCCGCCCTCACGGCCGATCGGTTTTTGCACTTCAACCGTCACCGGTGTGTCGAGGATTTTACTGCGGCAGGCGAGCACGTACCCTTCGGAAACGGTTGAAGCCGACAGAACGCCCAGACTGTTTGAATCGACATCGCCGCTGACGATGCGGACGATGCATTTTCCGCAGGTCCCTTTGCCGCCACAGGGAAAATCGATTTCCACACCGGCCTGCCGGGCCGCTTCGAGCAGATCGCTGCCTCTGGGCAAATCGATGGTCTGTCCGCCGGGTTGAAACGTGATCACAGGCATAGGGGCGCCGACCTCTGTTTTGGCTCGGTCAGTTCAATTTTGCTTTGATAAAACTCTCCAGGTCAGCCGCCTCCTGCGGGCCGACCAGCGCTTGCCAGCCGGGCATGCTCTCTTCCAACTCACCGCTGATCTGAGCCACATAACCGGGAATGATGATGGT
>DAIQOA010000055.1:0-23616 GCA_036788095.1 bacterium | reverse complement strand
TTTGACGATCTGCGCCAGCGCTTTCTGATCGCCGGCGACGGCGGCGGCCACCAGCTCTTTTTCGCCGGCCTTAATTTTATCCAGCTCTTCGATAGCCAGGGATTGATCCTGAAAGGTTCGACAGGTCGTTTCATCGATGATGAATCATTCGGCTAATATACAGAAGAAATAGCATATTTACAAGGTTTTCGTCGCCGCCGGAACCGGCGGCAGCGGACGGTGCTTAGCCATCCATACAAAAACCCCCTGAGAAAAAGTGCTTCTCAGGGGGTTCAGGCTCGTGATCACAATCCGCCGGTCACGAACCGGCGGTCGTCAGATGTTTGTTAAGAATTTTGACAATCTGTTCTCTGGGCACGGCGCCGACAATGGTTTCAACGATGCGGCCGTCCTTGAACAACAGCAGCGCTGGAATGCTGCTGATGCGATACTCCTCGGCAACCGTGGGATGGTCGTCCACATTGACTTTGCCCACCTTGATCCTCTCGGCAAACTCTTGGGCCACGCTTTCCACCACCGGCGCCACAAACCGGCAGGGCATGCACCATTCCGCCCAAAAATCCACCAGCACCGGCTTATCCGACTGTAACACCTCGGCGTTAAAAGCGGCATCGGTGATCACAATGACCGATTCACTCATGGCGTGGCCTTTCTGCCTTTGGTCCTCTGATCTCAAACTCGGTGGTAATCCTAGCGGTTTTATTGAGCATGGCGGAAACAGAGCAGTACTTGGTCTCTGAAAGTTCGATGGCCTTTTCCACGGCCTCCCGCGGGATGGCGTGCCCATAAAAGACGAACTGGATACGGATGCCGGTGAACACTTTGGGATGCTCCTCGTTGCGTTGGGCCTCAAGGTGCATTTCAAAGTCATCCAACTCGATTCTTTTTTTTTGCAGGATGGTGAGCACGTCCATGGCGGTGCATCCGCCCAGGCCCATCAGCACCAGCTCCATCGGTCGCGGGCCTTCATCGTTGCCCCCCGTCGCGCCGGCGGCATCCATGATCACCGGATGCCGTGAGTCGGCGGTGGCGGTCAATGTCAAGCCTTGATTGCGTTTGATCTCTACTCGCATATTTTTTCTCGCCGGCGATTATTTTTTCAGCAATGTCTGAATATCGTTCTCAAACACGGAACGATCCTGATAGCCCACATACTTTTTGTACACGCCGCCTTTTTTATCGAGCACCAGGGTGGTGGGAATGCCCTGAATCGGACCATAGGTCCTGAGCAGCTCTTCGGTCGCCTGCACATTGATATAGTTCACGCCGTTGTCCTTGATGAACTTGACTACCGCGTCCTTGCCTTCGCGTCCGATGGCGGCGCCGATGATCTCCAGTCCCTTGCCCTTATAGGTTTTATAGAGATCGATAAAGTGCGGGATCTCCATGCGGCACGGTGGGCACCAGGTGTCCCAGATGTCGACGATCACCACCTTGCCGCGAAAGTCATCCAGGGTCACGGTTTTGCCTTCCATGGTCTGCAATTTTATTTTAGCCTCGCCGGCTTTGGCCGAGGCGTTCTCTTTCTGTCCGCAGGCGGTGATGGTAAACAGCGCCAGCATCAGGGTCCAGGCGATCTTTTTCATGCATCCTCCAGAAATCGGTTATGGCCACTCTTGTCAAATGTCCGACGAATGAGGTCGTTCATGTTTTGCCGCAGCAGATTTCGAGCCATGGGGCTTTTGCAGGTTTTGCCGAACTCGACATAAATCTGCTGGCTCAGCATCAGCGCCACCTCACGGCTCCGGCAGGCGCGGATGCGCAACGCAAGGTCGCCAAACTGCTTTAGCTGTTCGTTTATCATGCAGATTAGATGCGAAATAGCGGAAAAGGATTCACCACAACGCGTCCGACACATTTCCCCCACAGTATTCTCTTGACATTGTATGATGATTTTACTAAACTTTGATTGTTGAAATTTCTTCGTCGAACTCTTCCGGCAGAACGGCGGCTCTGATGTTTGCATAGATCGGACTTTTTCTGGCGTTGCTGGCAGGCGCACTCCCGGCGCAGGAAGCCATCGTGGGCGATGCCGATGAACGTGCGCAATGGCTGGGCGTGCTGCGTGAGATCGGTGAGTGGACGATTGCCGCGGAGATTGGCAGCGGTACATTAAAGGTACAGGACCCCCGCCGCGCATCGATTTTCACCAACAGCAATCTGGGGCGTGTGCTGCTGGCCCTGTATGATCTGACCCGGGAGGAGCGCTACAAGACCCACGCCCTTGCCTGGTTCGACCATCTGGCGGGCTTGCAGCAGATCACGATTTCGGCCCGCGGCGATACCGTCGGCTACTGGGGCGACCTATCGCCTGAGGGTAATATCTATCTAGGCGATGCCGGCACCAGCGCCACGGCGCTGGCCGGCGCTGTGCGTTATGCACAGGGCGAACAGCGCTGCGCCTATCTCACCGCTTTGCAGCGGTATGCGGATTTTGTCCGCTTGGGCTGCCAAAACGATCCGCAGGAAAAAAACCGCGGCGGTTCACCCGGTTGGATCCTCACGGACGGCGACGACGCCGGCGCCGTGGGCTGCGGATATTATCGCGGCCAATTGTCCACCGCGCCATACACCATCGCCACCAGCGTCACCGGCGCTGCGTTCTTTTCAGCCTGGTTCGAGCTCACGGGCAATAAAGAGTACCTCGCCATTGCAGAGCAGGCGGCCCGATGGTTGTTGAAAAGCCGAATGCCGGACGGAGAAATACCCTACCGCTTGCACAACCGTGTGCTCACGCAGTGGCCTTTGGACACCATGAGTTATGTGAGCGAGGGACTGGTCAGCGTGTACCGGCGCAGCGAGGACAGCAGCCTGCGCGACGAGATCGTGCAGGTGATGCAGCGCAGCCTGCAATGGCTATTGAATCGGCAGGAACGCCGGGGCGTTTGGGGCCCTATGCGCAGCGAGGATCAACAGCGCAGCCAGGGGGTGCTGACGCTGCTGGTTTGGCATGAATCAGCGGTGGCGTCCGACCGTCGCGTCGCCAATGCTTTGTACCGCAACCTGCGCTACTTTCTGGAAGAAAATAACCGAAAGGCTTTTGGCGTGAATGAACTGCCCATCACCACCGGCTTTGTCGGGCTGGGCATCGCTGAAGCGCTGCAGCCAGGGGTGACCTACCTTATCAAATAACCGAGGCCTGGAATGGGAAAAGCCAAACTCACCGACCGGTTCGCCCTTCTGGCTGATAACCCCCAGGGAGCCCGCTTACGGGCTCCGGAGAAAAAAAATAATGCAGCGGATCATCACCCACAATGATTTTGACGGTCTGGTCAGTGCAGCGATCTGTTCGCATTGTCTGAACATCCAATATATCGTTTTCACCGGGCCGCGCGCGGTCTCTGAGGCGCGCATCTCGATCACCGCAGAGGACGTGGTCTGCGATCTCCCCTATCCGTTAGAGTGCGGCATGTGGTTCGATCATCACGAGGGCAATCTGGAAGAGCTGCGCTATCGCAACATCGATCCCGCGTCCGTGGCCGGACGATTCAGCGTCCGCAACTCTTGTGCGCGGGTGGTTTATGAATATTTTCTCGACCACAACCTGCCGCCTCATTTCATCGCCATGGTGGACGAGGCCGATGTCATCGACGCGTTTGCCTATCGAAGCATTGCCGATTGGCGCACCCCGACGCCGGGCAAGGTCATCGACAGCGCCATCAAGCTGCAGAGCGAGGATCAGGAGGCCAAGCGCCAATTCCTTCGCAGCGTGATCGGCCTGCTCAAAGAACGCCCCTTGGATCAGGTCAGCGAAACCCCGTCGATCCAAAAGCGGTACAAAGCGTTTCTGCAGGAAGAAGAGCAGATGCTGGAGCGGGTGCGCCAGGATATCTCCTTTCTGGAGCAGGATGAGGCGCAGGCGCTGATCATTTTGGATCTGACGCGGCACAAGCGCAGGCCCAATGTGCTGAAGCATTTGGCCTATCTGCTGCATCCGAAGGCCCTGGCCGTGCTGGAGGTGAAGAACCTATTCAATCAGGATGTCAAGACCAACGACCTGGCGCTTTCCATGTCTCTGAGCCTGAACGTGACGCCCGATCAGGGCAAGGATCTGGGCGACATCATGAGAAAGCTCAACATCGGCAGCGGACATCCAGGAGCGGCAGCAGGACAGATTCCGTGCCGCTCCAAAGAAGAGATGCAAAAGACCAAAATGATCATGCTGGATAAAATCTATCACATGTTCTGTTCGCAATCAAGCCTACAAGCAAGGGACTGAAGCCATGTCACCCAAAAAGCAGGAATACGTCGTCGGCATCGATCTCGGCGGCACCAAGATCTACGCAGCCGTTGTGGATCACAAGGGGCGCATTCTCGGTGTAGGCCGAAAGCGCACCAAGGCCGAGCTGGGATTTGAGACCACCGTGGAGCGCATGGCGGTCTGTGTCAAGGAGGCGGTGGCTGAGGCGGAGGTAAACTTTGACGAGGTGATCGCAGTGGGCGTGGGATCGCCCGGTCCCCTGGACCTGAAACGGGGCACGATCATCGAGACTCCGAACCTCGGCTGGAAGGACGCGCCGCTCAAGGCCAGTCTGAAGAATCTGCTCAAACGGCCGGTGGCCATCGACAACGACGGCAATGTCGGGTTGCTGGGCGAATTCGCCTATGGCGCCGGCCACGGCTGCCGCGATATGGTGGGCTTGTTCATCGGCACCGGCATCGGCGGCGGCGTGATCATCAACGGTAAATTGTTGCACGGCTTTAACGAGAACGCAGGCGAACTGGGTCACATGATCATGAACCCCGAGGGCCCGATGTGCGGCTGCGGCACACGGGGCTGTCTGGAGGCGTTCGCCAGCCGTTTAGCCATCGAACGGGAGATCCGTGCGGCGGTGGCCGGCGGTGCGGCGGCCGCTATTTTCGACAACGTGGAAAAACCCGACGCGCCGCTGCGCAGCAAACGGCTGAGTGAAGCCTTTGCCGCCGGCGATGCAGCGGTGGTGGCGGCGGTGGAAAAAAGCGCCCGCTACGTCGGCTATGGCGTAGCCTCTCTGCTTAACATATTCAATCCCGAGGTGGTGGTGATCGGCGGCGGCGTGGTCGAGGCCATCGGCGAACCCTATGTGCGGCTGGTGGAACAGACGGCTGCGCAGAACGTGTTCAAGATCGCCCTGCGCAACGTGCGCATCGTCGCCGCTGAACTGAAGGATGATTCAGCCGTGCTCGGCGCCGCCATGCTGGCCTGGCAGAAAGCGTACAAATAAGCGCCGCCTGAACCCCTGGAGGAACAAGATGCCCGCACCAACCCGTAAAACCAAAGCCAAACCGCAAGCCCGGCCGGAACCCAAACCCGCCAACGAGGAGATCCGCTTCGGCCGCTATTTTCTTCTCAGCATCGTGATTCTCATCGGAGTGGTTTTCTTTAAAATGATCTCCATGTTCCTCATTCCGATTATTCTGGCCGCGGTTTTCAGCGGATTGTTCTACGGTTTTTTCGAAAAACTGTCGCGCCGGTTGCGCGGCCGCAGAGGGATCAGCGCAGGTCTGTGCTGCCTGCTGCTGCTGTTGCTGCTGCTGATTCCACTGTACTTTCTCGGCAGTCTCGTCGCCGAGGAGGCGCTGGACTTTTACGACTCGGCGGAGGTTCAGGTCAAAGAGATCATCGCGCAGGGGGATCAGGGCCTTCTCGGCCGGTTGAGTGGAATTCCCTTGCTGCAACGGTTGGGGTTGGATCGTATCGATTGGCAGGCCTCTCTGCAGGATGTATTCAAAGGCGCCGCGAGCCTCATCGCCAGCGTCATCAACACCGCGACCAAGAGCACCTTCAACGTTATCGCCAATCTGTTTTTCACCCTATTCGCCATGTTCTATTTTTTCAAGGACGGCGACCGGCTCATCGCCTATGTGAAAAAATTCAGCCCGCTGCCGAATGAGTACGAAGATCAGCTCATCCGCCGTTTTCTGGCGGTGTCCCGCGGCACCATCAAAGGCACCATGCTCATCGGCTTAATCAAGGGCATCATCGGCGGCTTGACGTTTTGGATTTTCGGCATTCGCTCGCCGATCCTCTGGGGGGTGATCATGGCGATCCTGTCCTTGATCCCCATGGTGGGCGCCTGGCTGGTGATGTATCCGGCGGCGTTTGTTCTGATGGTTACGGGACAAGTGTGGCAGGGGGTGCTGCTGTTTCTCATCGCCGCCGTGCTGGTGGGCAATATCGACAACGTGCTGCAGCCGATCCTGGTGGGCCGCGAGACCGGCTTGCACGATCTGCTCATCTTTTTCTCCTCCCTCGGCGGCATCGCCATGTTCGGAGTGATGGGCTTCCTCATCGGGCCCATTATCGCCGCGTTCTTCCTGACCGTGCTGGATTTTTACGCCATCGAGTTTCGCAACCAGCTGGCTAAGGCGAAAAAAGATGAAGAACAGGGGTGACCATCCCCGTGAACTTCGCTGCAAGCGTTGCGATAGCCGGACAGGGATCAGGCATTACAAATCGGAATTGCCGTCCATCGATTGGACATGAGTTAAAACAGACCGACGATTCCCCTGCGGCCTTTTGCGCCATGAACGGACGCCCTTGCTTTTACTATCTGCAGATGCCGCAAAAGGAGATTGTTTCTGGTTATAGAAAATTTAAAAATTCATCATGGCTCGCCAATGGCAGAACGGCCACGTCTTACACCTCAAAGCGGATGCCCTGCGCCAGCGGCAGCTGGTCGGACCAGTTGATGGTGTTGGTCTGACGCCGCATGTAGGCTTTCCAGGCATCCGAGCCGGACTCGCGTCCGCCGCCGGTGGCCTTTTCGCCGCCAAAGGCGCCGCCGATCTCCGCCCCGGAGGTGCCGATGTTGACATTGGCAATGCCGCAATCCGAACCGGCGTGGGACAGAAACGCTTCGGTCTCGCGCAGATTCGTGCTAAAGATGGAAGAAGACAATCCCTGCGGCACCGCGTTATGCAACCTAATCGCCTCCTCGATGCCGCCCTGATACTTGATCAGATAGAGGATGGGCGCAAAGGTTTCCTCCTGCACGATGGGCCAATGGTTTTCCGCCTCCACCAAAGCGGGCGAAACATAACAGCCGGATTCGTAACCCGGCCCCTGCAGCACATCGCCGCCAAAGAGAATCTTGCCGCCGGCTGCCTTGCATTGCTCCAGCGCCTCCGCAAAGGTCTGCACGGCCTCCCGATCCACCAGAGGACCCATATGATGCTTTTCTTCCATGGGCGTGCCGATGGCTAGACCGCGGTAGGCCTTGAGCAGGGCGGTTTTCACTTTATCGTAGACAGCTTCATGGATGATCAGCCGGCGGGTGGTGGTGCATCGTTGACCGGCTGTGCCCACAGCGCCAAAGACCATCGCCGGCAGCGCCAGCTTGAGGTCTGCGTCCGGCGTTATGATGATGGCGTTGTTGCCGCCCAGCTCTAATATCGTGCGCCCCAACCGTCCGGCCACCACGCGGGCGGTGTGCTGGCCGACCCGGGTGGAGCCGGTCAGGGAGACCAGCGGAATACGGGGATCCTGCAGTATCTGTTCGCCGAGGGTTGCTCCGCGGCCGATGACCAGGTTAAAGATCCCTTCGGGCAACCGGTTTTCCACCAGCACCGATTGGACGATTTTCTGCACCGCAATGGCGCACAGCGGCGTCTTGGAAGAGGGCTTCCACAGCACCACATCGCCGCAGACCGCGGCGATCATGGCGTTCCAGGCCCAGACCGCCACCGGAAAGTTGAACGCGGTGATGACCGCCACCGGGCCCAGCGGGTGGTATTGGTCATACATGCGATGCCGCGGTCGTTCCGAATGCATGGTAAAGCCGTATAGCTGTCGGGACTGACCGACGCTGAAATCGCAAATGTCGATCATCTCCTGCACTTCGCCCCACCCTTCCTGCAGGGATTTTCCCATTTCACAGGTGACCAGCCTGCCCAAGGGGTCCTTGTACTCGCGCAGTTTATGGCCGATCTGGCGCACGATCTCACCGCGCTTGGGCGCCGGCGTCATGCGCCAGTCAACGAACGCGGCCGTCGCCCGGTCCATGATCTGTTTATAATCGGACGCAGAGGCCAGATGCACCGAGGCGATCTTTTGACCGTCTACCGGAGAGATCACATCCAGCGCGCCCTGGTCCGTTGTTTGGCCCCATTCGGCGCCGGAACTGCTGCCATAGTTCGTTTTTTCAATGCCCAGCTTGTGTAGAAAATCCATAGATCCTCCTTTATCAAAAGAAAAAAGCACAGAGCCCCGGGGCGCCTGTGCTTTCACTCTTTTTTCAAAATAAATGTGTTCGCTGCTGCCATACCTCACCCTTGATCAGACTAGTGGCTGTACAATTCAGTTTAGTTAATAATTGCAAAAAAGTCAAATATATTTTGCTTCATATGAAAGCGGATGCTGATCTTTTTACGATTGTAAATCAGGCTAAAAATGATTACATTAAGCCAGCAGAGCGGTGGCAAGAGCCGGCCGCGGGGACGGGGATGGCGGTGTCAAAAAATTATGAAAAAAAGAGAAATCATGGAAAGTGAGCTTTCGTCTGGGCCCTGAAGGGCATAAAACAGCGTTTAGAGCAAATGCATCGTCGGTGCAGAAGGGTACGGTTGAAAATAGTTGATAAATTTTGCCATGACGGCGCGGTTCGCGCCGAGGACCTATGAAAAGATACGAATACAAATCCAGCGAGTTCGCCCAAAAAATCAGCGAGGTCTCGGAAAAGCTGAAAAGCCTGGTCTGGGAGATGATGCAGGAGCTTCGGGAATCCGAACAGATGTACCGCTCCATTGTGGAGAACGCCGAGGACGCTATTATCACCATTGCGCCGGATTCCAGGGTGACGTCGTGGAACAAAGGCGCCTGCACGATATTCGGCTATGAGGAGGAGGAGGCGCTGGGCCGGCAGATCGACGAGCTGATCGCCCGGATTACCGTGGGCAAAGAAGCCATGAGTCTATCGCGCAAAGTCCTGCAAGGCGAATCCATCAAAAGCCTGGAGGCGCTTCGTCATGACAAAAATGGTGAGGCGAAAAACGTCCTCATCTCCGCCTCGCCGATCTTTAACGAACGGCATGAGGTGGAGGCGGTCACCCTGATGTACAAAGACATCAGCGAGCTCAAGAAAGCCCATGAGCAGCTGCTGCGCACTGAAAAGCAGGCCACCCTCGGCGTAATCGCCGGCAGCATCGGCCATGAATTGAACAACCTGGTGGGCGGTCTGCTGATCCACGCCCGGCTGCTGCAGCAGAGCAGCTACCAACCGGAAAAGGTGAAAGCCATCGCTGAAACCTTTGCCGCCAATCTGGAAAAGGTGGCCCTGCATGGACGAAATCTGCTCTCGCTCAGCCGGCCCACCAAGCCTAGATTCGAACCGCTGGACGTCAACGCCGTACTGGACGAGACCACCGAAACCCTTCTGCTGACCGGCGTTCTCAAATACATGAAGGTGGAAAAAAAGTACAGCCAGGAGCGGGTCTATATTTACGGAGACCGCAATCTGCTGGAACAGGTCATCCGCAATCTGGAGATCAACGCCGCGCATGCCATGCAGCCCGGGGGCCGTCTGACGCTGACCACGCGTCTGGAGAAGAACGGTGAGGAACTGCTGATGGAGTTTCAAGATACCGGGCACGGCATTGCCGAAGAAAACCTCAAGAAAATATTCCTGCCGTTTTTCACCACCAAATCTGAAGGCGTGGGCACCGGACTCGGGTTGCCCATTGTCAAAGACATCGTCGAACAACACAACGGCCGTCTGACCCTGGAAAGCCAAGTGGGACAGGGCACCACCATGGCGGTTCATTTACCTGTAGCCAAAGACGTCTTATTCACCAAAAACCTAACGCTATCCTGAGCGAGCCATCTTCTTTTTGAAAGGAGGCCCTCATGTTGGATCGTACGTCTGATCCCATTCGTTGGGAAAAGCATGCTGCCAAACAGGTAACGATATGGCGGGTGCGTCATTCTGAAAAGGCGGGCGATGGGGAAACGAGGTTGCCGGCCGAGTGGGCGGGTTTGTCCGTGGCTTTTTCACGTATGCACGGCGCAGGCGGAGACGACGTGGCGCAGGCATTGGGCGGTCTGCTCAACTGGCCGGTGTACGACCGAGAGTTGGTGGATTTTATCGCACAGAACGCCCATGTGCGCAGCCAGGTGGTAGAGAGCTTTGATGAGAAGAAAAAAGGCGAGATCGAAGCCTGGCTGCAGACCGCATTGAGCAGCGGACATTTGGACATCGATCGGTACGGCAAGCATCTACTGGCCGTTCTGGCGGCGTTCGCCGAAAAGGGTCAGGCGATCCTCATCGGCCGGGGCAGCGTCTTTGTCCTTAAACCGCAGCAGGGTGTGCGCGTCCTGATCAGCGCGCCGCTCCAGTGGCGCAGCCGGCGACTGGCGCAACGGCGCACCATCACTCCCCGGGAAGCGGAGGCCATCATCCAAAAAGTGGATCAGGAGCGGTTGGCCTTTGTGAGAAAATATTTCAATCGCGATCCCAATGATCCGGATCACTATGACCTGGTGATCAACGCCGCGCACTTTACTCATCTTCAGGCGGCGCGGCTGATCCTCGCCGCCCTGGAGCAAAAGGCCGGATCGCCCTATCCGCCGTCAGCGGACCTGGATGAGGCTCGAGGAGTGTGAATCAAGAAACAGCTTGGTGTGGCCATGGGTGCGCAGGATCGAAGCCGGACAGGCGGTCTCGATGGGCCCGTACAGCGCCGCCCGCACCGCCGCTGCCTTGCGCTGATCCGGCACCACGCAGCTGATGGCGCGACAACGCATGATGGCCGGGATCGTCAGGCTCAGGGCCTGAGTGGGCACATCCGCCAACGTCGGAAACCACCCCTCTCCCAACTGCTGCCGCCGGCACGCTTCGTCCAAATCCACCACTTTGACCAATCGCGGATCATGAAAGTCCGCCACCGCTGGATCATTGAACGCAATATGGCCGTTCTCGCCGATGCCGATGCAGGCGGCATCGATTTCGCTCGCCGCCAGCAGGGATTCATACCGTTTCAACTCCGCCTCCACATCCGGACTGTCGCCGTTGAGCAGATGCACCTGCGCCGGTTGCACCTCATCGAGAATTCTCTCTTTTAAATATTTACGAAAGCTGGCGGGATGGGTGATGGACATGTCTTTGTATTCATCCAGATGAAAAACCGTGATGCGCTTCCATTCGATCGCCTGTTTCTTCAGGCTCTCGACCAACTCGAACTGCGAGGCGCCGGTGGCCAGAATCAGATTGGCCTTTTCTTTTTCACGGAGCGCCTCGTCCAGCAAGGCGCTCACCCACACCGCGGCCGCATCCGCGAGCGCCAGTTTGCTTTGATAGACCTGCACCTGCAATTTTTCCACCTTGAACGTTTGAACGGTTTCCATGGTTGCTCCTTATCTCATGAGAATCATCTTGCGGGTGAACTGATAACGGCCGGCGATCATGGTGCAGAGAAAAAGGCCTGACGGCACCGGCGCCCCTGCGTCGTCGCAACCGTCCCATTCCACTTCATACCGGCCGGCGGCGAACAGCCGGTCCTCGAGCAACCGAACCCGGCGGCCGCTGTCGTCGTACAAACACAATCGAACCCGGCTCGTCTGCGCCAAGGTAAAGGCGATGCGGGTGTGCGGATTAAAGGGATTGGGATAATTCTGCAACAAGGCGAATTCGGTGGGCAGAGCACCGGCGGCGGCCACGCCGCTCGCCATATCCACTGTCCAGCTGTGCTCGATGGTGTTGAGCCCATCGCTGACTCGCACCGCCAAACGGGACGGAAAGGAAACAACCGATCCATGGCGCAAAAGATATCCCGTGCCCGAGGCTGCAACTAGTACGTCATTCATCCACCAGGTATAATACAAATAATTGCCGTCCAAGTCAATAGCGGTAATGGCAAAGGAGATGTTCTGCTTGTCCATTCGCACAACAGAGTCCATCGGCGAAAAAGCGGTAATGGTCGGCGGTCTCGGCACATCAAGCACGGTGATCGTCACCGTCGCTGTATTTTTACCGCCCCCAAAGTCCCGCACCCAGAAAACCATTTTACTGATGCCGGCGCTGCGATAGCCCGGGGTCCAAACGAATCGTCCGGACACGCTGTCGATGGACGCGCTGTCGGGAAGTTGTTCGCCGCCAAAAATCAGCGAATCAAGATCCGCATCGCTTCCTTTGACCATCAGAACCAGCTGTTGCCCCTCATGAATCGTTGTGTCCTGCACGCAGGAAAGTGTTGGACTATGATTTTCGAGCAGCCTTGCATTGACTGCGACATTTGGTTCTTGCCGGTTTTCGACCGTTGCGATCAGCTTTTGTTCCCCCGTTAAGCCCAACCGCCAATTGACCGCAGCCAGACCCTGTGAGTCCGCAATGACATTTGCGTGGGGATAGACCTCACCGCCACCGATCACCTGAAAATGGAGAATAACACCGGGAAGCGGTTCCTGAAAAGAGTCCTGCACTTGCACCACCACCGGCTGGACCAGCTTTTGTCCCGGTCTTCCTGCTTGCCCCTGTCCTTGGATGATTTTCATTCCACCGACGTCCCGCAGCGTCGCTCTGGCCTTAAAAGTCACCGGGGCTAGATCAGCACAGGATACCCGCAGATAATGCTCCCCCGGCAACCCGCTCATGGTCCAGCTGAATCTCGCCAAACCCTCCGGTGTTGTGGTGATATTTGCCAGCACATGTTGACTGGCATCAGGCCAGGTCTCATTCAGAGACAGAACCGCAACCACCGGATTGGCGAACGAATCCGTCACTGTAGCGACCAAAGGCAAGGCCAGGCCGCGGCGTACAGGGCCGCTCTGGCCGTCGCCGCTTACTTTGCCGAGTACGGATGCCGGTCCGGCGGTGAACCGTGCACGCACGGTGTCCAGAACAACTGAGCTGTAAAGAATCTGAGCCCAAATCTTTTTCACCTCCGCTTTGGTGCTGGTCAAGCCGGCAACGACCAGGCCTTCGGCCGTGCTAGCCTCCGTGGATTGGATCAGCGAGTTCGCCGTTCCACTGCAGTGGAATCGCACCTGCAAGCCGGGCAACGGCTGATTCTGCGAACCTCTCAGCATCGCCCACAGCTGAAGCGTCACCCGGCCGTTGGCGATCGCACACGTGTCCACGATCAGGCGGGAAAAATGGCGATCGATAGCTGGCATAACCAGATTGGCATCAAAGGCCACGGGCGACCCCTGCAAAGGGACGCCGGCCGTGCGCGCCTCTGCCGAAATACGGATCAGGCCCGGCGTCACTCCCAAGGTCACGGTTGTTGCAGCGATGCCATCGGCATCCGTCGCAGCGGTGATCGAAGGGTGAGATTGAAAGTGGGCGTCTCCTTGCTGAAGCGAAAACGTCACAGGATGCTGGGCAACCGGATAGCGAAGTGAATCCAGCACCTGTACTCGCAAAGACTGGGGGAGAGCAGAAAGCGGCGTTCCACTCTGCCCACTGCCCGATACCAGGCTGAGATGAAAAGCCTTGGGCGTCGATCCAGTGGCCCAAAGGTGAATAGGCGAAACGGCAAGGCCGGCGCTCTTCACCGACACCTCATTGGCACGGGCGGTTGATTGCGAGCCAAGCAGCCAACAGCAGCGTCCACAACCCTGTCCATCGGTTAGGACGGTCACACTGTCCTTGCCGTTCACTTTGCCGTTGCCGGCCAATACCTTGAAGGTGATCGAATGCTCGACAATCGGTGTGCCCCAATCATCGGTCACCTGGGCGACCAGGGAATCATGCAGCGCGCGTCCGGCCTGGCCATAGAGTTCGACGGCGTTCAGCACGACCAGCCGGGTGGCGATCGCAGGGGTGACGGTGGCGTCAAAAATCAACGGTGAACCGGATAAACTTTTTCCGTCGTGCTGCGCGGATGCCTCAATTTTCACCACACCCGGACCGACGCCGAATTTGACGGCTGCCTGCGCCTGGCCGCTGCTGTCGGTCGAAAGGGTGAGGTACGAGGTGCCGTTCAAAGTGGCGTCTCCCTGCATGACCTGGAACAGGACCGGGTGGCCCGCAATTTTGTTTTGCAATGAATCGGTGATCAAGACCGTCAGAGGAATGGGCGGAATCGACCGCGGGCCGCCACTCTGATCGTCTCCGGCAACCTTGGTCAGTTTGAAAGCCCGGCCGGCCGACGCTGTGGCCTGCAGCTCCAGCGGTGATCCCTGCAGAGAACCGGCGGTGATCCTGAGCCGGTTATTGAGCAAGCCGCTAACCGGTCCCAGACGCCAAAAAGCTTGAACCTCGCCCTGTTCATCGGAATTGACGTGAACACTGTCCTTCTCATTGACTTTGCCGCCTCCCTGCATCACCTGATAGACCACCTCGAATCCTTTGACGGGAAAACCACCGTCATCCATCACCTGGACGACCACAGGATCGGCGAAGAGCGCTCCCACCCGGCCGACACGGTTCGGCTGTCCGGAATAAATCAGGCTTTTGGCAATGGCCGGGGAGAGCGTGGCCTGAAAAACGACCGGGGAATTCTGCAAAGCCTGACCGGCATAAGCACAGGCAGCGTTCATGTGGACTGTACCGGGAATAGAGCCCATGGTGATGCGAACCTCTGCAAATCCAAGGCTGTCGGTGGCAAGCGATGTCTGCGTCGAACCGGAGATCAGCGCATCGCCCTGCATGATGCTAAAGTGAACAGTCTGGCCGGCGATCCCATTCAACAACGAATCCGTCACTTGTACCCTCATGGGCAACGGCGGCTGCCGAAAGGGTCCGCAGTTCTGTCTGTCTCCGGATATTTTCAATAAGGAGAAGGGGCGTCCCGGCGCCGCACTGGCATACAGATTCAGCGGCGAGCCGGACAGACCAGCGGCAACGACCACAACCCGATTGTTGCGCGTGCCGTTTTGGGGGCCGAGCAGCCAGGTGCAGGAGGAGATGCCATCGGCATTGGTCCGCACCTGCACGCTGTCGCGGCCGTTCACCTTGCCGCCGCCGTCTGCGATGGTAAACAGCACCGCGTAATCCGCAACCGGAAGCTCCTGATCGTCGGTCACGCGGACGGTGACCGGATCGTCCAATAAACGGTTCACCTGTCCATACCGTTCGCTCGCCCCAGTGTAGTGAAGCTGCGTGGGAACAGGAGTCGCCTGCGCAGTAAAAGTCACCTGATGGGACGGGGATGACGGCAACCAGGCAAGCACGCTCTGTGGTTTTTGCACATCAGAGCCCAGCCGCCAGGGTACCGAGGCCAGACCGTTCGCATCGATCGATACGAAGGCAGAATCCGCATCATTCACCTTGCCGCCTCCCGATACAACCTTGAAACAAATGGGGAGCGGAGGAACAGATAGGCCGGTGGTGCTGCTCAATTTAATCGTGAGCGGCTTGCTCAGCATCAAGCCGGCCTGGCCGGTCTGTCGGTCTCCGTCCTGTTTGGCTAATTGCAGCGTATCGGGAAAAACGACCGCGGCGGTCAATGTGACCGGAGAGCCTGACAGAGCGGCGCCGAGATATTCCGCCCTGATCCGCATCGATTGAACGAGCGCACCGGCCGCCTTGCCCAATTTCCAAGCCGCCGCTGCATATCCATCGGCATTCGTTTCGATAATCAGCCGGGCCTGATCGCCGGGCAAAAGCGAGCCGGTTCCGGACAATAATTCAAATGTCACCGGCAGACCCGCATAGCCAAAACGGTCTTTATCCAGGATGCGAACCTTGATAGAGTCTATCAGCACAGCGCCGGCTTGACCGCTGCGCTGAACCGGTCCGGTCAGCTGCATCTCATTCGGCGTCGATTGCAGATGGAGGATAAAATCAGCCTGAACGTAGGGCAGACTGGGAACCGTCACCGCCACGGTTTGAACGACCGCACGAGTTCCCATGGTAAAATTAACTTGGGCATAGCCGTAGGCATCGGTCATCATCGGCTGAGCTGGGAACACCGTCCCATCCGTCGTTTGGAAACGGATCGCGGTTCTCGCCAGGGGTTGATCATTTTGATCTCGTACCTGCACCCGCAAGGGAAGGAGCAGCGTTTGATTGCGCGAGCCGGATTGATGGTTGCCGGAAAGGATGCGTATGGACCCGGGCTTGCTGAACGTGATCTTGCGGTTGCCGGCCGTCCGTGGGTACTTGAGCACCGTGCTGTCGGTCAACATGATTTTGACATCCACCGTATCGCGTTGTCCAAGGCCGAAATGCTGCACCGGATCGTCCTGAGAGCAGAATCCGTAGGTGCTGATGATCTGCTTGTAGCCGACGAGATGAGTCAGGTCATCCATATACCCTTTTTCAAAAACCCAGAGCTTGCTGCCGAAAGCGCCGGCATCTCCTTTGGGGCCGCGGCCGTAGATTTTCAGCCAACGATTCGTGTTGCCGAGTTGGTTCTGAAACAGGCGGTTATAATACTGATCGCCGCCGATCTTGTTGGTATCGGTCAGATAGACGTCCAGATCGCCGTCGTTATCGATATCCGCCACGCTGGCGCCGCGGGTATCATAGATGGCGACCTCCAGGCCGGTGCTTTCCTGTTTACTGAAATGGCCTTGGCCGTCGTTCAGGTGCAACCTCATCAGATCCTGCGCCTTGATGTTGGAGGGCGTGAGCAGGTCAAGGTCGCCGTCGTTGTCCGCATCGAACAGCACCGGCGTAAATCCGCGTTGATGAATCGATACCGCATCGGTCAAGTCGACAAAGGCGCCGTTCCCCTGATTTTGGTAGACACAGACCTTTCGTCTCACTTTATCGTTGCTGCTGGAGACGAACAGATCCAGATCGCCGTCATTGTCATAATCGGCAAAGGTCGCGCCGTCGCTCCATCCCAATCCCAGCACACCGAGCTGTTGGGCTTGATTGACATAGTTCCCATCCGCCTGTTTGACGAAAAACTGGTTGGCGGGACGAGTTGCGGTGGGATGGATGCGATCCACGATGGAGACATAGATATCGACATCCCCGTCTTCATCGTAATCGGCCGCTGTCACTCCGTTGGGGCCGAATCCGGCGCTGTTGACATTCTTAGCCCCCAAGTCGACCATGGTAAAAGTGCCGTTGCCCTTATTGATGTAAAAATGGTTAGGCGTCGCCGCGTAGGTGGTTGGGTCGGCGCCGGCTGTGTAGATGTCCATATAGCCGTCGTTATTGGCGTCAAACACCGCAGCACTGCGGGCGAAACTCGGCAACACCTGAACGCCGGCGGTTTTGGAGAGGTCGCCAAAAACGCCGCTGCCGTTGTTGCGATATAGGCGATGATAGATCGTCGGCCAAACCGGGGTCGCCCCGGTATTGGCGTTGAACAGGTCAAAATCGCCATCATTGTCATAATCAAAAAAAACAACGCCATGGCTGCCAATACCGTAACTGTCGACCACCCGGCGATCTTTTGACTCTTCCGTATAAGCGGCGTTGGACTGGCTGAGATAAAACACCTCAGGAAAAGAGATCGATGTGTCCACTTCCATGGCGTTAGACACGTAAAAATCAGGCAGTCCATCCTGGTTGATGTCTGAACAGGCGATGCCATGCCCGTACCGATGGGCCTCCCCGATCCATAATCCCTGAACCTTTTTGGTCTTGGATATATCTGCAAATTTGATCGCCTGTCCGGCCGCCGCAGCGGCGCCGATCGACATCAACCAGATGGTCAAAAGGGCTAATCCTATCAGGAATTTGCGATTCATCAAAAGCTCCATTTGCTTAGCTTATGCTTTGAATAAGAGTATGAGTACCCGACGCTCGTCATGGAAGCGATACCCATCTCATTCAACCCAACTCCGGGACGACCCAACTTAAAATATACTCCCTGTTATAACACCAAACGCAATGATTTGCGTAATAAAAACGCTTGCAATTTTATCCGGCAAACCGTATTATGGCGACAACAAAGGAAGAGGGCCATGAAAAATTTTCCCGACCGTTTTATCTGGGGGGCTGCTACCTCCAGCTACCAAATCGAAGGCGCCTGGTTGCAGGGGGGCAAGGGGCTGTCCATCTGGGATGCCTTTTGCCACACGCCCGGCAAGATCCATCAGGGGCAAACCGGCGATATCGCTTGCGATCATTATCACCGGTTCCGTGAGGACGTAGCGCTGATGAAGGCGATGGGGCTGCAGGCCTATCGTTTCTCCATCGCCTGGCCGCGCATTCAACCGCTGGGGTATGGCCAAGCCAATGCCGAAGGGATCGCTTTTTATTCCGCGTTGATCGATGAACTGCTGGCCAACGATATCATTCCCTGGGTGACGCTCTATCATTGGGACCTGCCGCTGGCGCTGCAGTTGGAAAAGGACGGCTGGCTGAATCCCGAAATGCCGGCTCTGTTTCGCGCCTACGCCGATCTCTGCTTTGAGCATTTCGGCGACCGGGTAAAAAATTGGATCACGTTCAACGAACCATGGGTCGCCGCCATTCTCGGTTACGGTCAGGGGGTGTTTGCACCAGGTCGGACCTCTAACGTGGAACCCTACCAGGCGGCTCATCACCTACTGCTCAGCCATGCACAGGCGGTCCAGCTCTATCGCAGCAAATACCGCGGACAAAACGGCCGCATCGGAGTTGCCAACAATTGCGACTGGCGCGAACCGCGCACGGATTCTCCTGCGGATCAGGATGCGGCGCAAAGGGCGTTGGAGTTTTTTCTCGGCTGGTTCGCTGATCCCATCTTTTTAGGCGATTATCCCCAGGTCATGCGCGAAAGGGTAAAAGAACGCCTGCCGGTCTTTTCTGACCGGGAACGCGATTGGCTGAAAGGATCAGCGGATTTTTTCGGCCTGAACCACTATACCACCATGCTGGCGCAGGACAGCCGGGGAGCCAAGATCACCCAGGAGGTCTATGGCAACGGCGGATTGTCCGAGGATCAGGAGGTGCAGCTGTCCATTGATCCCTCTTGGCAAAAAACCGAGATGGGCTGGGCCATCGTTCCCTGGGGAATTCGCAAACTGCTGCACTGGATCGATGCGCGCTATGCTCATCCGGCCATCGTCATCACGGAAAACGGCTGCGCCTGTCCGGACGGGATCGAAAAAGGGGCGGTGCACGACCCCTTGCGCATCGCCTACCTGTCGAGCTATCTGGGGGAAGTGTACAACGCTCTGTCCGCCGGCGTCGATGTGCGCGGTTATTTCCTCTGGAGCCTGATGGACAATTTCGAATGGGCTTCAGGGTTCAGCAAACGATTCGGCCTTCACTATGTTGATTTTGCAACCGGCGCGCGTATCGTCAAAGATTCGGCGAAATGGTACAGCCAAGTGATCCGGCAGAACGGCATCGATTAGATTGAACGAATAGGAAAATCTGCAATGAAAAGCGGATGGGACTGGTTGGCGATCGCCTTGTATCTTTCCGGCCTGCTCGCCGTCGGCGCCTATTACCAGCGCAGAACCCATTCGGTCGACGATTATATGCTGGGCGGCCGCAGAATGCGACCCTGGAGCGTAGGACTCTCCCTGTTCGCCACTCTGTTCAGCGCCATAACCTATCTGGCCATGCCCGGTGAAATGATCAAACATGGCCCAATGATGTGGAGCAAAATCGCCTGCTTGCCCCTGGTCTATTGGGCCGTGGGGTGGTTTTTAATCCCGCACATCATGAAATTTCACGTGTCCAGCGCCTATGAGTTGCTGGAGGTGCGCCTGGGCGTCAGAATCCGTACGTTGGCCTCGCTTTTTTTTCTGATCATGCGCCTTATCTGGATGGCAGTCATCATTTTTATGGTGGCGGAAAAAATCATCGTTCCAGTCATGGGATGGTCTGAGGAGACCGCCTTCTGGGTCAGCGTGGCCATCGGGGTTCTCACCATCGTCTATACGTCCTGCGGCGGTTTACGCGGTGTGGTGGTCACAGACGTTCTGCAAAGCTTTATCATGTTTGGCGGAACGCTTTTAGCCATTCTCATTATTGTGAATCATTTCGGCAGCGTTCGTGCTCTGCTGCCGGCCGATTGGCCGCAGCATTGGGCCGAGTGGAAATTTTACGATGCCCGGGCCAGGGTGAGCTTTATGACCATGGTCATCACGGTGTTCGGCCAATATGTCTGCACCGCCGGCTCGGATCAGATGTCCATCCAACGCTATCTGGCCACACGGGACAGCGCTGCGGCGCGCCGCGCTCTGCTCACCTCTTTGATCGCGAATGGGTTGATCTATGTGGTTTTGGCTGCGTTAGGAATCGCCCTCATGGCCTATTATCAAGCCCATCCGGAACTCATCATGACGGGCCGTTCATTGAGCGACGCGGCGGATTGGCTCCTGCCTCTGTTTATCGTCCAAGGTCTTCCGGTCGGCATCGCCGGCCTCGTCTTTTCCGGACTGCTCGCTGCAGCCATGTCCAGCCTCTCCTCGGGCATCAACTCATCCAGCCATGTGGTCATCAATGATTTCATTTTACGTTTTAATAAAATAAAGCCCTCGCAGCGGACACAGGTGCACTGGGCGCGGGCGATCTCGCTGGTCATCGGCCTGGCAACCCTTTGCCTCAGTCTGATCATGGGCCACGTCAAGGGCAATCTGATTGAAGTCACGTTCAAGACCGTCAACCTTCTCACCGCACCGTTGTTTGTGCCTTTTTTCATGGCCTTGTTTGTGCAGCGCGCAAACGAAAATGCCGTTTTAATCGGTACCATGGCATCTGTCGCTACCGCGATATGCATTGGATTTGCCGATGTCATCTTTGGCCAGATGATCTCCTTTCTCTGGATCATACCCGGCTCTTTTGCCGTGGGTGCAGCGACCAGCATTCTGTCAAGCTATATTCTGACAAAACCAACGCAAAACAGGTCAAAATCAAATGGAAACTGATGCAGCCACTTTGGCCGTCCGCAGCGCGCGGACGGATTGCCCTGAGGCCTTTGACCTCGTCGTCTGCGGGGGCGGATTGGCCGGCGTCTGCGCCGCTCTAGCCGCCAGCCGGCTCAAACTGACAACTGCATTGATCCAGGACCGGCCGGTGCTGGGCGGCAACAGCAGCAGCGAGATCCGCGTGCCCCTGGCAGGCGCAGCCAACGGCAACCCCTGGGCCCGGGAAAGCGGCATCATCGAAGAACTTTTACTCACCGAGCGCTACAACAACTTTACCAGCCGCCGCGAGAGCATGATCAACGACGTCTGGGACCTGGTGCTCTACGACGCCTGCCGCAGAGAAGCCTCTCTTTCTCTCTTTCTCAACACCAGCATTCGTGGCGTCAACAAAGCCGGCGGCAGGGTGGTTTCGGTTCGCGCCAGCCAGTTGGCCAGCGAACGCGAGTGGGAGATCCGGGGCGACTTGTTCGTCGATACCACCGGCGACGGCACGGTCGCCTATCTCGCCGGCGCAGCCTGGCGCATGGGACGCGAAGCCAAAGGGGAATTTGCAGAAGCCTGGGCGCCGGAGGCTGCCGACCAAGGTATTATGGGCAGCACGCTCCTGTTCGCCGTCAGAGACGTGGGCTCACCTGTGCCGTTCCATCCGCCGCCCTGGGCGGAGAGCTATGCGGCGGACAGTCCCATTTTAAAAACACGTTTTCATCAACGGTTGCCCGGCTATTGGTGGATCGAGGTCGGCTTTCCGTTTCATACGATTCATGACAATGAACAAATCCGCGATGAGTTATTGCGCCATGTTCTCGGCGTGTGGGACCATCTGAAAAACAAAGAGGATCATGGGTTCTCGCATTATGCACTGGACTGGATCGGAAAAATCCCCGGCAAGCGAGAAAGCCGAAGGATCGTCGGCGATTATATTCTCACCGGCAACGACCTGATGCAGGGCCACCTGTTCGCCGACGGCGTGGCCCATGGCGGCTGGTATTTTGATCTGCACACGCCGGGTGGGATTCTGGCCAAAGGGGAATTTCCCGAGCCGACCTACGGCGACGCCTCTCTGATGGACCTGCGCCAAGTGCCGGTCTACTCCATCCCCCTGCGATGCCTGTATGCAAAAGACATCGACAATCTGTTTCTCGCCGGCCGGAATATTTCGGTGACGCACACCGCGCTGGGCAGCGTGCGTCTGATGGCCACCTGCGCAGCCATGGGCCAGGCGGTCGGCACCTGCGCCTGGTTATGCAAGCACCACCATATTCTGCCGCGCGAGGTGTTTCCTGAAAAGATCGAACTGCTCAAACAGCAGCTGCTCAAGGACGATCACTATGTGCCGGCAGCCAAAAACGAGGACCCCGCAGACCTGGCTCGGACTGCCAGGGTGACTGCCACCAGCACGTCTCCGCTGCTGTTCCCTGAACCGACGACGCCACGCCGGCTGGATGTTCCGCTGGGCGTGCTGTTTCCGGTTTCCAGCGACAGCGTGGAAAGTGTAGCGTTTATGGTGCAAGCGGAGCAGCCGGCGCAGATCACGGTGCATCTGCGCCGCAGCCGGCGCACCTGTGATTTCGCAGACGAGACTGATGTCGCCTGCGCCAGCGAGGAGGCGCCGGCGGGAGGAAAAGCCTGGGTGTCCTTCAGGCTGGCGGCGAAAACCAGTCCCCACAGCCTCTACTGGTTGGCTGTTGATGCCGACCCCCAGGTGATTCTGTATGGCAGCGAAAAGAGCGCCCCCACAGCCGCCGTTCCGCTGTACAAGCCGTTCAACAAATGGCATTATCTTAAACCTTTTCTCACCTGGGAGCGTTTACAGGCCGTGCATCAGCAGTGGCATCCATCGTTGAAGATAGAGCCGGTGCAGCATCCCTATGAGCCGGAGAACATCCTCTCCGGCGTCACTCGGCCGGACGAGTGGACCCATCTGTGGATTTCTCATCCGGCTTTACCCTTGCCGCAATCCGCGACGTTGGAGTTCAACCGAACAGTTGCATTCAACGCTGTATACCTGACCTTTGACACCAACCTGGGGCTTTTTGCCAACCTTCATCTACCGAATTGGCGCGCGCCCGAAGAGACGGTGCGGGATTATCGCTTGTTGTGTGAAAGCAATGGAACATGGCAGGAACTCGGCCTATATCGGGACAACTATCTTCGTCGTCGCATTCATCGGTTCAAGCGAATGAACGCAGAAAAGATCAGGATAGAGATCTTGTCCACCTGGGGCGCTCCCTCGGCGCGGCTTTATGAGATCAGGGTGTATGAGGAGTGAAGGCGAGAAAATCCATGGAGGGGTGCGGTTCCAAGGTAAAGTCTGAAAGGAAAACCGGGGTTGATGTTGGAAGGCCGCCGCAAGCAACTTTCGAGCTATCGACGCGGAGCGCACACTGGATCGGGCGGACCTATTCATGTAAAAAGGAGATGTTATGATCGAGTGTATTGAAAAAGAGGAAGAGCAGCCGATCTGTCCACATTGCGAAATGAGGCTGGAGACGATCTAGCGCCGGTCTTTGAGCAGTACGTTCGGCAAACGCTATATCTACTTTTGTCCCCATTGCCGCAAGACGTTGGGCCTCTCTCACCGCAAAGGATTCTGGATGGGATGAAACACGGATAGGGCGCAGCGCACCAAAAAAAAAGCCCTGTGGATTTTTCCACAGGGCCTAAAAAAATTCCCGGCAACGTCCTACTCTCCCGCACAGTCTCCCGAGCAGTACCATCGGCGCTAGAGGGCTTAACTTCCGAGTTCGGAATGGGATCGGGTGGGACCCCTCCGCTAAGGTCACCGGAATTCTTAACAATTTGTATGTGCTGCAACCGATTGGTAACGCAGCATCAAACTATCTGCTGCGGTTAAAAAGTTTGGTTAAGTCGCACGGCCTATTAGTACCACTCGGCTGAACATGTTACCATGCTTACACCTGTGGCCTATCAAC
>DAIQOA010000054.1:0-23641 GCA_036788095.1 bacterium | reverse complement strand
ACGGCCATCGCGCGGTAGAGAGGACCTGAGTGTTCGACGGGTTTGTCGTAAACCAGTCGTAGCGCATTCAGGGCAAGCCGTCTGCCCACTTCCTGTTTATTTTTGGGATGAATATCCTTCGCGTCGCCGATGTCTATGGCCGCAGCCATGCCGGTGTTGGGCAGGGAGAGGGTCATCAGTTGCGCTTCGCGGAGCTCCGCCCAGCTGTCGTCCGTCGGTTCGGTCTGTGCTTTCATAAAGTTCGCCAGTTGAACAAAGAGAAAGGGAAAATCGCCCTGGCCCCAGTTTTTCCGCCAGTCCTGGATCATCAGCGGAAACAGCGTGCGGTATTGAAAAGCGCGCGAGGCGTTGCTTTCACCCTGATACCAGATGGCCCCGCGTATGGCAAAGGGCATCAACGGGCGCAGCATGGCGTTGTACAGGACCGTCGGCTGATTGGGATTGTTCGGTGATGACGGCTCGGGCCCAAGGACGTTGGTATCGAATCCGATTTTATAGCGCCAGGCGCCGGCCAGCGCTATTTTTTCGTCCTTGCCGCTCTCGAGGTACATCTGTTTGGGTTCGCCCCAAATACCGCCGGTGCCGCCGATATCCTCAACGCGCACCACGATGCGGTTGACTCCTTGTTTGATCGCCGCGGCCGGGATCGGGTAGGCTCTGACTGCGTTGGCGTCCTGCAGCCCACCGACCGCCACGCCGTTGACCCAGGTAAGATCGTTATCATTGATCGGACCAAGATGCAGGGTCCACGTTGTTTGCCCCATTTCGCGGGGAAGGGTGAACTCTTTGCTGAACCACACGATACCGTCCAGTTTCGGGTATCCTGCATTTTCCCATTTGCCGGGAAGGTTCATTGTTTTCCACTGGGATATATCGCAGGACGCCTCATTCCACACCGGCCGGCCGTCCTGGAAGCCGCTGTCGCCGGCTGCGACTTGGGCTTTACGGCTCTTCAAGATGGACTCGTATTCAGCCAGCGATTGAATGCGCATCGAGTCCATTTGCGCGATGCGCTCCTGAAAATACGGCATGGTTTTCAGCGCGGCCTCACTGGTCCAGGCTTCCGCCACGGTACCGCCCCAGGAGGTGTGCACCAGGCCGATCGGAACAGCGAGCGTTTTGTACAATTCGCGGCCGAAAAAATAGGCCACCGCGGAGAACTGCGGGATGGTCTCCGGACTGCAGGCGCTCCACCCCGGGCAGCTGATGGTATCCAGCGGCGTCCGGCTGATCGTGTGCTTGACCTGGAACAGGCGGATATCCGGATAATGGGCGTCGCGGATCTCCTGCTCATAGTTGATCACTTGCCCCCAGCCGGCAAGCGGCATCTCCATATTGGATTGGCCGGAACAGACCCAGACCTCGCCCACCATCACATCGTTGAAGCGAATGGTGTCCGCGCCGATCACGCGCAATTGATAAGGCCCTCCGGCGGACAGGGGATCCAGACGGACCATCCAGGAGCCGTCCTCTTTAACCTGCGTTTGTCTGCGCTGATCCTTGATCTCCACCGTGACGACGCCCCCGGCATTCGCTTTACCCCAGACCGGCAGCACCACGTCCCGCTGTAAAACCATGTGGTCGTTGAACAGGGTGAGCAGCTGAATGTTTTTGGCCGGCCTGGTGAACCAGGAACAACCGGAAAGCAGAGCGGCAAAAAGAATAAGGGGAAGCAAAGGTTTGGTTGGTTTCATAGAGTTCTCCATGGGTTAAATGAATGGGTGGCGCAGTCAAAAGCAAACGTTATTGGTTCTCAAGGCTTTTTCGATAGGCATCGCTGTACAGGCCGATTCTTTCAAACGGGATTTTTTTAAATCCCGGTATTCGCTGATAGACGATGGAATCGTCCTTTAATTGAAAGTTCATGTTTTTAGCGTCGACAAAGCCCGGATCTTTTTTCGTCAAATAGTTGTTTTTGAACTCGAACTGTGCGTGGATGCCGACCAGGCGGAAGGACTCTTCGTAATTGACCAGCACATTGTTCTCCATCAGATTTCTCGCCGGATACATGCCCTCATAGGTTTCTCCGTCCTCTTTCAGGTCAAGCCAGTTCACCAGGTTCGGATAGCGCGTGCTGTAGGGCGGCTTGGTAATATCGAGATAATGGGTCAGGCGGATGCGATAGATGCCGCGCTCGCCGAAAAAATAGTCCCATTGGTCAAGCGCGAAATCCCACCACATGGATTTCATCAGCAGCGCCGGGCCATAGTTGTTGTCGATGAAAAGGTTGTTGCGAACTATGATATCTTGGCCGCCGTTGCTGTACACGGTGCCGTAGGTGGCGGCCTGAAAGAATACGTTCCCTTCCACCAGCGCTTCGCAAGAGGCGTCGTCAAAGTAAACGCCCATGATCCAGCGCCGGTCGGTGCGGCCGACGTGGTGGATAAAATTGTAGCGGATGATGTTGCCGCGATCGCTGGGGTCTCTGCCCAGGTACCAGGCTGAGGCGTCGTTAGAGTTCATGGCCACGTGATGAATGTGATTGTACTCGAACACGTGATCGTTGCCGCGCACAAAAATGCCCTGGAGATCCGCGTTATAGATTTCGTTGTGGCTGATCAGGTTGCCGCAGCCGTCCACATTGATGCCCGCCCACTGGGCTTTGTTGCGCAGCTGGAAATCGTGGATCCGGCAGTTGCGGACGAAATTGCCGCCCGGGATCAGCTCTTTTTTGCTGCCGCCGCCGATGACGATGCCGCCCGAGCCGTTGTTATACACGTCGCAGCTGAGCACGCCATTGTTTTTACCGCATTTGCGGTTCCAGACGGTGTTGTGATAATAATGGCCCTGAAAGCTGCCGACCTCTTTGGAGACCGGAACTCCCTCATAATCGTCCGCCGTGGCATGGGGAAAGGTCTGGCGAGCGCCCTGACCGATGAGGATGCCGGTGGTTCCGGTGTTGCGCACCGTGCAGCCGGCGATCAGATTGTTCTCCCCAGCCTCCATATAGATGCCCAGGCCGCGAGTGACTTCAACGGTCAGGCCGCTGATGATCACGTTCGCTGCGTTGATCAGGCTGAGCAACGGCTCCTCGAGCATGGAGACTTCGATGAGCGCTTGCGATAGATCCCTCGGCGGGTAGAGATAGAGCAGCCCGGTGACACGGTCGAGATACCATTCGCCGGGGCTGTCGAGTTCCTCGAGCAGGTTCATGGCCACGTATTGGTTGAAATTTTCGCCGCTGCCGATGCCATAGATGTGCGGCTTGGTCAGAGAGATGCGCCGGGTGAGCGTGTCGATGGAGCGGACCTTGATCTTGTCGTCGGCAAATCCATATTTGAAGGCGCCCTGCAGCCAGATGTCCTCATTCTGCAGCCAACGGGCGTGGCGGTCATCGGTGTAGAGAAAAATTCCGCCGCGGTCGCTATAGTCGCCGATGCGCGGCACAGAGCCGGGATCGATCACCTCGCCGATGGCGATGCCGCCGTGGTTAGGATATCTGGCCAACGTCATAATCTGATGATCGATGTACAGCTCCAGCGGCGCGTTGACCACCGGCAGGCCATGGCCGAACTGCCGGTGTTCCCCGTACCGGGTGATGCCGAGGCCGGCCAGGTTGACTTGCCGGATTTTGTCGCGAACCCCGGCATCGAACCGCTTGCGAATGTCCTGCGATGCGACCGGAACAAACTGTTTGGCATCGATGCGCAGGCCGCCGATGAGCCGTACCGGTTCGCCCGGCAGCGCGGTGTAGCGGACCGGCGCCGAGGATTTGCCGGAATCCCGCTCGTCCAATTCAAAGGATGTTTGCCGGTGATAATCGCCGCTGCCGAGGTAAACGGTAAAACCGTTCGACGGATGACCTTTTTCCTGTTTATATTTTCTGATCGCATCCCGGGCGCGCTCCAGCGTGGCGAACGGTTTTTTCCGCGTCCCCGGATTCCGGTCGTTGCCGTTGCTCGAGATATAGTAATCGTGCGCCAGGCACATCTGGGTTAGCAGCAAAAGAACGAGTAGGCAAGGTTTCATGGCAAGCCCAAGTTTGAAGTAAAGGATGGTGGAACAGTCTGCTTGATGGATATTATACTTGCTTCTGAATCGCTGAATAGTTAGGTTTGACCCGACTGAACGGCAACGCCTGGCTAGGGTGCTATTGGCATCAGCGCAGCAGCGCATGCCGAAGGGCTATCCGTCGTCCAATGTACGGCATAATCCTGATTAATTCAATAGCTGATCGTTTGAAGGAGCAGAGGAGCACAATGAAAGAACAGTGGCAGGCCTTGGATCGCCGCATTCAAACCTGGTGGGACGGCGAACTGCACACCGCCAGGGAACAGGACCTGGCGGATCCGAAAAGTCATGAGATCTGGTCTCCGACCGAGGAGCACCGGCAGCGCAAGATGAACAAACCGCAGCCTCCCACTCTGCTTTATCTGCCGTTTCCCTATATCACCGCCGGCGGAGGGGAAGCGGCGTTTCCAGAGATGTACTGCTGGGACACCTATTTCATCAATCGCGCGTTGGCCCTTCACGGCCGCTGTGAGGTCATCCGCCATCATATCCTGAATCAGCTCTTTTTAATTGAACGCTATGGCATGGTGCTCACCGCTAACCGCACCTATTATCTCGGCCGGTCGCAGACGCCGTTGCACAGCGACAGCGTGCTGCTCTATTATAAGCACACGCGGGATCTCGATATGATCAGCCGGGCTTATCCGGTGTTGAAGCAAGAGTTCCAGGGTTACTGGCTGGCGGACCATCATCAAACCCGCAACGGCTTGGCCACCAACCGCGATCTGACCGAACTGGCCGCACCGACGGCTGCATACGATCTTGATGAATCGCTGCGGCCGGAGCTGGCGAGCGAAGCGGAGGTGATGGATTTCACCGCCATCTATGCCGGCGATGTCCGCGCCTGCAATCCGCTGCAGACCAACTGCGTCCTGGTCAGGTACGCGCGCAATCTGGCGGTTATGGCCGGCCTGATCGGCCGGCAGGACGAGGCGCAGCGTTGGCAGCAGGAGGCCGATCGTCGCAGCGCCCTGATCCGTGAGCTGTGCTGGGACGAAGAGCAGGGGTTCTTTTTCGAGTACCAGTACACCAGCGGCCGGCGGCTTCCCTATTGGTCGCTGGCCGCCTATTGGACCCTCTGGGCGGACATCGCCACGCCGCAGCAAGTGGACAGGCTGGTGGCGCAGCTGTCCCGCTTTGAGCATGACCACGGCCTTGTGCAGACCATGGAAAAATATCCCAGTCCGCATCCCGAGTTCGTCCATCTGCAATGGGACTATCCCAGTGGTTGGCCGACTTTTCAAATTCTCATCTGCGAGGCGTTGATCGAGCGGGGCTATGCAGAGATCGCACGACGCATCGCGCAAAAATATCTGCGTCTGCAGCTGGACCTCTACCGGTCAACCGGCAAGCTCTGGGAAAAATACAACGTCATCGAGGGCAATCTGAATCTGCCGGTGGAGCGCTATCCTGCTGTGCCGCTGCACGGCTGGAGCTGCACGTCGATCGCCTATCTTGGCCGGCTGCTCTTTTGAACGGCCGCTCAACGACGATCCCGGGATGCCGCGGCCTGCAAGTCTGCCGCGCAACTTATCGTTGACTCTGAGAGGGCGATTGATTATTTTCTTAGCTGAAGAGAGAAAGGATTGCCGCGATCAGACGGCGGAGAAGGCCTGTGATCGAATGAGGGAGCTGTTGTGAAAAAACTGACCGAATGGTTGAATCAATACATCGTGCCGCCGCTCACGGCCTTGAGCGAGAACACCTATCTGTCCGCTATTCGCGCCGGCATGGTCTCCGTGGTGCCGTTGACCATCATCGGCGGTCTTTTCATGATCATCTCCTACCTGCCGGTCAGCGGCTGGGACAAAGTCGTGGCGCCCTATCTGCCGCTGCTGCAGATTCCGGTTTCCGCCACCTTTGGTCTGCTGTCGGTTTTCGCCTGTTTTGCCATTGCCTATGATCTGGGAAAGCAGTTCAAACAGGAGGCCATTGTCAGCGCCACCATGGCCACGCTGGTGTTTCTCATGATTCAACTCAAGGTGGGGGATTCGGCGGAGGAGATCGCCTTTTCCATGGACAGCCTGGGCTCCAAAGGGCTGTTCACCGCCGTGCTCATCGCGCTGATCAGCGTGCGGCTGCAGAAATATTTTTCCGATAAAAATCTGGTCATCAAACTGCCGGAGAACGTGCCCTCGGTGGTGTACGAGTCCTTTGTCTCGCTGACGCCGCTGTTTTTTCTCGTCACCCTGTTCTGGATCATCCGTTTTGTTCTGGGCGTGGATATCGACCATCTGGTGCAGACCGGCTTCAAACCGCTGATCTTTGCCCTGAACACGCTGCCCGGCATCCTGGTGTACGCCTTTCTGGTCACGCTGCTCTGGTCCGTTGGCATCAACGGCGATAACGCCATGGACGCCATCGTGGCGCCCATTTTTCTGCAATATCTGACCGCCAACGTCGAGGCCATGGTGGCCGGCCAGCCCCTGCCCTATATCACGGCCTATGGTTTTTTCACCGCGTTTGTCAATGTCGGCGGCACCGGCGCCACCATTGCGCTGGCGCTGGTGATGTGGAACTCGCGCGAACCTGGGTATCGCAAAGTCAGTCGACTGTCGCTGCCGACGCAGATCTTTCAGATCAATGAGCCGATTTTTTTCGGTTTTCCTATTGTGCTCAATCCGATCTTTATGATCCCCTATATCCTCAACGCCCTCATACTCACCACCGGCTCGTTTCTTCTCATGCAGGCGCATCTGATCAATCGGCCGTTCGTCAATGTGCCCTGGACCACGCCGCCGATCATCGGCCACTATCTGGTTTCAGGCGGCGACTGGCGCGCAGCGGCCTGGGGCGTCGCCTCCATTGTTATCGCGATGATGGTGTACTGGCCCTTTGCCAAGGTGGCGGAACGCCAGCGATTGCAGGCCGAGGCGAGCGGCCGAGCGCAGGAATAGACCCGATCGCTTTTTTACCCCCCCCCAACACCGTTCATCCCCATCGTTTATGGCGCCAGCAGATGCAGGGCATCCTGCGCCACCCACTCTTTGACCTTTAGCTTGGGTTCGGGCTGGCCGGAATCCTTTTCAAGGTATTGCATTTTCACCTGAATGGGCGGTTTCATAACAAAAGGCTTGCACCGGGGTATGGCGGCCATGGCTTTTTTCGCGCCTTCGTACAAAGCCTGCCGCGTCTCTGCAAACGGATAGAGCACTGCTGCCTCGCGCGCCAGCCCCTGCTTGGTCGCCACGGTGACGATCTCATTGCCTAGAAATCTGACCGCCTCACGGCAGGTGGCCTCATCGCCGGTGACCAGAATGGGCGCAACGCCGAAATGGCCGGCCACTGCGGCGGTCTGCACCAGCTCGCCGCACTCGATGCCGTCATACCAGAATTTTTTTTCCGCCAAAGAGGATTGGGTGTGGTGCAGCACTCCATCAGGCGTGCCGTTCATGGCGTGATAGCCGAACATCACCAGGCCGGCGCAGGACTCGTCCAGATTCCAGCGGTTGCCCAAGGGCCGCGGCAAACCGGTCACGTACTTGGCGCCGGGTTCCATCAGATGCGGCAGGATCGCCTGAGTGCCATGACCATCGTTGACGATGATCTCGGTGGCGCCGCCGTCGCGCAGACCCCGTATGACTGCGGCCAGGTCCCCCATGAAATACTCGCATGCCTGAATATTCGCCGGTGTGTCTTTTTCACGCGTCTGGGAAAATTTGAACACGCCGCTGACCCCTTCGAGATCCGTGTCGATAAAGATTTTGACCTGCGCTGAAGCGGCAGCGACGAACATCAACAAAAGGCAGAGGACCCACCCGAGGATTTCATGCCGGCCGCTTTTTATCTGGTCCGGGCTCCTGTCCGTTGAACCGTCGCCATCTTTCATGGTCTGTTTCTCCCTATTTCGGCTTTGCCTGCTGCGTTGTGTTACAGTCTATCGTCGAAACGGCCCGGGGAAGCTGATCAGATCAGTCCGGGTCTTGCCGTTTTCTTTGATTCGGGCCAGGGTGTACACTGTGCCGTCGCCGCCAATCGCAATGGAATTGACATACAACGGCCGCTGGCCGTCGGGATAGAAAACAGCGCCATGGTCGCGATAGGTCTGCGTCGGAATATCATAGGTGATCAGATGCAGATCTTCAAGGCCTTTGGCCTCGCCTTTGGCCGTGGTGGCGGCGCCCAGTACCCGTTTGCCGTTCTCATAGATCGGCGCGCCGGTGAGGTAATAGATGGTGCGGCCGTCCGGCCCGAGCTTGAACCCAAGATAACCGTAGCTGAATTGGTCGTTCATGCCCGATCGTTGCGATGGAAGGGAGGTGAGTCGTTGCAGCACCTCCAGGCGCACAAGCGCAGGATCAAAGCGGAACAGGTAGCCCGAGTTGCCGTGCACGCCATAGATCTGTTTTTCCGTACCATACCAGAAAACCTGGCGCCAGTTGTACGCCATGCTTCCGGCCGTGGACACCTCATAGCTGCCGAAATATTCTTTGCGCATATCCTCCCCGGCGATGATCTCGACGATATCTTCACCCGCTTTAAGCCGTTTGATCTGTCCCTCCGCATTGGTGAAATAGACCGCGCCGTCTTCAGGATTGATGGCCATGGACCGGCAGATCACGCGAAATTCGGCTCCCACGCCGTTCTCCCCTTTGCCCGTCGCCGGGCCGAGATCCTGTAATGTTTTTTTCGCCACATCGTAACGCAGCAGCCGACCCGTGGGCCAGGTGAGACCGTAGATCATCCCACGCTGGGTGTCCATCTCCATGGTGAGAATGCCCTCCTGCTGCGGCGCCAGCGCCAGATCCGCAAAGGTTTTGCTTTTCAGGTCGTAGGAAAGGAAATGGCCGCCGCGGTAGGGTTGATAGCCGTTCGTGGGGATGCCGGTCTTTTCCATGCCGTCGATGATGCTATAGTAACCGAGATGAGTGGCAAAATAAAGTTTGCCGTTATACTCGCAAAAGTTTACGTGGCTTTTGCCCTGGGCCACCACCCGCATCCCTTTTTCGTTGCAGATCTCACTCAGATCCGCCAGGTGCTCGATCCGACCATTGGCAGGATCGTAGGAGTACATCTGTCCGGCGATGTCCATCAATTCCGAGCAGAGGACATAATAGATCTTGCCGTCGCTCGCGGTGGAGAGTCCGTTATAAGTGTCGTGGGCGTGTTCAAAGTTAGAGTTGTGCACCGTGGCTATGATACGGGCGTCAGGGGTGGAGGCGGCTCGAGCGGAACCGCTGGTCTCCGCCGATTGCCGGCAGTTTATCACCACCAGGCTCAGTGCGGTGACTAAGAAAAGCCAATGGTTTTTTATCATCCTGTTTCCCTTGCTGAGTGATTGAATGCGGTGAATGGTGAATGAAGCGACGGCTTTAGGCTCTGCGAAACGGCTGACCGGCGGAAAGGCTTGTGGCAGACCCACAACCGCCTGCGGCCTGAGCAAACTTAGTCATTCGGTGATTCAAGGTCAAGAGAATATTGTTTTTGCTTTTTTCATCACCAAGTTCTGAGATGTGTGAAAACTTGGCAACGAAAA
This sequence comes from bacterium, assembly GCA_036788095.1. Lineage (GTDB taxonomy): Bacteria > Zhuqueibacterota > Zhuqueibacteria > Residuimicrobiales > Residuimicrobiaceae > Anaerohabitans. The sequence goes on along the minus strand of DAIQOA010000054.1, from coordinate 14,154 downwards.
GAAAAACGACTCCAAGAGTTGCCGAAAAAACTGCGGCAACATCCGCGGTCGGGCGGGTTCCGCCCGGCGATCATGAGTCGACATACCGCACCCTGTCGCTGGAGCGTGTTTCACTTCATTCGAGAACATACCGTATTAGAGGTAGGTCTGCTTCTTTCGCAAGAAGCATAATTGCCACGAGCTTTAGCTCGTGGATGGCTTGATAATAATAATTTATGGCTTTAGCCAAATAGGTTAGGCTAAAGCCCAAATAAAATTTCGGGATCATCTGCCCACGCGCTTTAGCGCGTGGCAATCACCGGCAATAAACGCTTGCTTTCATTTGTCGATTTGCCTATTTTTTATTTTGATGGAATCACTCTGACAGGAGCAGCAGATGAAACGCGTAAGAATCTCTCTGGCCATACTGATGCTGACCGCATCCTCCGTGGTCATCATTCGGGCCGCACAATCGCCGCAATATGTCGGCGTGGACAAATGCAAAATGTGCCATATGAGCAAGGCCAAGGGCGACGCTTATGGGATCTGGAAGGCCTCGAAACATGCCGCAGCCTACACCACGCTGGCCTCCCCCGAGTCGCGGGCCATCGCGAAAAAAAAAGGCATTGCGGATGCGCAGAAATCCCCTCAATGTCTGAAATGCCACGTCACCGGCCATTCCGCGCCGCCAAGCGCCAAAGCCGCCTCCTACAAACCGGCGGATGGCGTCGGCTGCGAGACCTGCCATGGCGCCGGTTCGCTGTACAAAGAGATGAAAGTGATGAGAGCCTTGCACGCCGGAACCCAGGACGCCAGCGCGGTGGGCTACAGCAAAGGCGACAAGAGCCAGTGTGTGTCCTGCCATAATCCCGCAAGTCCGACCTACAAGCCGTTCAAAGTAGAAGAAGCGTATAAAAAGATCGCCCACTCTATGCCCGAAGAGTGACGAGCTGCTGCAAAACCGCGGCACAACAGTTCGAGATGATTTTGAAATGGGCGGTTTTGGACAACAGAGCCGCCGGCGCCTCTTTTCATTCGCCTGCCGGTCTGAGTTATAAAAAAAGCTCTGCATATTTGCGCAGAGCTTTTTTTATACGGCCTTCAAGCCGGCATCGAACCGTAGGGGCGCACAAGGGCGCCGCGATCACGCCGTGGGCGCCAGGCCTACCAGATCGCGATAGGCGCAGGCGGTGGCAGCCATGCACACCGGCAGAGCCACCAGCACGCCGATCACGCAGCAGAGCAGGCCCAACAATATGATGATGATCTGCACAATGATGAAAAGAACAAACTCGAACAGATATTTCTGCACCAGGGTGCGGCTGGCCTCCATGGCCTGCCAAAAATCCATACGCTTGTCCATGACAAAAGCCGGCGCGAACAGGTACCACGCCATCACCACAAACCCGGGAAGAATGCACAGCATAAAGCCGATCGCTTCAAACGCGCCGACCAGAATGCCCATCAACATGGCCGGGATGAACACGTCGAATCCACGGCCGATATCGCCGATGGTCACCGCCCGGCCCTGCAACTTTTGCAGCAGGATGTAGAAAAAGCCCGCCTGCAGCGGTCCCAACAGGACCAGGCCCAGCACCGTGGAGCCCGCCACGATGGTGATGATCAAGAAAACCAGAGTGAGGACCGCGAAAAATCCCAGATCCTGGTTCACCAGATTCCAGCCTTCGCTGATCCAACGCCCCATGTTGATCGGCGACGCCGGCGCTGTCTGATTGCTTTCCATTTTTCCCTCCCGATGAGTGTTTGATCGCTCTCATGCTTTCCGTTAATCGGATGAGGCCACGCGCACTTTGAATTCTCCGATGCCGGTGGAGGCGATCAAGTACAGAGATTCGTCCTTGTCGTCATAATTTTTCGAATAGTAGTAATTGCCCCGTTGCTCGAACCAGCTGGGATAATCCACCCCGGAAAGAAAGAGAAATTTATCCACTTTGATTTTGACCGCCACTTCCTCCGGCACCACCACCAGGGTGCTGCCCATCTTGCAGTCGAGACGGGCCATGGCCCGTTTGATCTCTTTGCCGGTGAAATCGACCGTCATCTCGCCCACCGAGCCGGTAAGGTCCGCCTCCTGAAAACGGGCATTGCCGAGATGCATTAGATTCACCCTGCCCACTTTGCAATTCACGTCAAAGGTCGTCAGTTCCGTGCGGTTCTCGCGATCAAAGTCCAGGCGTGTTTCCCCTGCCCAGCTTTTCATCCGCAGGGTGCGCACATGCAGATCGCCCAGCTGCAGATCGGCTTTGCCCGCTTTGACAACCACGTCCAGATCCAGATCCGGCTTGTGAGGCAGACCGATTTTAATCAGCGCATAGTCTGATTGTTTGATGTCGCCGCTTTTAAACATCGACCAGTTCTTGTGATCGACATCGATGGACAGGGTCCGATCCCGCTCATTATAGGCCACGATGGGCCGGCAGGTTGCCTCCTTGTATACGATTTGCACCGAGCATTCATTGCGTTCGTTCCTGAAAATCTGCACATCTCCGCCGTCGCTGCGCAGGATAAACTCTAGCCGGTCGCGCACACGATAGCTCTCTTCAAAAACCGTTTTCTGCTCCTGCCCGAAACCGGTTCCCAGCAAAACCGCCAGGCTGATGAGAGCGCGCAGGGAAAAGCTCATGATCAATCCTCCTTGAACAGGGCTCACTCTGAATGAATGTACGAAAAAAAAGGTAAAATGTTCAATAAATCTGCACTTTTTATCAGGTCAGGTGATTCGCGGGGGTCTCACCGTTGCGTGAAACGGCTTTTTCCAGCACTCTGAGAAATTCCTGCATATCCTCGGGCAAAGGGGCGGTAAAGCGCACCAGCTCCCGCGTGGCCGGATGGACAAAAGCCAGGGTGCGGGCGTGCAGCATCTGGCGGGGAAATTGTTTTAACCACAACAGACCGAGCTGGGTGTTGTGCTGGTTGAGCCCGGCCAGCTGCTTGGCGCGGCCGCCGTACACGGCGTCGGAGAAAACCGGATGGCCGATGGACGCCATGTGCACGCGAATCTGATGGGTGCGGCCGGTCTCCAGATTGAGACGGAGATGGCTGGTGAGCGTATATTCTTTCAGCACCTGATAATGGGTTACCGCCGGCTTGCCGTCCGGGTGGATCATCATGCGCAGCCGGTCTTTGGGGTTGCGCAGCAGGGCTCCTTCAATGCGGCCGGTTTTTTTCTGCACATGGCCCCAGACAATGGCGCGGTATTCTCGCTCCATTTTTCGCTCAGACAGCTGTTTGGACAGCGCCAGATGGCTGACGTCGTTTTTCGCCACCACCAGCAGGCCCGAGGTGTCCTTGTCCAGACGGTGCACCAGCCCTGGTCGTTTTTCGCCGCCCACGCTGGACAGCTTGCGACAATGGGCCAGCAGCGCGTTGACCAGGGTGCCGCGCAGATTGGCAAAGGCCGGATGCACAACCATGCCCGCCGGCTTGTTGACCACCAGCAGATGCTCATCTTCATAGAGGATGTCCAGTGGAATATCCTCAGGCTCCACCTTCGTGGGCTCATAGGCGGGAAACAGCACCACGATGCGTTCTTCGGGACGGATCGAATATCCGGCTTTGGTGACCAGGCCGTTCACCGTCACCTTGCCGCTGTCGATCAGCGTTTTGATCCTGGCCCGGGTGATGCCGGGCAGCTGATTGGTCAGGAACACATCCAATCGCTGCTTCTCCTTGCCCGGCGGCACCAGCAGTTCTATGGTTTTTTCAATGAGGTTGATCATGATTTGATCTGATAGATAGACAGATTGGGGCCTGGTCTGGTTACGCCATGAAAACCCCGCAACGGCAGATAAAAGGCGTCCTGCTGATCATAATGATTCCGCCGTTCCGGAAGCGCGGCCGCAACAATGGTGTGGCGCAGCTGATAGCGCTCGGCCAGCATGGCCGCGGTCTCCGGCCGAAGCGTGAATTGGCTGGTGAGCGCAGATTGTTCCACGATCACCCATTCCGGCAGCTGCTGTGGAGGAAAAACGGCCGGCGGCTTGGCCTGGTCCAAAAACTGCCGGTAGACCGGAATACGATGACGGCTGAAATAGTCGAGGCGCATCTGTCTCAGCCGGTCAAGCACGGGGTTGTTGCGTACGCGCTGGCTGTCCACGACGGCCAGGCCGATCGGTTCCATCGCCAACCGCGGCGCCCCCCAGATTGAACAGGCGTGCAGCACCGACGCCGGCCGGTGGACGTTTTCTTTGAACCATTCCGTGGCCAGCACCCGGCTGTCCGTTTGCGTTAAAAGATAGTCGGACTGAATGCTGACGGTCATGGCCGGCACGATGGCGGCCACGGCGATGATCGTGGCCGCCGGCAAAGAGCGGCGGCGCACCTCGGCGATCAGATAAGCGGCGCCGATGGCCAGAAACGGCGCCAACGGCAGGCTGTAGCGGCAGAACACCGTATAGCCGCGGCCGATCGCCAGATAATAAACCAGGGGAAAGCAGAGCAGCGCCGGAGCCATGCTGCGATTGTTCACGGCCAGCAGGACGAGTCCGGTCAACCCGGCGATAAGAAACGGTCCGCCCAGGCCATGAAACAGCGAGAAGCGCAAGTGGTAGAGCCAGCCGCGACCGAGCAAAATGCCTAGGTGGCCTTTTGCCAGATGGTCTGATTCAAAAGAATAATCCTTGCCAAAGTTGGTAAAATCCAAAAGCACATAGGGCGAGGTGAAAAAAAACGCCAAAGCAAACACGACCAGGCTCAGGCCGCCGATGCGCAGCAGAGCGCTGCGCCGGCGTGCATCGCGCAGCTGCAGCAGGATGATCAGCGCCAGCGGCGCCAGGATCAGCGCCGCGGTGTATTTGCTCGAGGCCGCCAGGCCGGCGAAAAGCGCGGCAAGGCCTGCATCTTTTGCCGTACCGCTTTCATGGAACGCCAGCACATAGTAAAGCGCGATGAGCGTCAGCAGGAGCATGAAAACATCGGTCACTCCGAAATGAGAATCGCGCACGTGCAGCGGCGCCACGGCCAGCAGCAGCGCCGCCAGTCCGGCGATGCGCTGGTTGAAAAAACGGCGGCAGAGAACATAGAGCACATAGATCGATCCTACCCCGGCCAGGGCCGAGAGCGTCCGGCTGATCAGATAAAAAGGCGAGGGATCGATGAAAAAGGCGAGGCCCAGGTCCAGACTGTTCTGGAAAACGCCCAAGACATGGCCCGCGAGATAGTACAGCACATAGCCCGCGAAACAGAGATAGATGAACAGCGTGGGATAGTTGAAAAAATGCGGATTGAGGTCGCCGCCGCCCATGCCCAGAGCCGTGACCGCGATGGTGAACTCGTCCGGACGGCAGCGTTCGTGCGGCAGGCCGAACCCGATCCCCCAGAAACGGAGCACCGCGGCCAGCAACAGGATGCAGAGGAGGGGGGTGTGTTTTTTTATGCCATCGGTGCATGGTAGGGGAAATCGGAATGCCGGCATCACCTTTGCTCCGCCTATTGAACCAGCGTTCAAGATTTTTCCGGCCAATAGATGCCGGCCTGGTCGGCGCCCAGTTGCCCCGCTTGATAGGTGCGTTCGTCCACGCGACTCAGCTTTTTGATCATGGCCCTGGTCATCAGCGGATACGAGCGCACGAGATCCAGTTCATCCGAGAGCTGCTCCAGATGTTCATCGCTTTGCATCCAATCCAGATGATCGAACCGCTCCAGCCGCAGCGGCGCGGTATAACCGCGCAGGCTCTTTTCATAGGCCATGTTGTAATAAGAGGGAAAATAGGTCAACACCAACTCGCGCAGAGAACGGTGGATCGGCTCGCGAAAGCGAAGACCGACGAAATTGGACTTGGCCACAGCCCCCCAGCAGCCGTTCACTCGGAACAGCGCCAGCAGATGGTCGTCGTCGCGATGGGCCAGCAGATCGATAATCAGCGGCGGAAACCCGAGACGTCGCAGCGCCGCGGCGGCAAACAGTGCGCCGTCGAAACAGTGGGCTTTGCCATCCGCCAGCACCCGGCGCGGACAGCGATAAAAAGAATCGGTGCTGTAGGCCAGGCTGTCCAAATACTCTTGAATTAAAGCCGGACTATGCAGGCCGGCAAAGATCTTTTGTTCGGCCGGGGTCCAGAGTGCATTCCAGTTTTTCATTCCAGACTCGCAATACGTGATCAGCGTCAACAATCGGCAAAGAGAAATCTGCTATCTTGGACCAGCTGAGAACGGGGGCGTTGGAGCCCGGAGGTCGTGTCGGGATGTGGTGAGGAGTCGGTCGGCCTCCGGGTTCTGTTTTTCCTCTGGCAGCATCATCCCCGGCCGGCAGCCCATAAAATTCCCCGCTTGGAAATTTCCAACGCCTCCGGCACATCGAAATCCTTGGCCACATGTCCCAGCGAGCTGTAGAACACCCGGCCTTTGCCGTACATGCGCTTCCACGCCACCGGCATCACCGTGCCCTCGATCCAGGCGGCATGTTCGCCGCTGAACCGGGTGGTGGCCAACACCTTGTTCGATGGATCCACATGCATGTAATACTGCTCGGAATGCATTTTAAAATCTTTTAATCCTTTGGTGACCGGATCGCGATGGTCTTTGATGTTCACCTCGTAATCGATCACACCGCCGGGATGAGCCACCCATTGGCCGCCGCACATGAACTGATACTCGGTGTTCTCGCGAAACGAGTCGCCCATGCCGCCGTGATGGCCGGCGATACCGACGCCTCCAGCTACTGCAGCCAGCAATCCCTTCTCCTGCTCTTTGCTGATCTTGCCCATGGTCCAGATCGGCACGATGACCGATAAAGAGGCCATGAACTCTGCATCGGTGTAGGAATCCAGCGTCTCGGAAACCGTGACCTGAAATCCCTGCTCTTTCAGCCATGGGGCAAAGATCGCCGCGCATTTGTCCGGCTCATGGCCCATCCATCCACCCCAAACAATTAGAGCGGATTTCGCTTTGTCCGCGCGGGTTTTGCTGAAAAGGGGGGTTGCCGGCAGAGCGGCCGTCAAACCGGCTGCCAGGGTGGCGCCGATAAAGTCTCTTCTGTTCATCTTTTCAATCGCCATGTGTAGGTTCTCCTGTATCAATCGGCCGATGGGAGCGGCTTGAATTATTGACTGAGCTTGTGCAGTTTTTCCAACAGCGCTTTGACTTCGGTAGAGTCCAGCTTTTCATCCTGCAGCACATCCTTGATCTCCCAGACTATTTCGCGGACTTGTGCGGAATCCAACCGGCCCTGCTGAAATTTGGCGGCCAGATTCTGGATATCTTCGTGCACCTGTTCTTTGGACACCGAACTCGGCAGCTCTTTGAGAATCAAACTTTCCACCTGCGGCAGGCTTTTTTCGATCATCAGGTTGGCCAGCTTGGCCCGGTTCACGTACAGGTAGGCGGCAGCCACCACGATCAGGATCAGCACCGTTAAACCCAGAAACAGAAAGGCTTTTTTCATGGCTCTCCTCCCGATTGCTCAAATAAGGGGCGCTCCAGGCCCTGATTAGAGCATTTTAAGGCCTAATTGGTTCAAATACAATAAAAAAATTAGCCGGTTGACCGGAGAATTTATTTGCATCTATGCGGTAAATTTAGTAAATTTCAAGGCTAAGTTTATCCCTTTATCAGAAGACGGAAGGAGGTCGAATCTTTCATGCCGGGCGTTCGGGTACGTGACAACGAAACGTTTGAAAAAGCACTGCGTCGTTTTACCAAAGCTTGCGAAAAAGCGGGTTTGATGTCGGATATTAAAAAGCATCAGCATTTTGAAAAACCCAGCGAGCGTAAAAAGCGCAAAATCAATCAGGCTCGCCGCAAAATGCGCAAGCTGCAGATGATGGAAAGATAACCTCATTTTTTCGCGACCATCCGTGCGGAGGATTTGATGAGCATTCTGGAACGACTGACTGACGATATGAAAGAGGCGATGAAAAGCGGGGATAAAGAACGTTTATCCACCATTCGTCTGCTTCGCGGTCAGATCAAGGATGCTGAGATCAATAAACGGGCCGCCCTGTCCGAAGAGGAAGAGCTGGCGGTCTTGACCAATGCCGCTAAAAAACGCAAGGAATCCATCGAGGCCTTTACCAACGCCCTTCGCGACGATCTGGCGGCGAAGGAAAGGACCGAGCTGGAGGTGATTCAAGCCTATCTGCCTTCGCCCCTGAGCAACGCAGAGATCGAAGCCATCGTACAACAGGCGTTGGCCGAAAGCGGCGCCCAGACGGTCAAAGATCTCGGCAAGGTGATGCAGCTGGTGGTGCCTAAAACCAAGGGGAGAGCCGACGGCAAAATGGTGACGGATCTGGTGCGGAACAAGTTGAGTCTTTAGGACCAGATGGTTGAAATCGAAAAAAGTGAATAAGGCCTGCGCCCTATTCACTTTTTTCATTTAATTTACCGGCTGGGTCTTCCAGCCTCATTTACGATGGTATTATGAATGCCTTGGATGTTCTCATCTTTATCGCGCTGGTCTTTTTCGTCTACAAAGGGGCGCAGAACGGATTGTACGGCGAACTGCTCGGCATGACCGGCTGGCTGGTCGCTGCAATCCTTTCTTTGCGCTACGGCGCCTGGGCCTCCCGTAAACTGGAGAATTACCTGCAACTGCCGGAGATGGCCTACACGGTGTTAGGCTACGCCGCGGTGCTTTTAGCGGTCCGCCTGCTGCTGCAGATTCTGCTGGCCGGTCTGAGAAAAGGCATGGATCCCAAAACTCACGACTCGTTCAACAAACTGCTGGGCGCGATCATCGGTTTTGCCAAGGGCGCCTTTCTGGTGAGTATCTTTGTGTTGGCGCTTTCCATCATGCCGCTGGGCGAACGGGTGAAAAGTTATGAGCATCGTTCGAACCTGTTTCCGCACATGAAAAAATTCGCCCAGGTGATTCTGCGCAACGTCGTTTATTTTGTTCCACAGACCAAACCCACTGCACCGGCCCCGGCCAAAGAGCCCACTGCAGTCAAACCTGCCTAGTTCGGATTTTTATCGTGCAAACCGTTTTACAAGTACTTGAATACGATCGCGTTCTGGAAAAGCTGGCAGGCCATGCCAACTCGATTCTCGGCGCAGAACTCTGCCTGGCCGTCCGGCCCATGGACGATGTGCCAGCGTTGCGCGCCAGCCTGGCACAGACCACCGAGTTGCGTGCGATCCTGGATTTTGATCAAGCCGTGCCCTTCTCCTCGTTTCCGGATCTGCGGCCGGTGTTGAAAAAACTGGCGGTCATCGGCAGTTCGTTATCCGCTGAATCACTGGTGGCGGTGGGCCAGACCTGCCAATTGGTCCGCCGTCTGTCCCGTTACTTTGCCGGCCGCGAGGAAAAGATCCCTCATCTGAAGGCTCTGACCGCAGAGTTGTTGCCGCTGGAAAAATTAGAAAAAGAGATCAGCCGCTGCATCGACGAAGACTCCTTTGACATCCGTGATGAGGCCAGCGAAGCGCTCGCCTCCATCCGCCGGCAGATCATCCGCGCGCAGGCCAACACCCGCCGTAAAATGGAAGGCATGGTCAAGTCCTTCAGCAGCCAGGGCGTACTGCAGGAAAATCTGATCACCATGCGCAACGGCCGCATGGTGCTGGTCATCAAGGACGAATACAAGCGCAAAGTGCAGGGCCTGGTCCACGACCGTTCCGCCTCGGGCCTGAGTTATTTTATCGAACCGTTCGAGACCGTGGAGGACAACAACCGCGTCCGCGAGCTGTTAGGCCAGGAGGCGGAGGAGATCGAACGCATCCTCGCCCGCCTTTCGGATCTGGCGCGCTCGCATCGAGAGGTGCTGCAGAGCAATTTTTATCTGCTCGGCCGGCTGGACCTGGTCTATGCCAAAGCGGCCTTCTCGCGCACGCTGCAGGCGCTGGAGCCTGAGATCGTCGAGGAGACTTTAATCTATCTCGCCCAGGCGCGGCATCCGTTGCTGCTGTTGCGCATGGGCGCCGCGGCGGTCACACCCATGCAGATCGAACTGGGCCGCGAGCATAACACCGTGATCATCAGCGGCCCCAACGCCGGCGGCAAAACCGTGGCGCTCAAGACCGTGGGCCTGCTGGTGCTGATGGCGCGCAGCGGTTTGCACATTCCCGCATCGCCGCTGTCTCAGATCGGTTCCATCGATCGCGTGTTTGCCGTGATCGGCGATCAGCAATCCATCGAAGCGGATCTCTCCACCTTTTCCTCCCATCTGTTGTCTCTGAAAGAGATCGATGAGCAGGCCGGTCGGCAGAGCCTGGTGCTGGTGGACGAGATCGGCGCCGGTACCGATCCGGAGGAGGGCATGGCGCTGGCCACCGCGCTGCTGAAAAAATTGACCGTCGCCGGCGCCCTATCCATGGTCACGACCCATCACAGTGTGCTCAAAACTTTTGCCTATCAAAATGACCAGACCGCCAACGCCTCCATGGAGTTTGATCTGACCACGCTCAAGCCCACTTACCGTTTTCGCATCGGCATTCCGGGGTCCAGCTATGCCTTTGAGATCGCCCGGCGCATCGGCGTTTCCGAGCAGCTGATCGCCGAATCACGCAGCCTGGTGGGCGAGCAAAAAGACCGGCTGGAGGGATTGATCCTGGAGCTGGAGGCCAAGATTCAGCGGCATCAGAAACTGGCGGAAGCGGCGGATCTCAAGGAGGCCGAATACCGCGGACTGGCCAAGCTCTACCACGAGCGCACCGAGACGCTGCGCAAGGAGGAGAAACAGCTCAAACGCAAGGCGGCAGAGGAGGCGCAGGAGATTCTGGCCTCCGCCAACAGCACCGTCGAACAGATCATTCGCGAGATTAAAAGCAGCCAGGCGGAGACCGCGGCGATTCGCGCTGGCAAACAGGCGCTGGCGGAACAGCGGACGCAGGTGGAAAAAATCGTCGAGCAGACCCGCGAAGAGCCGGCCGCGCCCAGCGGTGAAATTAAGCTGGGCGACCTGGTGTTGTGGAAAGGCATCGCCAGCCCGGCGGTGTTGATCTCTGAACCAGATAAGCAGGGAAGGGTGCTGCTCCAGGCCGATGGGTTGAAATTGAGAGCGCCCTTTGACGAACTGACGCCGGCCACTCGCTCGGAAATGCGTCGGTCCGGGTCTGTGCGCGTGCAGATGGACAAGCCGGAGGGATTCAAAACCGAGCTGGACCTGCGCGGTCAGCGCGCCGATGAAGCGCTGGAGAACGTGGAGCGGTTTTTCGACGAGGCGCTGCTGGTCGGGTTTCATGAATTGCGCATCATTCACGGCAAGGGCGCGGGCAAACTGCGCAGCGCCATCAAAGAGTATCTGCGCGCCCATCCGGCGGTCAAACAGTCGCGCCTCGGCAACTGGAACGAAGGCGACTCGGGCGTAACCATCGTCGAGCTGAAATAACGAAATGGAAGAAACGTGAAAACACTGGTCAAAGAAAAAGAGATCGCCGTCAAAGCGGCGTTGGCCGCCGGCGTGTTGCTGCGCCGCCATCTGGGAAAATTGCAGGACAAGGACATCGACACCAAGCAACGGTTCGATTACGTCACCGTGGTGGACAAGCAGTCCGAGACGCTCATCGTTGAAACCATCCGCCGCGCCTTTCCCAGGCACCATTTTTTCGCCGAAGAGATTCATCGCGACGAGCGCGGCGGCTTTCGCTGGATCATCGATCCGTTGGACGGCACCACCAATTTCATTCATTCCGTGCCCGCGTTCGCCATCTCCATCGGCCTGGAGCTGGACCAGGAGATGGTGCTGGGCGTGATCTATGATCCCATGCGCAAAGAGCTGTTCGTGGCCGAAAAAGGGCGTGGCGCCTTTATGAACAATCAGCCGATTCACGTCTCCGCCATCGACCAGCCTGAACGCGCCCTGTTGGCCACCGGTTTCCCCTTTCGCTCCCATGAACACCTCGAAGAGTATCTGCTCTCTTTTCATAAACTGGTTGCGCGAATGAGCGGCATCCGCCGCGTTGGCGCCGTGGCTCTCGATTTCGCCTGGCTGGCAGCGGGACGGTATGAGGGCTTTTGGGAACTAGGCCTGTCGCCCTGGGACGTGGCTGCCGGCGCGGTGATTATTCGCGAGGCCGGCGGCATGATCACTGATTTCGCCGGCGGTCCGGATCCGGTCTGGACCGGCAATGTGGTCGCTTCCAACGGCCGGTTCCATCCTTCGCTGCTGCAGGTCATTCAGGAGGTGTTTGGCAGGACCGTGCCCCGATGAACCGGTTTTTCCGCATAGCCCTCTATTTAACCCTGATGGCCGGATTGATCTGGTATGGCCGCCAGTATAATCCCTTTCTCACCCTGGCCATGTGTCTGGCAGAACCGGAAAAGTATCATGGCGCGCGCATCGAGGTGGCCAATGAGACCATCGTGCAACAGGTGTTCAGCGACCGCTTTACCGTGCGCTATCTGGATAGAACCGTGACCGTGATCGGCGATACGACCGGCGTGCGGCCCAACGAGTTTATCTCCATGATCGCTGTCTTTGACCGCTCCGGCTCTCTGCAGCTTGAAGAAAAACATATCGCGCTGCACCGGCGCTGGAAGATCTGGGTCTCGGTGTTGCCGGTGATTCTGTTCCTCGCTCTTTTTTTTCGCCGCTATCGGTTTGACCTGTCCACGCTGCAGTGGCGGGAGGCGGACGATGCCTGATCTGATCACCCACAGCGCATTCGCCTACGCGTTGACCCGCTCGCCGCGTTTTGACCGGTTCCGCGTGATCTTTTATCTTGGAACCATATTGCCGGATCTGATCACGCGGCCCTTTTACATCATTAACCCGCATCTGTACCCTTACACCGTGGCCGTGCATACGCCGATTTTCATGATACTTTTCTGTCTGCTGGCCGCCGAGTTTTTTATCGAGCCGCTGCGCAAACCCGTGCGCCTCTATTTGCTCGTCGGCGTTTTCCTCCATTTCTTTCTCGATTTTTTTCAGCGCCATATCGAGACCGGATATCTGTGGTTGTTTCCTTTTTCCTGGAAGACCTTTGAAATCGGCCTGTTCTGGCCCGAGACGCCGTTGATGCTTACGCCGTTGTGGCTGGCCCTGATCGCTGCGTATGAAGCCATCCGCCTGCTGGGCAAAAAAGCCTGATGTACCGCCGGTTCCCCCTCCATAAAATCCTTGATTTTCGTTTGCCGTTTGAGTAGTTTAGCGTGAACGGCGGCGTGACAGGCCGCAAAGAAAGTAAAGGCGCATTGCATGGATTTTAGTTTCTATACCTCCCATGAGATCATCTTTGGCAGAGGCAAGATCGCCGAATTGCCGGAAATCGCCGGCCGTTTCGGCCGTCGCGTGCTGCTGATCAGCCGGGGCCGGTTTGTGCAGGAATCCGAGTGGATGGAACGGCTCAAGCAGGCGATGAAAAGCCGCCAGCTGGAGGTGGTGGATCATACTCTGCCGGCCGGTGAACCCACTGTGACCGAGGTGGATGAGGCCGCCAGCCTGGCGCGCGACCTGATGCCGGACGTAATAGTGGGACTTGGCGGCGGCAGCAGCATCGATACGGCCAAGGCCGTGGCCGGTATGGCCGTTCAATCCGGCAGCGTCGCTGATTATCTCGAAGGCGTCGGTTCGCTATGCATTGACAGGCCCGGCATCCCCTTTATCGCAGTGCCCACCACCGCCGGCACCGGCGCCGAGGTGACCAACAACGCCGTGATCTCGGGAGTTGCGGAAAAGTACAAGAAAAGCCTGCGCAGCTCTTATCTGATCAGCCGCATCGCTCTGCTCGACCCTGAACTCACCTACACCATGCCCGCCTCTTTAACCGCAGAGACCGGCATGGACGCGTTCACCCAACTGGTCGAATCTTTTATCTCCAACAAAGCGCAGCCCATTCCACAGGCGCTGGCTCTCTATGGCATCAAACTGGTGGACAAATATCTGGCCGTTGCGGTCCGTCACCCCGACGATCCGGAGGCGCGGGAGGCCATGCAGTTGGCCGCGCTGCTCAGCGGCATGGCCCTGGCTAACTCGGGATTGGGCGCAGCCCATGGCATCGCCGCGGCGCTGGGTGCGCTCTGCAACATTCCCCACGGCCGCGCCTGCGCCGTGCTGCTCCCCCATGTGCTCGAGTTCAATCTGCCCTCCTGCATCACCGCCTACAGCCGCCTCTACAGTCAGCTCTCCGATTTTACCGTGGACAGCGAGCTGGCGGCCGCCGAAGCGTTTGTCACGCGCGTGGATCGTCTCACGCGCGAGATCAACATCCCCAAATCGTTCAGCGCCGAGGAGGCGCCTGTGGAGCGGCTGGCCGAACTGGCCAAGGCCTCTTTCG
>DAIQOA010000053.1:0-24369 GCA_036788095.1 bacterium | reverse complement strand
ATCGATGCCATGGAGACTGACCCGCCGCGCTATCATGTGCAGATCGAAGCAGGTGTCAAGTGCGGCGACCTGTCTAAATTGACCGCTGATGTTCAGGAGGAGCAAAAGACCAAGACCGTGCCGGCCAGCTATGTCTTTCAAATGACTTTTGAGTCAAAATCGGCGGATGGTTCCTGGCAGGCGAAACAGGTCAGGAACGGTGAGATTGTACGCGTCGGTGATCGCCTGCAGTTGGAGATGCAACCGGCTAATGCCTGCCATCTGATCATGGTGCTGGAAAACGGCCAGGGACGTATCGAGCGTCTTTTTCCAGCGACCGGCCAGATGGATAACCAGGTGCAGGCCGGCCAAAGCGTGCGTGCACCAGTTGATCCACCCTGGCGGGTGTTCGATGAACAGGATATCGGCAGGACGACCGTCTACCTTTTCGCTGCTCAACACAATCCGATGCAGCTGAACTGGCTGCTGGAAAAAGCAGAGCATGGAGGTTCCGAAACAGACATCCAGGCTTTCAAAAAGTTGGTTCAGGCTTTGCAGAAACGGCAGACCGCTCTTCGCCGCAGCACTCCGGTCCATCGCGGCGAGCGCAGGAATCTCCGCAGCGGTGAAAAGGTGGCGGGCAGCGGCATTCTGGTCAAAGCTTTCCGCGTTGAGGTGCAACCCTGATGAATCGGCGACGATTTATCTCCTCGGCCCTGACCGCTGCTGCGGCAAGCTCAGTGGTCCTGGGATGCGAACGTAAGGAATTCGATCTCCTCATCGTTCATGGCCTGGTGTATGATGGGCTGGGGAATGAACCCGCTGTCATAGACATCGGCGTGCGCGGGGATCGCATCGTAGCTCTGGGTGATCTGAGCGGCCGTTCCTGTCATCGACGGATCGATGCAGCCGGCATGGCGGTCACGCCCGGTTTTATCGATGTGCATACGCATAGCGATGTGGCGCTGCTGGCGAATCCAAAGGCCGAGAGCAAGATCCGTCAGGGCGTCACCACCGAGATCTGTGGAAACTGCGGTGATTCTCCCTATCCCCTGGATGAGGTGAGTTCCAGAGATACCATTGCGGCGTTGCAAAGGCAATACGAGATGGCGGTATCCTGGCGCGATCTGGCCGGGTATTTCGAACAGCTGCAGAAATACGGCGTCTGCCTGAATGTGGCCGTGTTGGTGGGCCACAGCAGTTTGCGCGAAGCGGTGATGGGGTCGGATGACCGTGCGCCGAGCGAAAAAGAATTGGGCGCCATGCGCGCCATTTTGCGCGACTATCTGGGTCTGGGCGCTCTGGGCCTTTCCACTGGTCTGGAATACAAGCCCGGCATGTATGCCGCCACCGGAGAACTGATCGATCTCTGCAAAGAGGTGGCGCATCAGGGCGCGGTCTATGCCACGCACCTGCGCAATGAGGATCTGCGGGTGGAAGAGGCGCTGGACGAAGCCCTGGCCATCGGCGCTGCGGTCGGGTGCCGGGTGCAAATCTCCCATTTTAAAGCCTGTCAAAAACGCAACTGGCATAAAACAGCCCTCTTGCTGCAGGCACTCGACAGAGCAAGGAGGGACGGTTTGGAGGTTTGTTGCGACCGCTATCCCTACACCGCTTACAGCACTTCGTTAAAGCTTTTGTTGCCGGCATGGAGCCGCGAAGGCAATGACAATGATCTAGTGGCACGCCTGTCCAGTGAACAGGATTGGCTGAAAATAAGGGCGTTCGTGCGGGACAAGATAGAGGCTTTGGGCTCCTGGGAAAGTATTTTGATCACCAGGGTGTCAAGTCCGGAACGCAAGTCTTGTGAGGGCCAAACCGTGGCGCACTTGGCCGGCGCCGGCGATCCGTACGAGTTTGTCCGCCGTTTGATGATCGATGTTAAGGGCAATGCGAGCATGTGCGGCTTTGCCATGAGTGAAGAGGATACAGCCGCTGTGTTGGCCTATAGCCATACCATGGTCGGATCCGACGGCGACAGTCTGGCGCCTTACGGCGTGCTCTCCCGCGGCATGCCCCATCCGCGCAGTTACGGCTCGTTTCCTCGATACCTGGGCCACTATGTGCGGGAGAAAAAAATATTGCCCCTGGCGGAGGCGATCCGCCGGATCACCTCGTTGCCGTGCAGCCATTTTTCCATCGCCGACCGCGGCGTGGTGCAGCAGGGAAATTTTGCCGACTTGGTGATTTTCGATCCGCAGACGGTAATCGACCAGGCCACCTTTACGGCGCCGCATCAATACCCCATGGGCATTGACTCCGTTGTGGTGAACGGACGCACGGTCATCCATAAAGACCAACACAGTGGGGAAAAAGCCGGCAGAGTTTTGCGACGGGCGTGACGCTCCTACACCACCCGGCGGTTGGAGCGGGTCCTCATTGCAAGCCTTTGCCACTGCGCATGCTTTTCCGCTCAAAGTAAAGAACGGCTCAGCTGGGAAAATTGGGCTTTCCAGAAAGCGAGGTAACCTATGTCCTGGATCATCATCGGAATCGTGTTCATCGTGCTGTTGGGTCTGGTGCTGCTGTACAATCGATTGGTGCGACGACGGACCATGGTCAGAGAAGCGTGGAGCGGCATTCAGGTGCAGTTGAAACGGCGTTATGAGTTGGTTCCCAATCTGGTGAACATCGTTGCCGGCTATCGCGATCATGAGAAGCAAGTGCTCAACGAAGTCACCGAGGCTCGCACCCGCTGCATGACCGCTCAGGATATCCCCTCGCGGGCGAAAGCGGAAAACGGTCTGGCCCGGTCGCTGAAAAACCTGCTCGCCGTGGCCGAGGCCTATCCGGACCTCAAGGCGAATCAAAATTTTCTCGAATTGCAAAAAGAGTTGACCGATATTGAAGAGCAATTGCAGATGGCGCGGCGATATTACAATGCTACGGTCAGGGATTATCACATCGCGGTGCAAACGTTTCCCGGCAATCTGATCAGCCCGATGTTCGGATTCAGCGAAGAGCCGTTTTTTCAAGGCCGGGAAGAGGAAGCGCAACCGCCGCAGGTCGGTTTCTGATCATGGACGCCATGATCGAGCGGTGGCGTCATGCTGTCCTAGTTTTGGTTCTGTTGCTGACGTCAGGCTCTATGCTGCACTCAGAGGAACAGGAACGGATCCTCAATTATCACAGCACTATTCAGGTCCGCAGCGACGGCAGCATGCAGGTGACGGAGACCATCCGCGTGTTCTCTACCGGCGATCGTATCCGCCATGGCATCTTTCGCTCCCTGCCGACGCGTTATCGCGACCGTTATGGAAACCGCTTCACCGTGCCACTCACCGTAAAGGCCGCCACTCGGGATGGGGAGGATGAAGAACATAACCACCGTTCGGAGGGCAACGGCGTTCATATCTACTTGGGGGACGAAAACAGCCTGGTCGATCCCGGCGTTCATACGTACACGCTTACCTATGAGACGCGCCGGCAAATCGGTTTTTTTCCCAGCCACGATGAGCTTTATTGGAACGTGACGGGCAACGGCTGGGCGTTTGCGATCGATACGGTTGCAGCAACGGTTTACCTGCCGGTGCAAGTGGCCGCTTCCACCATTGGTTGGGACGGATTTACCGGCGAGCAGGGCAGCAGGGAAAAGGGCCTTGCGTTTATTCGCCGGGAGGACGGCGGTTGCCATTTTGCCGCCACCAGGCCGCTCGGTCCCCAAGAAGGACTTACCATCGTCCTGACCTGGCCGAAAGGGGTGATCCGGCAGCCTGATCGCAAGGAAAGGTGGATGGCCTTTTTTCAGGACAACCTGAGTTTTGTCGTCGGACTGCTCGGACTGGTTCTGGTAGCGGGCTATTACATCTTTCACTGGCGCCGGGTCGGCCGGGATCCTGCCAAAGGGGTGATTGTCCCGCGGTTCCGACCGCCGGATGGAATGGGGCCGGATGCAGTCCGTTATCTCATGCGCATGAAGTTTGACGACAAAACCTTTGCCTCTTTTATCGTCCACATGGCGGTTCGCGGCCATCTTCTGATCCGCAAGGACAAGGAGGAGTATTCCCTTGTTCGCAAACAGGCGGCGGAGACTCTTTCCCAGGACGAAAAAAAGTGTTGGATGGTCTGTTCGGTTCAACCAATCGAATCGATCTGAAGCAGCGCAACCACGAGACCATTCATGCCGCCATGGGTCAATTGAAAAAGCAGCTCACCGCCGCTTACTTTGACACCTATTTCAGGACCAACCGCGCCTATTTTTGGCCCGGTGTGCTGCTCTCGGCATTGGTCCTCACCGCGTCGGCGTTTGCTTTCCGCTCTTCCGAAGCCGCGTTCATGGCTGCCTGGGTGTTGTTTTGGAGCATCGGCGTCATCGCTCTGGTCTATGTGGTGTTTTACGTTTGGCGCTCGGTCAGACTGGGCTCGAGCGTACGCTACGCCTCCATAGCAACAGCGGTTTTTGTCACGCTCTTTGCGCTGCCATTTTTTGCCGGAGAGCTGTTTGGCCTGTTCAGTTTCAGCCGGGCCACCAGCCCATGGACGGTACTGGTGTTTTGTACAATAGTTTTTCTGAACTATTTTTTCTATCACCTGCTCAAGGCGCCATCGGTGGCCGGCCGAAGCGTGATGGATCAGGTGGAGGGCTTCAAGATGTATCTCACGGCGACGGAACAATCCCGTTGGGATACACTCTATCCTCCGGACAAGACCCCCGGCCTGTTTGAGAAATATCTGCCCTATGCTCTGGCGCTGGATGTGGAACATGAGTGGTCTGAGCAGTTCGCCCTTCTGTTCAGCAATGATCAGCAGCTTCAGAGCACGCTGGGCTGGTATCAGCCGGGCGCCTGGTCCGGACAAGGGCTCTCTTCTTTCACCTCCTCCTTCAGCAGCTCGTTTTCTTCCTCCATCTCTTCCGCTTCCACAGCGCCGGGCTCCAGCTCAGGCAGCGGCGGCGGCGGTTCTTCCGGAGGGGGAGGCGGCGGAGGCGGTGGCGGCGGATGGTAAGAATCCGGCGCGGCTGCTGCAGACGCGTCCATCGAATCGATGTGCTGCCGCCTCAACGGCGTCTTGCGCTGTGTCCCCGGTCCGCCGCTGTTCCGGGCAAAGAATGCATTTGCTGGTTTATCATCTATCCATTCAACTATGATCGTTTATCATCTGACGCATAAAGAGAACGTCTCGCGTTATCTCAACACCGGTCTATCACGCACCGAAAAGCGGTTTTATGTCTTCAACCGCTGGGATCTGACCGAGATCATTTTGGACGCGCTGATCCTGGACGCGATCAATCCGGAATCTTCGTACGAGGATTATCGTGTTCTGGTGTTGAGGGTGGAGGAGGATATTCTGCTGCCGGCGCCGATTCCGCATTCTCAGCTGCCCTCGCGCATCATGGAATCAGGGCAATCGCTGTTGCAGGATCATTCTTTTTATCTTGAGACGGATCTGTTGCCGAACCGTATCCTGGCGGTCAAGGATGTTGTCGGCAACACCCACGATATCTCTGAAGCCAGAGCCAAGAAATATAATTCGATCGTACGCTTTCTCTCTTATGCCAAGCCCCATGCGCATCACTATCTGGTTGCCACGCTGGCCGGCATCGGCAAGTTTCTCAGTCCGCTGATCTTTCCCTATATTCTGCGTTTGGTGCTGGATGAGGTGATTCCTGCCCGCGCCATGGGATTTGAGAATCAGATCAGCGAGATCAACCAGTTGATCCTGATCCTCGTCTGCGTCAACCTGTTCTGGATGGCGGCCTGCTATCTGCGCAGTCTGTTCACCGCCAAGGCCGGTCATCGTATGATCCGCGATCTGCGCGTGGCGCTGTTTAATCACGTCCAGCGCCTTTCGCACCAGTTCTTCGCCAAACGGCAGACCGGAGCGATTGTCTCGCGCATGGTCAACGACATCGCGCAGGCGCAAAATTTTGTCGGCTCGGCCTTGACCAATGTATGGATGGACAGCTTTCTTCTGCTTGTGCTGCTCATCGTTCTGTTCAATCTGCATGTAGTGTTGACGCTGATCGCACTGGCGCTCATGCCGATCTTTCTTTTTTCCATCAAGACGCTCGGCAGCCGCATCCGCAGGGCCAGCCGGGAGGTTCAGCAGCGCGTGGAAGTGATCTCGGGCGGTCTGCAGGAAAAGATCGCCGGAGTGACCATCGTTAAAGGGTTCACCCGCGAGCCGGAGGAATCCGAACGGTTCGCCTCCCAATCGGACAAATTGTACAACCGGGTTCTCCGTTCCGTGCAGTATTCCGCTTTCAACGAGATGCTGGTTGGATTTGTCGTGCTGACGGCGCCGGGGCTGGTGCTGTGGTATGGCAGCCGGCAGATTCTGCAGGGT
The DNA here is from genome assembly GCA_036788095.1 of bacterium. Taxonomy (GTDB): domain Bacteria; phylum Zhuqueibacterota; class Zhuqueibacteria; order Residuimicrobiales; family Residuimicrobiaceae; genus Anaerohabitans. Next base: position 18,105 of record DAIQOA010000053.1, on the reverse strand, counting down.
CAGTTGACTGTTGGCGAACTCACTCAGTTTCTGCTTTATCTGACCATGTTCTACGGACCTATTCAGCGGCTTTCCGACTTGAACGTGTTGCTGTCCAATTCCCTGGCCGCCATCGAGCGGATTTTTGAGTATTTCGACATGCAGCCTCAGGTGGTTGAAAAACCGAACGCCCAAAAGCTGCGCCGGGTGGTTGGAACCATCGAATTTGACGGGGTCACCTTTGGCTACGAGCGCGGCGTTCCGGTGTTGCGGCGAATCGATCTGACTATCGAGGCCGGCGAAACCGTTGCTTTCGTGGGCGCCAGCGGCTCGGGCAAATCGACTCTGGCCAACCTGGTGCCGCGGTTTTATGATCCGGATGAAGGGGTGGTTCGTCTTGATGGCCATGACCTGCGCAACGTCCGCTTGGCGGATCTGCGCGCCGTGATCGGTATCGTCAACCAGGAGACCATTCTGTTCTCCGGCACAGTACAGGAAAATCTACTCCTCGCCAAGCCGAACGCCACCCCGTCGGAGCTGAAGGAAGCGCTCATTGCCGCCAACGCCTGGGAATTTGTCAGTGCACTGCCGGAAGGGTTGTGGACGGAAATCAGCGAGCGCGGCGGAAATCTGTCAGGCGGCCAGAAACAACGCTTGGCCATCGCCCGAGCTTTTCTCAAGAATCCGCGCATTCTGATTCTGGATGAAGCCACCTCAGCCCTGGACAGCAAATCCGAACATCAGATTCAGGATGCGTTGTCGCGCCTGCTGCAGGAACGCTCTTCCATCGTCATCGCTCACCGTCTCAGCACGGTGATGAATGCGGATAAAATTGTCGTTTTGGATCGGGGTAAAATAATCGAAATAGGCGCTCATCAAGAGCTGTTGAAAAAGGACGGGGTGTATGCTCAGTTGTATCAGGAACAGTTTTTTCACCTCACCCCTTGACTGGGCCAACCGGCGCCCTTAATAAAGTTGGAGTAAGAATGGAAATGGAAAAAAGTTATCACATGACTGCGGATGACTTTCGCCGGCATGGCCATGCATTGATCGACTGGATCGCCCGCTACTATGAGACGGTGGAAACCCTGCCGGTGTTGTCGCAAAATCGGCCGGGGAATGTCCGCCGGCAACTCCCCGAACAGGCGCCGCAAACCGGCGAGCCCTTTTCTGCCATGATGCAGGATGTGGAGCGGATCATCCTTCCGGGCGTGACCCACTGGCAGTCGCCTAATTTTTTCGCCTTTTTTCCTTCCAACAGTTCTTATCCAGCGGTTCTCGGTGAACTGCTCTCTGCCGGCCTGGGCGTTCAGGGCATGCTCTGGGCCACCAGCCCGGCCTGCACAGAGCTGGAGACCCATGTTATGGATTGGCTGGTGGATATGATGGGCTTGCCGCCGGGATTCAAATCCGATTCCGCGGGCGGCGGCGTGATCCAGGAATCCGCCTCCAGCGGAGCGTTGTGCGCCATCGTCGCGGCGCGCGAACGAGTCACTGATTTTGCCAGCAACCGCCTTGGCGGCAACGGCCGGCTCACCGCCTACGCCTCAATCCAGGCCCATTCGTCTATCGAAAAAGCCATCAAACTGGCCGGCATCGGCGGCGAAAACCTTCGGCTGATTCCGACTGATACGCAGTATGCCATGCGTCCGGACGTTCTTGCCGCGGCGATTCGGCAGGATCGCGAGCGAGGACTGACCCCGTTTTTCGTCGCCGCCACGGTGGGCACCACCTCTGTCAACGGCATGGATCCACTGCCAGAGATCGGCCGCATCTGTCAGACGGAAAAACTGTGGCTGCACGTCGACGGCGCCATGGCCGGCAGCGCCACCGTGTGCCCCGAATACCGCGGTTTTTTCATCGGACTGGATTCGGCCGACAGCTATTGCTTTAATCCGCACAAGTGGATGTTCACCAACTTTGACTGCGATTGTTTTTTCATCCGCGACCGCGCTGCGCTGATAAAGGCATTGACCATCCTGCCCGAATATCTGCGCAATCAAGCCACCGAGTCCGGCGCGGTCATCGATTATCGTGATTGGCAGGTGTCGTTGGGCCGCAGGTTTCGCGCGCTGAAACTCTGGTTCGTCATCCGTCACTATGGCGTCGAGGGGTTGCAGTATCACATCCGCCGGCATGTCCGCTGGGCGCAAGAGTTCGCCGGCTGGGTAGAGGAAAATGAGGCCTTTGAATTGACCGTGCCGCCGCCGTTGAACCTGGTCTGCTTTCGCTTGCGGGGTTCGGACGCGCTCAATCAAACACTGATGGACCGGCTGAACCAATCCGGCCGACTCTATCTCACCCACACCAAGCTCAATGACCGGTTGGTGCTGCGCTTCTGCATCGGACAGACCCATACGGAATTCCATCATGTGCAGCAGGCGTGGAAATTGATCTCGGCTTTTGCCGACGACCTGATGAAGAGCCAGTAAGTAGAGGGCGCCCTGCCCGGATTCCAAAAGAGAGCAGCAATCGGGTAAACCGTAAATGCGGCGTCCGCTTCACGCCGCATACCGCCCATGTGAAGCGAGGGTGGAACCAGTGATCAGCGGTAAGGGGGAGAACAGCATTCTTTGAAAGGGTCCAATGATGCGTTGCAGCGTTAGAACTATTCTGGCTTTGCTCGTTTTCTTATCGAGCGGCCGCTCGGCGTTCGCTCAACAGCCGGTTTACTCTCTGCGGGTTGACTATCACTATGGCAGTTTGAATCCTTGGTTGTTCTATGAAATACCCATCAGCAGGACCGTCGGCTGGCTTTCCGTGTTCCAGATGTCCTCTCAGGGATTTGCGCAAATCGATTTCGGTCCCAGTTTTCATCTGGGCAAATGGCAGCTCATTCCGCAGATCGGATTTGAATTCAGCGAATCCCAGGACAAGGGCGCCAGAATGTCTCATCTGGTCTATGAGGCCTATGCGCTTTATTATTCCGGCAAGCTTTCGTTTGAGAGCCAGAACCTCTATTTCAGCGAAACCGTGAAGGATCAGGCTTCGTTTTTTTATTATCGCGATTTTTTTCTCTTCCGTGTTCTTCCCAAGTTATCCATTGGACCCCAAGTCGAGGGCACTGCCGCTTCGGGGATGACGACGTCGAAATATCTGGGCGGGCAGATCAGCCTCGACCTCGGCATAGGGTCCATGAGTGTTTTTATGGGCCGGGAGCGAAAAAACGAACATTCTGTTTTCCGCATGACGTTTCTTAAGACTTTTTGACCGGGCAAACCCTGTCAACAGCCACTCACCGTTAAGAAAGGATTCTTTATGCAGCTAAAAGAAGCCATTGAAGCGCGTGCCAGTGTGCGCAAATTCGCGCCGGATGCCGTAGCGGTTGCTGATTTACAGGAGATGGCGCGCTGTGCCGGCCTGGCGCCCAGCGTCAACAACGAGCAGCCATGGAAATTCATCGCTATTCTCAACAAACCCCTGATGGCCTCCATGGCTCAGGCGGTGCACCAGCATCTTGATCAGTTATTCCCAGACACGCCGACGGCGCGCGATCAGAGCGTCAAAAACACAGTGGAGTACTATTCCACGTTTTTCAAGGATGCACCGGCCCTGATCGCTGTGGTGAGTAAAAACTATGAGGCCATGGTGGACAAGCTGCTGCCGTTGACCAAGATCGGGCATAAGGATGTCAACGCGCTGCGCAACTATCCGGACGTTCAGAGCCTCGGCGCGGCGATCCAAAATATTTTGCTGTGCGCGGTGGATCTGGGCTATGGCGCCTGCTGGTTGAGCGGCATGATGGTGGCCCGGCAAGAGCTCGAAGGTCTTCTCCACATTGCCGAGCCTTGGCATTTGACCGCCTTTGTCGCTGTCGGCCGGCCTGCCGGACCAGTGCGTCAGCGGGATAAAAAATCCATCGAAGAGATTTTTCAGGTGATCGAATAAAAAGTTGCATCGTAGGAGCAAGAATGAAAATACATGAATACCAGGCCAAAGAGCTGCTGAAAGCGCACGGGGTTCCGGTGCAGCAGGGCCGGGTGGCTTTTTCCCTGAACCAGGTGCCGGAGATCGTGGCTGATTTGCCCTGGCCTGAGCTGGTGCTCAAGGCTCAGGTACATGCCGGCGGCCGCGGCAAAGCCGGCGGCATCAAGCTGGTGCGCTCGAAGAACGAGGCGGTGGAGGCGGCGCGAGAAATGTTCGGTATGCGGCTGGTGACGCCGCAGACCGGCGCAGAGGGAAAGATCGTCCGGCGTATTCTGTTCACCGAAGCGGCCACGATCAAAAAGGAGCTGTATGCCGGTTTGATTGCGGATCGCGGCAACAGCCGGTTGGTGTTCATGATAAGCAGCGAAGGCGGTGTGGAAATTGAAAAAGTAGCGGAAGAACATCCGGAAAAAATAATCACCGAGCCCATCGATCCCGGCGTTGGATTGCAGACATTTCAATGCCGCCGTATGGCGTTTGCTCTGGGACTTGCGGACGGTCTGGCGAAAGAAGGGGCGGCTCTGTTCAGGTCCATGTACAACGCCTTTTGTGCAAAGGACTGTTCGCTGGTGGAGATCAATCCGCTGATCATTACCGCAGAGGATCGCCTTTTGGCTTTGGACGTCAAGGTCAACCTGGATGACAACGCGCTTTATCGGCACCCGGATCTGGCCGCACTGCGCGATCTGGATGAGGAGGACCCCCTGGAGGTGCAGGCCTCAAAATACAATTTGAATTATATCAAGCTCGACGGCAATGTGGGGTGCATGGTCAACGGCGCGGGATTGGCCATGGCGACCATGGACCTGATCAAACTGGCGGGCGCAGAGCCGGCCAATTTTCTTGATGTGGGCGGCGGCGCTTCCGTGGAGACGGTGGCCAATGGATTCCGGATCATTCAGTCTGATCCCAAAGTCCGGGCGATTTTAATCAACATTTTCGGCGGCATTGTGCGCTGCGACCGCGTGGCCAAAGGGGTGATCGAAGCGGCGCAAAGCCTGAACGTTACCGTACCTATTGTCGTCCGCCTGGCCGGCACGAACGCGGCAGAGGCCGGCACGCTGCTGAAAGAGTCGGGTTTGAAATTCCACGTCGCAGAGGACTTGTTCCATGCGGCGCAGTGCATAGTTCGAGTCATGGCCCATTGATCAGGAGCCTTCATGAGCATTCTTGTCGATAAAACCACCCGTGTTCTGGTGCAGGGCATCACCGGTGCAGAGGGATCCTTTCACAGCCGTCAGATGCTGGAATATGGCACCCAACTGGTGGCCGGAGTGACGCCGGGCAAAGCCGGCCACACCTTCGAAGAAAAAGTGCCGATCTTTAATACGGTCGCCGAGGCCGTCCAAGCGACCGGCGCTCAGGCGTCGGTTGTCTTTGTGCCGGCGCCGTTTGCAGCGGATGCGGTGATGGAAGCGGCAGACGCCGGCCTGGAACTGGTTGTTTGCATCAGCGAAGGCATTCCTGTACTCGATATGCTCAAAGTGAAGGAATATCTGCGATCGCGCAGAACACGGATGATCGGACCCAACTGCCCAGGCATTATCACCCCAGGCCAGTGCAAGATCGGCATCATGCCCGGATTTATCCATGCCCCTGGGCTCGTGGGCGTGGTCTCGCGCAGCGGCACCCTGACCTACGAAGCGGTGGCTCAGCTGCAGCGTCAGGGGCTTGGCCAGAGCACTTGCATTGGCATCGGCGGCGATCCCATCATCGGCGTCACCTTTGTCAACGTGCTTGAATGGTTCAACCAGGATGCGGAGACTCGGGCGGTGGTTATGATCGGCGAAATCGGCGGCACGGCTGAAGAAGAGGCTGCTGATTATATCAGCCATCATATGCGAAAACCGGTGATCGGCTTTATTGCCGGTCAGACTGCGCCGCCGGGAAGACGGATGGGACATGCCGGCGCCATCATCTCCGGAGGCAAGGGCACGGCGGCGGAAAAAGTCGCGGCCCTGCGGCAGGCCGGGGTGCAAGTCTGTCTCTCTCCGGCGGAGATCGGCTCGACCGTCAAACAGGCGTTGAGTCTATGATAGAGCCGCTCACTTTTGAACAGGCCGAGGGGCTGGACCTGCATGCGCCTTTTTGGCAGCCGGAGGAGGTGAAGGCGCTGATGATCGACCGGCCCCAGCTGCCGTTGTACCAGGTCGAGCTGCCGGTTTCTCAACGCCGGGCCCTGGAATGGCATAACGCGCTGTATCGCGACCGGACCCGGCGTGGAGAGGTGGTGCTCTGCCTGCAGAACCAAGCCGGTCAATTTCTCATGCACAGCAAATCGTTTTACCCGGCGGGCGTCTACCGCCTGCTGACCGGCGGCATCCATTACCGCGAACCCTTGATGGCCGCGCTGCAGCGCGAGACGCTGGAAGAGACCGGCTGGCAGGCGCTCGCCTATCGACCGCTGGCGATCGTGTTCTACACCTTTTGTTATCAGCAGGAGCGGATTCCGTTTCTCTCTTATCTGTTTTTAAGCCCAGCGACCGGCCTGAGCCCCGTTGTCCAAGATGAAGGAGAGAACATCTCCGCCTTTGCCTGGATGGACCCGGCTGAGCTGAAAAAAGCGGAGCAGGCGCTGCTGCAGTTGTCTGCGGCATGGGAGGACTGGGGACGAATGCGGGCGATCGCGCACACCATTTTGCTGCAACTGGCTGCGCAGGGGTAGCGCGTTTTTCTCTTGATATTTTGCGGATTATTTTTTATTATAAAGTTTCATTGTTTTCCGCATGAAAAGCGACTGTCTGGTCGCTTTTTATTTTTCACTTTTTAACAGGAGTCTGACGTCATGACGGTTCAAGTGAAAAAAGTCGTGTTGGCCTATTCCGGTGGGCTCGATACCTCGATCATTATACCCTGGTTGCGCGAGAACTATGGCTGCGAAGTGATCGCCTTTGCCGCGGATCTGGGCCAGGGGGAGGAACTGGATGGGCTGGAGGAAAAAGCCATTGCCACCGGCGCGAGCAAATGCTACGTGGAGGATCTGCGCCAGCGTTTTATCGAAGATTTTATCTGGCCGACGCTCAAGGCCGGGGCTATCTATGAAGGTCGCTATCTGCTCGGCACTTCGTTCGCCCGGCCGCTGATCGCTAAACGTCAGGTCGAGATCGCCCTGGCCGAGGGCGCGGATGCAGTGGCGCATGGATGCACCGGCAAAGGAAATGATCAGGTCCGTTTTGAGTTGACCTATAAAGCGTTTAATCCTAAATTGCACATCATCGCCCCCTGGCGGGAGTGGAACATCCGGTCGCGCGAGGACGCGATCGCCTATGCCGAAGAACGCAAGATACCTATCAAGGCCAGCAAGGAAAAGATCTACAGCAATGACCGCAACATCTGGCACATCAGCCACGAGGGCGGCGATCTTGAAGACCCCTGGAATGAACCCAAGGAGGAGATGTACGTTCTTTCGGTGAGTCCGGAAAAGGCGCCGGATCGCCCCACCTATGTGGAGGTGAACTTTGAGGCAGGCATTCCGGTCGGGCTGAACGGCAAGCGCATGGGCGCCGTGCCGTTGGTGCAAGAGCTGAACAAACTGGCCGGCGCCAACGGCATCGGCCGGGCCGACATCGTGGAAAACAGACTGGTGGGCATGAAATCACGCGGTGTGTATGAAACGCCGGCCGGCACCGTGCTCTACTTTGCCCACAACGAGCTCGAATCCCTGGTGCTGGATCGGGAAACTCTGTACCAAAAAACGATGGTGCTGCCCCGCTATGCTCAATTGGTGTACAACGGCGCCTGGTACACGCCGGTGCGCGAAGCGCTGGATGCGTTCGTAAACGTCACGCAAAAGCTGGTCACCGGCACCGTCCGGCTCAAACTGTACAAGGGCAACATCATCAGCGCGGGCCGCAAATCGCCCTATTCGCTGTATCGGGAGGATTTCGCCACCTTTAGCGAGGAAGATGTGTATGACCAGAAGGACGCCAAAGGGTTCATCAACCTGTTCGGGCTTCCGCTCACGGTGCGCGCCTTGGTACAGCAGGAATGGGACAAACAGGCGAGCCACGAGCAGCCGGGTCTGAAATACAAACGGGACTGACCATGAGCGAAAAAATATGGGCAGGCCGCTTCAGCAAGCCCACTGATGCGACGATGGAGCGTTTCAGCCACTCCATCCATTTTGATCAAAAACTGTTCGAGTACGACATCGCGGTCAATCAGGCCTGGGCTCAAGCGCTGATCAAAGTCGGCGTCTACATGCCGGAGGAGGCGGAGCGGGTCGTGGCCGCGTTGGCAGAGATGCGCCGCGAATTTATCGCCGGCGCCTTGAGTCCTGCGGCCATTGACGAAGATATTCATTCGGCCAATGAACGATGGCTCACCGAACGGTTGGGAGATCTGGGCGCGCGGATTCACACCGGGCGCAGCCGCAACGATCAGGTGGCCACGGATGTGCGGCTGTACCTGCTCGATCATCTCGATCAATTGCGCGCCGCGTTGCGGACAAGCCTGGCGTGCATCGTGGAACAGGCGAAAGGCCACGTCGACACGGTAATGCCCGGTTACACCCATCTCCGCCAGGCCCAGCCGGTCTCTTTTGCCCACTATCTGATGTCCCTGTTTTTCCAACTGCAGCGCGATGAGGAACGTCTGGCGCAGGCACGGGTGCGCTGCGCCGTGATGCCGCTGGGCGCAGGTGCGCTGGCCGGCGCCGCTTTCGCCATCGACCGGCACGCTTTGGCGCAACGTCTGGGATTTTCAGCGCCAACGGAAAACAGCCTGGACGCCACTTCGGATCGTGATCTGGTCTGTGAGACCGTCTATGGCTGCAGCCAGATCATGCTGCACCTCAGCCGGGCTGCAGAGGATTGGATTATCTGGTCCTCCGAGGGATACCGGTTCCTCGCTCTGGATGAGGCCTACACCACCGGCAGCAGCATGATGCCGCAGAAAAAGAATCCGGACTCCCTGGAGCTGATCCGCGGCAAAACCGGCCGGGTTATCGGCGATCTGGTCACCCTGCTGACGATGATGAAGGGCATTCCCACCGCCTATGTGCGTGATCTTCAGGAGGACAAGGAGCCGCTGTTCGATAGCGTGGAGCAGACCGAAGGATCGTTGCAGATTTTCTCCGGGGTTGTCGCCACTCTGCAAGTGGATCAACAGGCCATGCGCAACGCATTGGATCCGATGCTCTATGCCACGGATATGGCCGACTATCTCGTGCACCGGGGAATGCCCTTCCGCCAGGCGCACGCCGTGGTCGGCGAAGCGGTGCGGCTGGCCGAGACGCGCAAAGTGTCGCTGCCGCAGCTTGCGCTGCAGGAACTGCAGCAGCTGTCGCCTTTGTTTGCACCTGATGTGGCCGCGCTTTTCGACCCTCTGGTTTCTTTGAACAAAAGAAACATTTACGGCGGCGCCGGTGTGGAATCGGTGCGCCGGCAGATCGAAACCGCCCAGACTTTTCTCTCCAAGGCGAAATGAATTCCTCCCCCTGTCGCCACGACTCCGTCCGGGCCATCCCCAGCTGCAAGATGCATCGATGCGGCGCAGACAAGCGTGCGCTCCGCGCCTGGACTTTGCTGTTCCTCTCGGCGCTGCTCTGGTGCCTACTGCTGCAGCCTTCGCCCACCCAAGGGGCTGAACAGGATGAACTCCATCTGTTTTTTACCGGTGATCTGCAAGGATTTTTACAGCAGGACGATCGCCTGCAGCACGGCGGCGCCCTGTCCATCCAGCATACCTTGCGCCGTTTGACGCAAACCCTGGATGCGGACGACTATATGATCTTTGACACCGGCGATCTTTTATCCTATTACTATCTCAGCCATGTGGACAGCGGCCGGACCGCCTTTGGAATGCTGCAACAGGGGGGATGCCAGGCCGTGGTGCCGGGCAATTTCGATTTGACGTTCGGGTGGAAAAACCTGCTTTCGTTGAACCGTTCAGCGTCGATGCAGTTCCTCTCCGCCAATCTGCTGACAGAAAGCGGAGATCCTCTTCTGCCCGCCTGTCTTATTTTTCAACGGCAGGGTTTGCGCATTGCCGTAGTCGGTTTATGTGACCCGAACATGGGGCAGACCGTCGCAGAACGCAATCTGGCTGGTGTGCAGATCAGCGATCCGGTGCAGGCTTGTTCCCGGTTGGCTGCCGAAATGGCCGGCCGCTATGACTTTCTGATCGTCCTCTCTCATCTGGAATTTGAACGCAACCTGGCGCTCTGCCGGATGGATGCCAATCCGGATCTGATCATCAGTCCGGCACAGGCCGACACTCCGGAGGAGTTCAGCCGCGTCCGTTACGGCAACGGGAACCGGACGACCGTATTGGTGCAGGCGCCCAAGCGCGCCTGGTCGGTGGGCCACCTGGTGTGCCAGTGGCAGCGGAGCGACGATCGCTGCAGGCTGACCCAATTGCGGGTGCACCATGAACCCGTGCAACCGGACAGCAGCGAGAATGCGGCACTAGCAGATCTGCAGCGGAGATATAATCAACAGTGCCGGGAGCGCTATGGCCGTGGAGCGGATGAGCAGGTGGCCAGGGTGGATTCCGCACATCAGGAAGAGGATTTTCTCCATTACACGCTGTACACCCTGATGCGTGCCACCCATTCTGAATTGGCGCTCATCAACCAGGGCTACTTCCGCTCGTACCCCTTTGGTGAACGGATGACGATCCGCGATGTGGAGCGGATAGCCTGGAGCAACGATCAGGTGCGTATTTTGCGCTTGCGTGGAAAAACGCTCAAGCAACTGGCGCAGCGCAGCCGGTCTCTTCCCGCGAGCAGCAATCGCAAGTTGCACTTTCTTTCCATACAGTCGCAGGAGTCTCAAGACCTGGAGACCTGGACCGTGCATGGCAAACCGTTGCAGGACGAGGAGGAGTATGCGGTGGTCACCACGCAATTTCTCAGCTCCGGCGGTGACGGCTATCGCGAGTTTGCGGACAAACGTTATCTAAAAAGCCGTTTTCTGGGATTTTTACGAATTATCAGTGATGCACAGGGCCGGGAGGTCACGGTCAACGAGCTGCTGATCCGCCATCTGTGCGCCGATGTGATCCCTGACCTGCATGCGGTGTACGAGCGCAGGGCGACGGATCCTTTTCTCACCCAGCCGCTCTGGCAGCTGTGCCTGCAACAGATCGATCTGAGTTGGCGCGACGTTCGGGTGGCGAATACGCAGGCTTATCAATCCCATTCTGAGCCGCGCATCAACCGTTCCGCGCAGGACAGCCGGGATCTGGGTCTGATGACGGATATCCGTTTAAAGCGGGAAAGCCCTTCTGTACACTGGCAGAGCGGGTTGTGGATTAAATACCACCGCACCACGGTGTTGCCGGAATCCTCCGGTCCGCTCACCAGCCGCGAGTCCAATCTGGAGCTGTCCCATGTCGGTGATTTTATCCGGATCTCGGGCAAATCGCGAACGCTCACGCCGTTCGTCGGCCTGCGTTTTGATTCAGATCTGAATTTTCACCAGCGCGACCTCATCCCTTCGCTGGGTTTTCGCATAGGCCGTGCCGCAAACCGGTCGCTGCGTCTGGCTGTGGTGGCTAAATGGAATGCACGCAACCGCATCGGCCACAGCGGCCTGGAGATGAACGGGGCCGTGAACCAGAAATTTTTCGGCCTGGCGCTGGACAGTTGGCTGCGGATGCGTTATCTGGCGCGCGGCGCTTATGTAGAGCAATCCCATGAACGCTGGTCTTTCGAGTGGCGCAACAGCATGAAAGTGAACATCTCGGAACATCTTTTACTGCGGCCGGGGGTGGAGGCGTTTTATTATATGGATTACCGCCGTTCGAAGGTCGCGCGCAATGTACAATTTTTCCTCAACCTCTCTTACAGCCGCGCCTGGAAGTTCCAGTATCAGAAATTTTACCGGCGGGAAGAGTAGGCTAAAAAAAGCGGCGAGCCTCGATCGGGCTCGCCGCACTGTTTCATCTCTGCCGTTGCTACGCCATCCAGGCCCTTCTTCGTTCTACAGACTTGCTCAGTGCCTCCACCGTGATGTTGGCGTCCTGCACCACCTGAAAATCAAACATGCCGACGCAGGCGAAATCCGCGCCGTTTTCAAACACATAGGGCAATCCCTCCTTGGGATGGATGGCGCCGGCGCCGAGCACTTTGTACGCGATCCAGGGTTTTTTCACGCTGTTCATGAACTCGATGGTCTGCCGCGGCGTTACCTCCCAGATGTTGTCCTGATTACGATCCAGCAACTCGGGTTCTACAATCCGATGCGGCTCAGGCATCCAGTTGTCCGGCTTGGGCAGTTTGGGGCCCGCGGTCCAGTAATTGCCGCTGTTCAGGGTTTTCATGTAAAAGTCAGGGTTCAAACCGGCCTGCTCCGCCGCTACGATAACCTGCAGTCGATGCGCGGCCAAGCCCGCCAGCACTCTGCGTGTCTTGATGTGGTCCAGGCCGCGCGCCAGGAGCTCTAATTTCCCGGCGGCCACCATCTCATCGCAAACGCCGCCGTGCAGGTACGCGCCCACGGCGCCATGATCGACCGCTGCGTTTGCATCGGACGTATAATCTTTCTCCGTGATCTTGCATTGAGCGATCCATTGCATTTTGCCGCCGCGATGGCGGTATTTTTTGATCACCCGCAGGGTGTTGTTGTCCACGCGGATGACCGCGGTGTTGATGCCGCAGGCCTCGCACAGGTTCAGGGTTTCGATCACCTTGTCGTCGGTAAAATAGCCCTTGACCAGCGACGAGACGTAAATCAGATCGCGAGAGTGCGAATAGCCGCTGATCAGATTGCCACCGCAGATCAAGCGGCTGACCTCCAGGTTGCCGATCCGGCCGCACGGCACTTTGCCTTTCAGTTCCTGCAAGGAGGCGAAAGACAGGCCGCGCGTGCTGGCGCCGGTCGCTGCGTCAAGCCGGCTTTTTTCGCTGACCAGGTGTTCTTCTTCAAAGCTCTCCCACTTGCGCTTCTGCAGCACGGCCAGGCCCAGGGCGCCCAACACCGGCACACCGACCAGATTCTTCAGCGTTTCTCGCTTGCTGTAATCAGGGGTGACCGCGGCCTCTGATTTTGACTGGCGACGCTGCAGCAACCGGTCAATGCCGTACCCCGCGGAACCGGGCAGAATGGCGAAAAAGATCAGCAGCGCCCATTCGATCAGGTTTTTGTTGATAATAAGATAGTGGCCCTCTCCAGTCGCTTCGCCGATAAAGCCCGCCAGCGGCGGATTAGCGATGTAATAAAGAAGGATCAAGCCGGCGCCGAGAATTGCCGCCGGACGGATCAGAAAGCCGAGGATCAACAGCAGGCCGATGAGGATCAGGCCGTAGATGTTGAAGAGGTTGACCAACTTGAGGATACCGGGATGGCTGGCGATCCAGTGAAAAAAATCCGCCAGCAGCCAATGGGAGGACATCAGATAGCCCGCGGCAGACCAATTCGGCATCAAGGCTTTGGCCAGACCTTCGTAGAGAAAATGCCAACCCACCAGCAGCCGCAGCGTGGTGGTCAAGAGGTGCAACAGCCCAGGACGATCTAGTGAAGGGAATTTCGTTTTTAAAAGGCCCATGGTTGCTCCTGTTCTAGACAAGAAGGTGAAATCCCGGTTGCGAAACGGCTCTCGCTTAAATGGTAGCGCCTATTATGCCGGCAATTTATTGATCGCACTCAATGCGTGTTTTTATATTTTTCAGAACAATTGGACCGTTCTGCATCAGGACATCAAAATATTGAGTGGCCGCAATAACCATCTTGTCCTCCTGAGGCGCAAGACAATGTGGTGCAGCGTATGTTCGCAGATTCAGTGCGCCGAAGGATCTAGCGACGAACCGAACCGGTGAAAGGAATGAGCGTTGTTCGGCGATGGATTCCTCATCCTTTGCAACGGCCTTTCACATTTTAGAATACGGGAATGCTTTCTGCAAAACCGCTGCGTACATGGCGAGGATGTTTTCCGGAGGCACGTCCGCCTGAATGTTGTGGATGGTGTTGAAAACATATCCGCCGTCTTTGCCTAGAATCTCGATATTCCGCATGACCTCTTCCGCCACCTGCTCCGGGGTGCCTTTGGGCAGCGTGGTCTGCGTGTCGACGCCGCCGCCCCAGAACACCAGATCGCGGCCGAATTCCTGCTTTAATGCGCATGGGTTCATTCCGGCCGCGGTGATATGAACCGGGTTGATGATGTCGATGCCCATGTCGATAAATTCAGGCAGAAATTCCCGGATGTTGCCGCAGGAGTGGAAAAAGATTTTCGCCTGCGGCGCCAGGGAACGGATGGATTGAATCAGCAGCGTCTGGCGGGGTTTGATGAGCTCCCGCCAGGTTGCGAGCGAAATCAGTTGCGAGCTCTGCGTGCCAAAGTCGTCCCCTTCCGCCACCACATCCACCGTATCGCCCAACTCCCTCAGCGCCATTCGCCAATAATCCAATTTATGCTGCAGGATTTTGTCCAGCAGCCGGCCGCTGTTTTGGGCATCCAGCAGCAAATCGGTCAGCGCGTTTTCCATACCGCGCACGCGGATCATCATCTCGAGCAATCCGGCGCAGGCGCTTTTCAGCACCACCGCGAACTGCTGTTCCCGCCATTGCAGCGCCTGTTGCCGCAAGCCTTGAATGCGTCTCGGTTCATCGCCCCGGGGCACACTATAGCCGTCGATGAGTTCCTGGCTCAGCGGATTTTGCGACAGGGGATGGCGATAAAGATCATACCACAGGCCGTCCTGCAGCGGACGCCGGTAGCCAAAGCCCCACTCATCCTCATGCACCAGACACTCGTTTTCGATATGATCTTGAAAATCGATATGATGGGTGACTGGAAACAGCCCGCGGGTATCAACGCCGAACCGCTGCAGCATGTCGTCGTGGGGGATACAGATTTGTTGCACGGCGTCACTCACTTTGAGCGGCAAATCGGGCCACCCCAGATGCCGGCGCAAGCGCTGATAGGCGAGGATGGAGATGCCGGTGACCTGCGTGGAGGCCAGGTCGATGGCCGGGCGATCGGGCGTTCGATGATTCACTGCTGCGAGCAGCCGTTCTCTGCTGGTCATTGGCATTCTTTCTTGATCCAAAACGAATTAATCGAATTGGGGGATTTTCAGCAGCTTGCCGCCCTGGAGCGCGGACTGGTGTGCGATGATCCCCGGAACCGTATAGGCCAGGGCCTCATAGACATCCACGGTCGGCTTGCGTTCGTTGATCAGCGCATCGATAAATTCGTGGGTGAGAAAGGTGTGCGAGCCTTCATGCCCGCTTTTATGCCGCAGCGGCTGCGGCAACATATCCGTCGCCCACCAGTCCGGCTGTTCGTACGGCTCCAACTCGGCTTTGCTTTGGACAAATCCTGCATCATCCGCGCCCAGCTGCTTGCTTTTTTTCACCAGAGCGGATCCGCTTCGGCCGTTCTGCGCATAAAAGCTCATTTGGGAGCCGATCCAACTGGCTCGTTCACCGCCCAGATGGGCGCCTTTCCACCAGACGTTGACGCGGAAGGAATGGCCGCGGTTGGTTTTGAAAAATGCGCTTTCATTATGAAACGGATTGTGGTCCGTGTTGTCCTTGAGAAAGGGGCTGTCGTCGCCCCAACCGATGCAGCTGACCTGGGTGAGGCGTTCTCCGGTCACGCCGATCAGGTGCGCGGTGCAGTGGGTCGGGTAATGCATGGGCGCCAATCCATAGCGCCAGGTTCTTTTGCCGTTTTCGAAATAGAGATTTTCCAGACCGTCATGCTGGTATTCGGATTCGCAATAAAACAGGTCGCCGAAAACGCCCTGTTGGTAATAATTCCGCACCGATATGGTGAATTGCTGATAGTAGCTGGTTTCAGCCATCATGTAGATCAAACCGGTTTTTTTGACCAGGTGCAGCAGTTCCTCCGCTTCATCGATTGATCCCCAGCAGGCCGGAACCGCGCAGAGCGCGTGCTTGCCGTGTTCCATCACCAACTTGACGTGACGGAGGTGATTCGGTCCCTCGGTAAACACCCCGATGGCGTCGATGGCGGGATCTTTGACCATTTCCTCAAGGGAAGGGTAGGAGACGCCGCAGCGATAGGTTTCTATCAGCGCCTGACGGCGCTCGGGCCTGAGATCGCTGACCGCGGCGACGGTGCACTGCGGGTGTTCATGGAATTGAAAGCCCCGGCCAAAGCCGCCGCCGACAATGCCGATCCTGATTTTTTTATTTGGGTCCGTCTGCGGATGATCGGACTTGGCCTGCGCGACGCCGGCCCACAGACCGGCCGCAGCCGTCCATTTGATGAAATCTCGACGTTTGATCGGCAGGGAGGCGCTGCTGGACGGCGGCGCATTCGGGGGTACTGGCATGGATGGCTCCTTTTATTGAAAGGGCGGGTGGATTTGTATCAATCTACTCTTTTTTTGAAATTATGCAAGCGGCAAAAAAAAAGGTGCCCCGGCAAAGCCGAAGCACCTTGGGGTGGAACAGGGACTTTATTTGACCAGCAGCATCTTTTTAGTCATGCGTTCAGTGCCTTTGATCAGGGTGTAGAAATAAAAACCGGAGGACAGGTTTTTAGCGTTGAACGTCACCTGGTAATTGCCCGGAGTTTGCATCTGATCGACCAGCGTCAAGATCTCGCGGCCGCTCACGTCAAAAATCTTCAGGTTTACCTTGCCGGCCGACGCGATGGAGTAAGAGATCGAAGTGGTCGGATTGAACGGGTTGGGATAGTTCTGGTTCAAGGCAAACACTTCCGGAATCGCTTCGTTCACCTTTACTGCCGTGATGATCGAATTCCAGGTGGTGGCGCCCACCGGCAGCCCGTCGGAACCGACAAAGGCGAGATTGTCGGTGGTGTAGGAGCAATCCAGGGAATCCGACCAGAAATCGCGAGACATGCGGTTGAAATCATGCTCAGAGGTCGTGCTGGCGGCCACGGTGATCGGGTTGTTGTAATACCAGTTTAGCAGATCGTACATGAACGGTGGAGCGTTCTTCAGTGCGACATCCGCCTCAACATAGGTTTTGCTGGAATCGGCGCCGATCAACGAATTGATGCGGTGCGTCACAAACGGTACGGGATTGACGCCGTGCTGCGCCCAGATGTCGCGCACGCCCTGCTCAGTGGACAGCACGTTGTGATGGATCTCGTACTTGGGCGTAACCGTGGCGTTGATCTCATCGCTGACCATGTACATGATCGGAATGCCGTTGGCGTCTTTTTCGCCATGAAGATCGAACTCGGCCCGTCGCCATTCATCGGTGGTGCTGTAGCCGAAGGCCATGGGATTGACAAACAGGTTGTTGGTCAGTTTCAGTCCCGATGCACCGAGGTCGCCCATATGGAGCATGCCAAAGGCGCCCAACCAGTGCACGAAGGTACAGTGATCGATCTCGACGTACTGGAGGAAATTCTGTTTGTTGGTGGCATCGCGATGCCGGATGATGCGGTCGGCGCCGTTGATCACGGTGCAGTTGCGCATGATCAACGAATCGGTGACGCCGTCGCGGAAATCAACCACGCGGCCGTTGCCGAGGTTGTCGGCCGATACCTGGCCCATGTTGGCAAAGACGGTGTTGGTGAATTTAAGCAACCGGGCGCCGCTGTTGGAGCGCACCATCACCTGGCCGCAGTTGTTGAGAATGCAGCCGTCCACCACCAGGACCTTGCCGGCCGCCGCGGCGCGGAGCAACTGTCCGCCCATGCGAAAGAGCGGATCGGGAACGCCGGTATCCGCATTGGGACCCATGCCGTCAAAATAGAGGTTGTATAAATAGCAGTCATGCGTGGCATCGAGCAAACGGGCGCCCAGAGTTCCATCGGTCTGCGGCCAGGCGGCGATTCTGGGCAGCGGGCCGGAGCCTTCCGCCGCCTTGAGGGTCAAGCGGAAACCGATGTTCTGGATATAGCCTTGCGTATAGTAGGTTGCGCCGCGTTGCAGAATATAGACGGAATCCGCCCGTTTGCCGTTCGCCAGCGTGTCGGCTTTGATGAGCACGTTGATGAAATCGGCGTTTGGATCCAGCACTTTTTCAGCGAAAAGCGGAGTGGTAAAAGACACCAGCAGACAGACCAGAATCACAGCGTAGCAAAATCTCGATTTCATTAGGGTACCTCCAAATAATGATGGAAAAGATCAATGCGAATTAGAGTGTTGTTGTTGCCGGCATCACCTCCATCGGGTAAAAGACTTTCTCGAACTCTGGACCCACCTGTTAAAGCGATAGTCGGATTCCCAAGTCTCCGGTAATACCATTCCTGGCGCCGACCATGACCAGCCGTCGGAATGAATAATAAATGCAATCCACCAAATCG
>DAIQOA010000052.1:0-24390 GCA_036788095.1 bacterium | reverse complement strand
CGTTTCTTTCCGCCATGTACTGCTTGGCGGTTGCATCATCCAGCTCAACGCCGTGCCGGCGCGCCATGGCCTGAACGATGCGAAAAGCCGGAGAGCCTTCATGCAGTCGCATCACCTGTTCATCGGCGACCAGGCCGCGGGGCTGCAGCACCTGCTGCCAAGCCGCATAATGAAATGGAATCGTAAACGCCAGAACTCCGTCGAAATCAAAAATAATCGCTTTGATCAATCCACTTCCTCCAGCCGGGCGGTAAAATGGCGCAGCAGCGGCGCCTGATGAACGATGCGCAATCCTTTGATGGCCTTGCGGTTTCGATACAGTTCGATAATCGATTCGGCGACGTACTGCATATGCATGGACGTGTAGACCCGGCGGGGGATGGCCAGCCGGACCAGTTCCAGTTCCGGGAATTGTTCCTGGCCCGATTGCCGATCCCTCACGCCGAACATGAGGCCGCCGATCTCGGTCGCGCGAATGGCGGCCTCCCGGTACAGGGCGCAGGTGAGCGCCTGTCCCGGAAACTGTTCGCGTGGCAAATGGGGCAAAAACTTTTTCGCGTTCAGAAACACCGCATGTCCGCCGAAGGGTTTCACCATCGGGATGCCGGCCTGGTCGAGCAGGTCGCCCAGATAGTGAACCTGGCCGACGCGATGGGCCAGATACTCTTCGTCCACCCCCTCTTGCAGACCGCGGGCGATGGCTTCGAGATCGCGGCCGGCCAGACCGCCATAGGTCGGAAAACCTTCCAACAGGATGAGCAGATTGGCGCACGGCTCCGCCCAGGCGTCGTTGTTCAGGGCGAGAAATCCGCCGATATTGACCAGCCCGTCCTTCTTGGCGCTCATGGTGCAGCCGTCGGCCAGGCTGAACAGTTCGCGCGCGATCTCTTGAATGGTCCGGCCGCTGTAACCGGATTCCCGCTGCTGAATGAAATAACAATTCTCCGCAAACCTGCAGGCATCGATAAAAAAAGGCCGTTGATATTTTTTGGCGATGGCGCTGACGCAGCGGATGTTCTCCATGGAGACCGGTTGGCCGCCGACGCTGTTGTTGGTAATGGTCATCATGATCAACGGGACTTTAGCCCCCTCTTGCTGCAGCAGCTGCTCCAATTTCTCCGTATCCATGTCCCCTTTGAACGGGTGTTCCCGTTCGGGATCATGCGCCTCCTCGATGACCAGATCCATCGGCACAGCCTGACGGTGCAACACATTGGCTCGAGTGGTGTCAAAATGGGTGTTGTTGGGCACCACATCGCCCGGCCGCACGGCCACGGAGAACAGCAGATGCTCAGCAGAACGCCCTTGATGGGTGGGAAGGATATTCTTATAACCAAAGATCGAGCGAACCGAATCGGCAAAATGGTAATAATTTTTGCTGCCGGCGTAAGATTCATCACCCATCATGATTCCGGCCCACTGGTTATCGCTCATGGCCGAGGTGCCGCTGTCGGTGAGCAAATCCACATAGATGCTTTCGGCGGGCAGACGAAAGACATTAAAGCCGGCTTCCCGGATCAACCGGTCGCGCTGCTCACGCGTGGTTTTCCGGACAGGCTCGACGACCTTGATGCGAAAAGGCTCTGCGGGAAAGCGCATGGTACCTCTGGTTTGAATACATGGCGGCCCGGCGCTGCACCGGAGGCTGCGAACGGCGTCCGGGCGGCGGGCGGGTCGGTTTCAGCTGCAGCTATTTCAACGGCTCAAAATTCATAAAATCGGCGTGATGGACGATGATGCTTTCCGGAGTGCGATAGCCGCTGTCGCCCTCTTTGGCGTGTGTAGCGATGATGTGGACCACAGCGTCAGGCAGATCGTGGCCGGCCGCCAGAGCGGCGCCGCTGAAGGGATGGCGCAACAGCCGGCCGTTTTCGCTCTTGACGAAGCGGCCGTCCTCCACCTTGTATTCCAGCAATTTGCCGATATCGTGCAGCAGGCCGCCGCTCACCACCCAATCCAGATTCAGCACCGGCCCGTTCGGATAGTGCTCAGTAAAAATTTTTGCCGCCGCCGCGGCCATCTGCGTCACACTGCGGACATGGGTGCGGAACGAGACCGGACAATCGCTGATGAGCAGGGTGAACGGCAGCCGGTCGAGATCTTCCAGGCGCCAGCCGCCCCGGCTCATGGCGTCGAGCCAGCAGCGGACCGTTTTTTGCCGCAGCCCCTCCTGCTGAATCCAATCGAATTCAGGAAACAGGGAACGTAATTTTTTCTCCTGCATCATGCCGGCCCTCACTTGCCGATCAACTGCGATTTGAAATGGATGACCGCGCGGTCAATGCCGACCAACAGGCTGCGGCTGATGATCGCCCGGCCGACGTTACACTCTTCGATGATGTCGATGCCGCCGATTTCGCGAATGTTTTGATAGGACAGCCCGCGTCCGGCCGATACGCCCATGCCGAGTTTGTGCGCCGCCAGCGCCACGGAGCGAATGCGCTCTACCTGTTCGGTCATGGTGCCCAGATCCTCGACCAGCGAAAAGGGAAAGGTGTTGATCTGCACATAGTCCATGCCGGCGCGCGCCGCGGCCCGCACCTGATTGTTCTCCGGCGCGATCAACGCATTGACGACGATGTTGTTGGCGCGCAGCGTGGCGGCCACCTCCTCGATGTATTCGAGGTTGGCATCCACATCCAGGGACACGGACTCGTCCTCCACCGCCGGCAGCAGCGTGACCATGTCGGGCAGCGTGCGAATGGCCTTTTTCACCATCTCGTCTTCCAGCGGGATGGCCAGGTTGAGATGGGTTTTCACGACCTCCTTGAGCACATGCAGATCGCGGTCGCTGATATCCGAACGATTGGGTCCCCAGCACACCACAATGCCGTCGATACCGGCGATCTCCGCAGCCATGGCCACATTGACCGGATCCGGCTCCCGTTTTCTATTGAGCTGGCGCAATTGCGCCACCTGATTGATGCACAAACATAATCTGGCCATACCGCTTCCTCTCCTAAATGAAAGCCCCAGACGCCGGATTGGGCGATTGCCGACGGCGCCGTTTCCGCTCAGCGGCTGTTCGCCGCACTCCCTATGGTATCACATCGGTGATGGAGACAAAGTCAATGCCCCGCGTATGCAGCCGCGGCATCATCTCCTGCAGTACCCGCAGCGTCCGTTTGCGCAGATGGCCGATGGCGACGACCTGACCGTTGGCCACCGCCAGATCGGCCATTTTATTCAACTGGCTGCGAATGAAATCCGAATTATCCTCCGCGTCGATGAACAGCTGATTCGCCGCCGCCGGCACGCGCAGCGACCGGGCCACCTCCATCGCCACGCTGGCGCTGTTGGTCCGGCTGTCGATAAAAATCTTGTTCTGCCGCTTCAATTCCTCCAGCACGATTTTCATCGTCGCCCTGTCGGACGTCGTCTTGGAGCCCTGATGATTGTTCATGCCCACTGCCGTGGGCAGTTGGGTAAAGGCGCTGCGCACGCGCAGCCGGATCGTCCCCGGATCAAGGCGGGAAAGGATGGTGAATCCATCGTCCACGTATTTGCCCTCCTCCGGCTCCATAGGCATATGCACCAGAATGGTGCGGTTGGTCAGCGCCGCCTCGCGCGCCACCCGTTTGCTCTCCTCCAAACCCGGGATGATGGAGACGGTCAGAGGAAAGCCCAGCAGGAGAAATTCCTTCACCAGGCTGTTGTAGGAATAGCCAAAATCATCGATAATGATGGCCGCCTTGCCGGACACTGTTTTCAATCCACTGCGCCGCCACAGAGTGACCCGGCGGGCCAACTTGTCATCCACCAGCAGCTCCGCATCGATCCGGCTTCTGGCCCGGTCATCCTTGATGTGTTCCAGCCGTGCATCCACCCTGTCCAGACGCCGGCGCAGCTCTGCAAGAAAATCGATCACAGGCAGCTCTTTGGGCACGGTGGCCGAATAGGTGCTGCCCGAGTCG
This sequence comes from bacterium, assembly GCA_036788095.1. GTDB lineage: Bacteria > Zhuqueibacterota > Zhuqueibacteria > Residuimicrobiales > Residuimicrobiaceae > Anaerohabitans. The sequence continues at coordinate 20,476 of DAIQOA010000052.1, read as the reverse complement.
CGAATCAAATTTTCCCGAATGTGAAATTCACCGAGCAGCCGGGTCAGAACCTCCACCGCGGCCGCTGCGTCCTCAGGGTCTGCCTCGATAACCGCCGGCGCCGTGGGCTTCGGGGACGCCGGGGGCTTTGCGGTTTCCGGCCGGGCCGTCTGTTCCACAGGCGGCGGCGTCCCGGCAGACCGCCAGGTCACAATGCGGATCGTACCCAGAACCACGGCGGAGATCGACAGAACGATGATCCACATCGTCAGCCGGTCAAAAGACAATTTCGGCAACTTTATTTTCATCGGCCATCCCGCATCCCGTAACGCATCATCAGCGCAGCGGCGGTGGAGGGGAGGGGAAAAAAGCCCCCGCTGGTTGATGCATGACTTGGCAATCCGTAAAGCCACAAGGGAGTACAAGTTCGTGAAGCGTTCTAAAACGAATCTTCTGATCCCTTTCTTAACCAATTCAACATGGAACTTTACAGCCAGAAAAAATTCTCTCGCAAGACATTGCTGCCAAGCGGATTCCAATCATCCAAGTCTTGAAAGTTTGATAACCTCGACAGCGCAGCCAACGATCTCATTCGATAATTCGTCAAAGGGCCTATTCTTCGTGTCCTTCTTAACTTCGTGGTTGAATCATTGCAGCACATGATCATGCATCCCGCAGATCAAGTTCTTCCCCGGAATTTGCCAAGCCGATCTCTCAGTTGCCGAACGCCGCCCGCACCGCGCTCCAGGTCGGCTGACTGGCGGTGGCGTAATCGGTCCAGCGATGGATGTACCACATGTTCTCCAAGGAACGAATCAGGCGGAATTCGATCTGCCCGCGAGTTTTCGCCAGACCGACGGCCGCCTGACGTTGATGCCGCAGGGTGAGCTCGTACTCTTGCACCAGAATCACCGAATCCTGATACACGCTCTCGCGCAAAGAGGTCAGGACTAATTGACTGGTCGAATCTTTCGGCAGATAGAGCAGCAACTGATTCAGATAGATGCGCTCCTCCTCATATCCCCAGTTTCTGAAAACGCCGGGATTCGCGGCGTTGACCGACTGTTCCGGAATAAAGAGGAACCGTCGGCCGGCCTTGCCGGTATCCGCCAGACAGCGCAGATAGTTCTGCGCGTTTTTCTCCGCGATCGCATTGCGCAGATTGATCAACACATAACTGGACGACGTGGGTTGGATCCAGTTGGATTGCTGGTTGATCGGCGGCTCCGGATCACGGGTGGCGAACGGCGATCGGCAGGCCAGCACCAGCAGCATCACCCACCCCATCCGCCCGAGTCCATGTGCACAACGCGTCAAGTCAGATCCTTCCCCAGGCGATGCGGATTCAGGTTTCAAAATCGTTTTTATAATACAACAGGGAATTGGGCCGCACCGGACACTCCTCGGCGATCAACAATCGGCCCAGGCGCCCCTGATAGCGCAATTCGAACAATCGCGGAACCAGCTTGTCGCGCAACTCGGTCAACGAGATCGGATTGACATAGATCTTGGTGCCGCCTTCAAATCCGGCGGCGATGTTGATGCGCCATTTGATGAGAATATGCCAGGGGATGGGAATGGTGGAATCAAACGGCCGGTAATACCACTCCTCGTTGCAAGAGATGTTCGCTCCAGAGGCCACGTGCACCGCATGCACCACATCGCTGAACCCGCGCAACTCCTCCTCCGTGTGGTTGCAGGGCCGGCAGTTGATGCTTTTGGAATAGATGGCGATGCTGGGGTGGCGATGGCCCAGATCGACGAACGCCACCGCATGATCGTTTTCGCACAGCACATAGTTGTTGTAGGCGGCGTAATTGGCCGCATACTCGTTGTACATGTTCGGATTGCGATAGGCCATATTCAGCTCGCCCTCCAACGACACGCCCCATTCATCCAGGCCGCATAGTTGTTTGTGCAGATGGTCGAACGAAGCGCCCGCTTCCTTGAGCCAGTTCTGATACACGGCGATATAACGGACATAGCGGTTGTTGGCCTGAATGTCGGACATGGCGGCGAGGGTGAAACGAAAATAATCGAAATGCTCTTCCGGGGTCAATTCGCCGGAGGAGCATAGCTGGGAGTCCCACTCGGCGCCGGACCGGTAATGCCGACTGGGGATCACCAGCTCATGAGAGCCGCCGAAAAAGGCGTCGGTCAGATCGTACTTGCGCTCCTGCGGAAACCGTTGGATCTCCTCTTCGCTCAATCCGGAATATTTCAGCTTTAAATCAACGACGGAAAGGGCGTGTGCGCGCCCACGGTCCGTGGACAAGTAGCGTTCTTTCCAGGAACGGTTTGTGTCCGACAGCCGGTAATTAAAATTTTTCTTCCAATAGTCGATGGTGACGATTTCAAAAAGATTGGCGATGCGGCGGAACAGCGCCCCCTCGGCTAATCCCTCCTCAGCCTGCAGCCGGTCACGAATCAACCGGCCGCCCTCGGCAAAGATTATATGGGTTTTTTCCGGCGGCGTGTTCATCTGCCGGCCGGGACAAAAGTTGCAGTAATCCTCCGGCTGGCGGACCTCAATCCGCTGCGCCGTGGAGGGAATGCCGGTGAAAATGGGTCGGCTCTTGCGGCCGGGGATAAACCAAACCTCGGTGCCGGTGAACGGATTGACGTGCTTCTCCGTGCCGTCCGGCATCACTCTCACCATGGTTCTGTCAATGCGATCCATAGGGGTTGTTCCGGTCACTGGGTGATGAATTGCCGGACAAAGCAGCGGGCGCTGAGCGGTTCGCCGGTGGCCCTGGCGATCATCTCATCCCAACGATAGCGGCTCGCCGGCATGAAAACCCGGTTCCGCAGCGTATCGCCGAGAGCCGCGCAGCCGACCGCACTCCACGCGCCGCCCGCAGGCGCAGGCAGCGTGCGCTTTATATAATCGGTGAGCTGAGAGGCAAACAGCTCGCCCAACAAATAGTTGTGATAATAACACGGCGCAATGGTAAAGTGGATCTTGGCCGCCCAATCCGGTTCGTCACGGTCGCTGGGCGAGTGAATCATCTGATATTTTTCCACCAATTGCCACCACAACCGGTTGAGATCCTGATCCGGATCGGCGTATAGCTCTTTTTCAAAGTAATACATCACCATGGCCCAACGGGCAAAGATCAACTGCTTGGCGGCCATGGAGGAGGCGGACAGCTCTTTGATCTTTTCATATTCAGCCGGCGGCAGGTTCAACAGGTCCCGCATCCACTCGGGCTGACGGCTGAAACGGCCGAAAAACATGGCGATCGCCTCTGTGGTGAAGGCATGAGCGGGCTGGCGCAGCAGATAGGGCAGCGATGGATCGTGATAGCGATCATAGGTCGCATGCCCCAATTCATGCAACAGGGTCTCCATCCACCGCTCGTTGTTCCGCAGATTGCACAGGATGCGCACATCGCCGCAGCGGTCGATGTCCGTGCTGAAGGCGTGCGGATTTTTGCCATCGCGTTCATAAAGATCGCTGTGGTCGAGGATGGCGGTCACATCCAGCCCGATGCCGCGATAAAACTCGGCGGCCAGCTGTTTCACATCCTGACCCGCGTAATAGTGGTCCGGATCGAACGCGTTATCCGCCGGCGCTTCCTGAAAAAACGGGTCCTGATAATGCCATGGCGCCAGGCCGGAGACTTGTACCCCGTACGTTTTCGCCAGCTCTTCATCCATTCTGCGGCGCAGCTCGCTGAAAGGCGTCCGGCTCAACTCGAACAGCTCGGTGAACACGCGGTCCACCTCCTCCTGGCTCTGCTCCGCCAGGTGCAGCGCCAGGGCGTGATAATCCTTGAAACCCAGGCTGTGCGCCGCCTGATTGCGCAGGCGAACCAGTGCGATCAGATCCTGCGCAACCCGGCCGCCCACCTGTTTGCTCGCCTCCCAAGCCAACCGCCGCTTGCCGGCATCGGTTTCGTTCTTGAATATCTCATCGATCCGACCGGCGCTCACCGTCTCGCCGTCGATCCGGCCGCGAAAGGTGCTGAAGGTTTGCTCCACCTTTGCAGCCAGCTCAACCATTTGCTTCAGCAGCTGGGGATCGATCTGATTCTCCATATAGGCGTTGACCAGCAGCTGCAGCTGTCGGGCTTGCAGCGGATCGGTGATAGCGCCGTTCTTTTGCAAACGGGTCAAAAACTCAAAGGCTTTGCGGTCGCTGTAGATCTGCCTGAGCTGCAGATTCAACGCCGCATAACGGCTGTAGGCGGATGAATCGCCGGTGCAGGCCGCCTTCCAGTAAGCCAGGTTGGCCTCCTTTTGCAGCGGCTGAACCTGCGCCACATGCGCATCGATAAACTGTCTCAAGGCGTCCTCTCCCGTATGCGCACAGAACAGAGCCAGCACGCAAACCATCCCCAAAAACGTTTTCATAACAGCACTCCGAGATAGCCTAAAATATAGTTTACTAAAAATGGCGACGATTTCCAAGGACATTTTCTTGCTTGAAATGCTGCCGCAGGAAAGCTATATTGAGATAAATCAGCGGCGATCAACGAATGATAACGAAAGAGTTGAACGATGAAAAAATATCTCCTCCTGGCCGGGCTCTGTCTCCTGCCCCTGGTGCATGCAGCCCAATCGGCCGAACCCGCAACCAAACCCTCCTTTGCTCGAGCGGGCATAGATCGAAAATCCCTGACATGGATCGATACGGTGGTCGCAACAACCATTGAAGAAAAAACCATTCCCGGCGCCGTGGTGCTGGTCTCGCGGCGTGGACAGGTGGTCTATCGCAAAGCCTTTGGATATGCCGGATTGGTGCCGGAAAAAATCCCTATGACCGTCGACAAAATGTTCGATATGGCCTCGGTCACCAAACCGGTGGCCACCGCCACGTCGATCATGGTGCTGTGCGAACGCGGCCGGCTGCGCCTGACCGACCGCGTGTCCAACTACCTTCCCGAGTTCACCCGCTATCAAAATCCGGACAGTTCCTGGGCGGAAGAGGCGCGAATCTGGCATCTGCTCACCCACACCTCCGGCCTGCCGGCCTACACCAACGCGGATACCGCGGCGCTCAGGCTGGGACAACCCTGCACGCGCGAAGCGCTGGCTAACTATATCGCCGGCTTGAAAAAGATGAACGCGCCCGGCGAGGTCTATCGCTACAGCTGTCTGGGATTCATCACCCTGGCCCATGTGATCGAAAAAATTACCGGCAAAAACGTGCACACATTCAGCCAGGAGGCGGTGTTCCGGCCTCTGCGCATGCGCCATACCACCTATGTGCCCGGAGCTGATCTGCTGTCCTTGTGCGTGCCCACTGAAGTGGTGAACGGACAACCCTGGCTCGGCATCGTCCACGATCCGCTGGCCCGGTTGCAGGGCGGCATCTCGGGCAACGCCGGTCTCTATTCCACGGTGGACGACCTGGCGCGCTACTGCCAGATGATGCTCAACGGCGGCGTGCTGAACCGGGTGCGCATTCTCAGCCCGGTGACCGTGAAACGCATGATCCATATTCCTGAAACCCCCAGCCAGGCCAAACGCGGCTACGGCTGGGTGGTCAAAGACGGAGTCTCCTGGGTGGGCGGCGATCTGCTGCCTGATCTGGGTTACGGCCACACCGGATACACCGGCACCTCCATCTGGATCGATCCGGCCACCCAATCGTTCATCATCATCCTGACCAATCGTGTCCATCCTCAGGACCGGGGAGAGGTGGATTCACTGCGCAGCGCCATCGCCAACATCGTAGCCGGCGCCATGACCGATCTGTAGATTTCTGAGCCGGCACACTGCAAATTGAAACACGGGCTCGAGTCATGCTGCACGCGGCGAAGATGATGAAAATCTGTTGCACTTTTGATAATAATTATTTAGTTTAATTAATAAAAAACAGGTATCATTTACAGAGGACTATGAAAAAGGGCAACCGGGAAATTGTCGTTATCGGTGATCGCGTCTTGATCGTACCGGACCTGGGTGAAGAGCGCAGCAATGTGGGCCTGTATTTGCCTAAATGGGCGTTGGAAAAAGAGTCGATCCAGGCTGGCACGATTGTCGAAATTGGGCCTGGCGTTCCGATGGCCCCACCCGCGGATATCGACGAAGAGTCCTGGCGGCCGAAAAATTCACCCCCACAACCTGCCGCCCAGCAGGCCAAAGTGGGTGATTATGCGGTGTTTTTACGCAAAGCCGCGGTAGAGGTCAAACTGGACGGCGACACCTTTTTAATCGTGCCTCAGGCGGCTCTGCTGGTGCTGATACGGGAACGGTCCTGACGGCTTTTCCAGGCGAATGATTCGATATCGAAGGGAAGGGGATTCGGTATGCCAGACAAGACGACGATTCTGTTGCTGGGAGCTCTTTTTGCCTTTGTTCTTTTATTTTACATTCTGGAAAAATTTTTCAGCTCTTTCGGCGCCAAAGTAGAAGTCACCAACCCTCCTTATGAACCCAAACATCTGATGCCCTGGCTTCTCGGCTTTGCTTTTCTAATGATCAGCGGTTATCACCTGTTGAGACATCCCGAAAAACTTCACGATCTCCTAAATCTCAACGAGAATTCATCCGAAGAATCTCGCGAATACCCTGGTAGCGGCTCCGGCCGTCGCTATGGCCTCGGCGCAGGCTATGATACCGATCCCTCCAACAACCGGTATATCATCGGCGGACTCAAAAACAAGCAACTGGAAAGATTGGACCGGGTGCTCGAGCACGATAAACGCAACGGCTATCTCAATGATACCACGGTTGAGCGTTTGGCTGACAGCGATAAGGACGTTGTCCAGGCCTATTACCGGTTTCTCAAATGTAAAAATCTCATGCGTTCCACCAACACCGTCATCTATCCCGACGAACGGTGATCAGCTCTTTTTTTCGCTCAAACCCATCCCTTCGAAATACGCACGCTTTCGCCATCGTGATTTTGCCGTCCGCCTGACCGAAAAGGTAAAATTTTCCGGGCGGTTTTTCGTTTCTTCCGGGAGTTCACCCATGAAACTGAAAGAATGTCTGCTGTTTTTTTCCCTCGCTTTTTATGGCGCCGGCCTGCCGGCTGCATCTACCCGCCTCACCATAACACGGATGACCTGTGAATATGAGGTGGATCCCGTGGGCGTGGAAAATCCGCATCCTTCGTTCAGCTGGATGCTGCAATCAAACGGCTATAACAAACGCCAGACCGCCTTTCAGATCATCGCAGCCACGGACCGCCGCAAGCTGAGCACGAAAAAGGCTGATCTGTGGAATTCAGGAATCGTGCGCGAACCGCGCTCCAGCCACATACCCTATCAAGGCCAAGCGCTGCAGCCGCGGCAGAGGGGCTGGTGGCAAGTGCGGGTATGGGATGAACAGGACCGGCCTTCCGCCTGGAGCCCGCCGGCTTGCTGGGAGATGGGCTTGCTGCAGCCCTCGGACTGGCAAGCCCTGTGGATCGGCAGCGGCCCGGCGACAGAGCCGCGGCCGGAGAGCGGATTTTTTCAGCAGCAAAAAGAACAATCCGCTTTTCCCGACACGGTGCATATGGACGGACGCAGCACACTGCTGCGCAAATCCTTTCGCATCGACAAACCGGTGCGCAGCGCGCGCGCCTATGTCTGCGGACTGGGCTATTACGAGCTGTACTGCAACGGCCGCCGCGTCGGCGATCAGGTGCTGGCGCCTGCCAAAACCAACTATCGCAAGTGGGTCCTGTACGATATCCTCGATCTGAGCCGGCTGCTTCATTCCGGCGACAACGCCCTGGGCCTGATGCTCGGCAACGGCTGGTTCAATCCCTATAAAAAATGGTGGGATCCCTATCGCATGCAGTGGTTCGGCTCCAAACGCGCGATCCTGCAGCTGCACATCGATTACCGCGACGGCTCCTCTCAGGTAATCATCAGCGACCGTGATTGGAGGACCGCGCCGGGCCCGGTTCTGTTCTCCTGCATCTATGACGGCGAAACGTATGACGCCACCCAGGAACCGGCCGGCTGGCACCAGCCCGGATTTGACGACAGCGGCTGGTCTCATGCCCGCGTAGTAGAAGCGCCCGGCGGCGTACTGACCCATTCGCTCATGCCGGATATCGAGGTCACCCAGCGGCTCAAACCCGTTGCCCTCACCTTTCCCGCACCCGGCCTTGCGGTGTACGATCTGGGACAAAATTTCAGCGGCTGGGTGCGCATGACCTGTCGCGGCCGGCGCGGTGAGCGCATGACCCTGCGCTATGCCGAGGACCTGAAGGCGGACGGCATGCTGGATTTCACCAGCAACGAAAAAGCGCTGAACACCGACATCTATGTGCTCAGCGGGGCAGGGGCCGAGACCTATGAACCCCATTTCACTTTTCACGGCTTTCGCTATGTGCAGGTCAGCGGCCTGGCCTACGCCCCTGCGATCGACGACCTGACCGGTTGCGTGGTGCATACCGCGGTGGATACGCTCTCCACGTTTACCTGCAGCGACGAACTGGTCAACCGCATCCACCGTGCCACCCTCTGGTCGCAGCGCAGCAACCTCATGGGCTATCCCATGGACTGTCCGCAGCGCGACGAACGGCTCGGCTGGCTGGGCGACGCCCTGGTGACCATGGAGGAGGCCCTGATCAATTTCGACATGGCCAATTTCTACCGCCACTGGCTGGACGGCCTTCGCCATAACCAGAATCCAAAGGACGGCGACATCTCCATCGTCTCCCCCCGTCCCTATGTAGCCATCGAACCTGATCCGACTTGGAGCAGCGCCTACCTCGTGATGGTCTGGCGCTTTTATTCGCATTACGGCGATCGCGATTTTCTCCAACACCACTACCCCACCATGCGACGCTACGTGGAGTATCTTGCAACGCAGGCCAAAGAGTTCATTCTGCCCAAATACTGGATCGGCGACTGGGGCACCACGGCGAAGGGCTGGCAGGAGGGCGATCCGCCGCTGGTCGGCACCGCGTTCTATTATTACAACGCGGTGATTCTCGCCAAAGCGGCGCACGTGTTGGAACAATACGAGGAGGCACACACCTATGAGCGGTTGGCGGAAAACATACGCAGGGCTCTGAACAACGCTTTTTATAACCAGGACAAACAGTACTACGAACCGGGCAGCCAGTTCAGCAATGCGTTTCCGCTTTTTCTCGGTCTGCCGGATTCAGCGCAACGGCCCGCGGTGCTGCACCACATCCTCAGCGACATCGCTGATCACAACGGCCATTTCACCGTCGGCGTGCTCGGCGCCAAATACCTGATCGAAGCGCTGACGCAGCAGCAGCGCGCGGACGCCGCCTGGCGCCTGGTGACGCAAAAGGGCTATCCGGGTTGGGACTATATGCTGGCAGGCCGCACCACGCTGAGCGAATTCTGGAATTTAAAGGGTTCACACAACCACGTGATGATGGGCAGCATCGACGCCTGGTTTTTTCAAACACTGGCCGGCATTCACGTCGACGAAAAAAGACCCGGGTATGAACCTATTCTCATCGACCCCTTCGTGCCGGATGCGCTGGACTCTGTGCAAGCCTCTGTCACCACGCCACGCGGGCCGGTGAAAGTGGCGTGGAAAAAGAAAAACCAGACGTGTACCTATACCATCGAAATTCCTGCCAACACCACGGCCCGGCTATCACTGCCGGCCGCTGTCCTCGAACGCGTCAAGGCCGAGCCGCCCTGCGAATTTACGCGCACGCGCGGGGACAGGATCACTTGCCAAATCGGGTCCGGGAGATATGCCGTAGAGGTTGGAAATTTTTAGGGCCCGCGGAAAGACGGACGGAAGCGCCTGTTTTCAAAGCGCGCAGAGTACGCGCCAGGGCAGCCACCTTTATTTATATTTTATTGGCAGGCGTTAACATCGGTGCGCAGCAGAGCCGTAACGCACGATAAACAGACGCTGGGAGGGAGCACCTGACCCATGAAATCAAACACGCGTATACTCTTCCAATAATTTGAGGTATAGTCGGTATTCGGTCAAGGACACCGCCGGCGGCGTCTGATGGTCGACGCCGGGGATATAACCGCCGCTCTGCATCAACGGCCGCAGCCGTTCGAATTCGCGGCGCATGGCCGCCTCTCCCTTGTTCATCACCATCTTGTCGTAATGGCCGATCATGCGCAGCTTGGGGAACTGCCGGCGCAGGGCGAATCCGTCCACGCCGGCCTGCCGCTCCAGCGGCAGCACACCGTCCACGCCCACGGACTGCAACCAGGGCACGAGAGCGGTGACATCGCCGTCGGTGTCCACAATGACGATCATCTCCATCTCTTTGAGCCGCTCGATGAGTTTGACATAGTAGGGCGTCATGAACTGCTCGCACAGTTCGCGTGAAATCATCGGGCCGTGGTTAAAAGACATATCCTCAGCCACGGTCAGAAAAGTGGGACGCCCCAGCTTTTCAATCTGCTCCAACACCCGCAGGTTAAAGTCGAGCAGGTCCTGGTTCATGCGATGAATCAGTTCCGGTTGATCATAATAGGCCAGCATCAATTCAGTGAATCCCATGAGCGTGCGCGGGAACCAGAAAAAGCCCTCCAGGGTGATCCACACCACCGCTTCGCCTTTGCTTTGCCGCACGAGCCACGGCGCCATGGCGGAGATGGCCGAAGCGTGATTGGGATACAGATGCGGCCGTACTTGCAGGTATTCGTCCATGCTCGACAACATGCCGAGCCCGTGATGCTGGATCGCCTCGATGGTGGGATCGGTGGTCGAAAGCCAGAACTGTATGTACGGGTCCAGGCCGAAATAGTCATGGATCTCAAACACGCCGGCCTGCTCCGGCGGCAATCCCTCCCGGCGCCAGCGCTCCAGGGTTTTATCCCACCACATGGCCCACTCCCAGCGCGGCAGCCGGTCCACGGGCTGAAAATTCATCACTGCACGAAATCGTTCAACGTGATTCATCGCTGTTTTTTGCTTCCTTTTTAGAGTTGTCCCCGCATCAGATAAAACACAATCAAAGTGCTTAAAGGTATGGCGATATTGTCCACATCGCGCGGGCTAAGCGCCTCGACGACCATGGCCACCACGCCGCTGACCAGCAGCGCAGACCAGGGAATGCCGGCGCTGGTCAGGCCGGTCACCATCAGCATCAGCACGCTGCCGGCTACGCCGGCGATGAAAACCGTGAGGCTGCCGACAAGGGTTTTCCTTGCGCCCAGCGTTTGGTATCCGGCTTTGCCGAATTTGCCGCCGAAATAGGGGGCCAGGCCGTCCCCCCAGGTCATCATGCCCAGGGCTGCGACCGCTGAGACACGATTGAACAGCGCCAGTCCGATCGCCACCATCATGACGGCGAACATTAACGGCCCGCGCAGCAGTTCACGCGGGTCCCCGGTCCGGGTCATGGTCTTGACCGCCGGGTCCTCGGTGTTGTTGGAAAGCCCTTTGGAAAGAAACAGCAGCACCCAGATGAAGGGCATGGCCACGCAGAAAATGCGGGACCAGTGGGTGGCGTCAAACAGCGGCCAAAAGATGACGAAAGAGCCGGCGGCGATGTGGATCACCTTGCGCGACAGGTCCGCGGGAAACCCCCGTGCCACCAACTTGTCCATCAGACCGATGACGATGAAAATATACCCGATCTCCACCAGCCCGACCAGGCTGTTCCAGACCAGTGAACCGCCAAACCATGGGGTCATAACGCCTCCTATCATCCCTAACCTTCGTAAGGTGCCTCCTTACGAAGGTGTTTTGTCGGAAATAGCTGTGCCCCGTTCTTCGTTGCGGGCAGCGGCCAGCAGGCTGTCCGGTTCCAGCAGCGACACCAGCTGCACATCAATGCCCGTGCCGGCCAGCGCGCTGATCTCTTCCAGCTTTTTGGCCAGGCCGCCGCTGGCGTCCTGGCTGGCGAGGATCTCCTTTTGCAGCGCCGGGAGATCGTGAAAGGACAGCCGGGCGATGGGCCGGCCGTTACGCAGAATCCCCGGCACATCCATGGCAAAGATCACTTTACGCGCCGAGAAAAATTTGGCCAGGTAGATGATGATTTGATCCGCCGACAACACCGAGAATCCCTGCCGACGGTCCAGTGGGCCATCACCGTGCAGCACCGGGATCAGATTCATGCTCAGGCAGCGTTGGATCGGCTCGGCGTTAAAGTCGACAATGCGCCGATCCTCGGTGATAAAGAGCATATCGGCAGCGGTGAGCAGGGCCGGCAGCTGCGCGTCGATCAAAATCTTGATCACGCGTTGAGCCAACTCATCCACCCAATATTGGGTGATCGCCAATCCCTGACGCCGTTCCGGCGTCGCATCGTCGCCCAGGCCGATGCGATACTGTTTGGCCGGCGGATGACCGAAAGAACCGACGCCGTGGGCCAGGATGATGGGCTCGTGGATTTGTGCCAGCTGCACGGCCAGGGAATGGACCGCCGGTTCGCGAAAAGAATAGGGGATCGATTTATCGGTCAGCGCCGAGCCGCCGGCTTTGATCAGGAGCATCGGATTCAGCCTTGTCGTTTTCTTACTCTAGTGCCGCTCTTGAAAATAGCAACTTCGATCGTCAAATCACAGATATTTTTATTGATCTTGGTGCCAGGGTTCATTACTTTATATGTTTAAAACATATATCAGTCTCATTAAACGCCTGTGAGCCGATTATGCAGAAACATCCCGCGCACGGCTGCGGCTGCTACAAAGAACGCCAGAGCCGCTGGGTAGAGCCTTCCATCCTCTTTTTGCTGATGGAAAAACCCTGTCATGGCTATGAACTGATGTCCGCTCTGCCGGAATTGGGGTTCATCAGCGGGCCGGCGGATCCGGGCGCCGTGTATCGCACGCTGCGCCATCTGGAAAAAGCGGGTCTGGTGGCCTCAGCGTGGGACACCAGCCACCCGGGCGCAGCCAAACGGCTGTACACCATCACCGCCGCGGGCAAGCGCCATCTCAATCTATGGGCGGAATCCCTGCGCCGGCGTTGGACCACACTCGGTGCGTTTATTAAAAAACTGGATCAAGCGGCAGCGCAAAAAACCTGATCGATCATTTGAACTGAAGGAGACTCCCATGAACCACGAATGTGCCGGCCATAACGACCAAACCCTGGACGACGCGCTGGCGGAAATAAAATTGGAAAAAACGATCAGCGACATCACCTACAAGATCATCGTACTCTCGGGCAAAGGCGGGGTTGGTAAAAGCACCACGGCGGCCAATCTGGCCATGTCCCTGGCCCTGTCCGGCCGCAGTGTGGGTTTGCTGGACATCGACTTTCACGGGCCCAGCATTCCCCGGCTCATGGGCATGGAAAATAAAAAAGTCGAAGCGCGGGACGGCAGTCTGATCCCGCTCAGCTACGGTGAAAAACTCAAGGTCATGTCTTTGGGCCTGCTGCTGCAGGACGAACGGCAGGCGGTGATCTGGCGCGGCCCGATGAAGATGGGCGCCATCAAACAGCTGCTGCAGGATGTGGAGTGGGGCAAATTGGATTATCTGATCGTCGACTGTCCTCCGGGCACCGGCGATGAACCGCTGTCCATCGTGCAGTTGTTGAAAAACCCCACCGGCGCCGTAGTGGTGACGCAGCCGCAGGAGCTGTCGGTGGCCGATGTGCGCCGTTCCATCAGCTTTTGCTCTCAGCTGAACCTGCCGGTGCTGGGCGTGCTGGAGAACATGAGCGGCTTTATCTGCCCCAAATGCGGCGAGACCGTCGCTATTTTCAAATCAGGCGGCGGAGAAAAATTGGCGCAGGCCATGCAGGTGCCGTTTCTGGGAAAAATTCCCATCGATCCGACCATTGTGCAGGCCGGCGACAATGGTGAACCCTTTATCTATTTCTACGCCAAGACCGAGACCGCGGCGATTTTCAACCGCATCGCGGCAGAGTTGCAGAACCGGATTGAAAAACAGGACGACGCTAAAACGGCCTGAGTCGAAAGTTCACTCTTTGCAACACGCCTAATGGAACGGGGCAGGGCCGGCGCTGCCCCGTTTTTTCTGCGCACATCTAAAAGAAAACCCGACGTTTCAGCCGGTCCGGCGGCGCCGCTTCGGCCATCAGGATTTTGGCAAAGCAGGATCACCGCCCTGTTGTCTGACCGCCTCCATAAAGACCTTGTCGACCGGATATTTCCAGAACGCGGCTATGGCGAGGCCGGCAAACAGGATGCCGGACCAAAAGGTCGCGGTGGTCAGGCTTGCAATCGCCCGAGGCGTCTGCGTGGCGGCGCCGCTGACAAAACCGATCCAGCCCAGCACATTGCCGCTGATGAACAGTCCCACGGACAGAGACAGCTTGCCCAAAAAGCTGAACATGGCGCCATAACTGCCGTCCTTGAGCACACCGGTTTCGATTTTATTGATCTCCGCGGTATCCGCTACCATGGAGAAGGTCATGGGCACCAGGATGCCGTTTCCCATCCAGTAGAGGCCGTGACAGATCACAAAGGTGATAATGGCGATCGGCAGGGTGACGCCGGCCAGCGACAGCGTGGAAGTCGGACTCAACGCGCCGGTGGTGAAAAACAGGACAAGCAAAAGATTGCCGACCATGGAGAGCGCGGCGCCGAAAAGCGCGGTCCCTTTTTTATCCAGCCGTTTGGCGAGGAGGGGACAAAGAACGGAACCGATGGCAAAGCCCATCATGGTGCCGCCATGGGCAATGGCCTTTTCTCCTGAAGAAAAATTCATGTAATAGACATACAGGTACATCTGCAAGGACGCCACCAGCACATTGCCCTGGCTGATCAGCGCATAGAACGCATAGATCATCAGCGAGTACTTGTCGCGGAGGATCTCTTTGATATCGCGGAAAAAAGCGGCGATGTTGGTCGACTCTATGGCAGCGCTCTGCCGCGAGTCGACGATGTATTTGCGCGTGGACAGAGTGACGATGAGCACCAACACCACGGTGGCGATGCTGAAGGCGGTGCCCATGTGCTGATAGTTTGATACGACATTGGTGCTGGGCACATCGCCGATATCCTTGAAGAACAGATACCAGGCCAGAGCGGGGCCCAGCATGTTGGCGATCATGTTGGCCGTGGAACGGGCGCCCTGCAGGATGGAGCGTTCATGGTAATCACGGCAGATCTCAAATCCCAGAGCCAGAAAGGGGATATAAAAAACCGTCACCGCGGTTCGTATCAGAATGTTCATGATCAAGAGGTACCAGAACAAGTAGCCGCTTTGTGCAATGCCTCCGGGGATGGTCCACAGGAAATAGAAACTCGTTGCCAGAGCGAGCCCGCCGACCAGGATGTAAATATGCCGCCGGCCGAAACGGCTGCGGGTTTGATCCGAGAGATAGCCCATGATCGGATCAGTGATCGCGTCCCAAAAAACCGATACCGACAGCGCTAAACCGGCCAGTTTGTAATCAAGTCCCAGCGCCTGGGTGTAAAAGAGCATGGAAAAGGCAGAGATGCCGTTCATCGTCAAAGAGAACGCGCCATCGCCGGTCGAATAAAAGACGATATCGAAAAACGGTGTTTTCTTTTTTCGTCGACTTGTTTTGAATGCCATTCATCCTCCATTCTGATCCAGTATTCAATTACAATAAATATTTTTACCGCTATTTACAACAGGTTTTTTCGCCGCTGCGGTCCACTTTCCGCTTGTTTTTATTTTCGGGATTGTCTATACTATCGCCGCGAAATTCTATGTGGAAGATCGGATGAAAAAATCAGCGATAAAAACTGTGGTGAAGGAAATCGACCTCAGCCGGCTGACCTGGAAGCTCTGGGGATATCGCGCCTTCAGCTGGATAAAGAATTTCGACTTTGCCCGTCTGCAGGGCGACCGGGCGGAGATCATGAGCCTGGAAGTCCAGGTTCCCGGATCCGTGCAAAAGGCGCTGCTCGACGCCGGCCTGATAAAAGACTGGAACATCGGCACCAACAGCGTCAAGGCCGAATGGGTGGAGAACCGGCACTGGTTGTTTGCCACCATGCTGCCCGACGACCTCCTGCAAGCCGGCGATGAGTTCATCCTTCACTGTGCCGGCCTCGATCAGAAAGGCTCGATTCTGGTGAACGGACGCGTGGCCGGAGTCTTTGACAACGCCTTTCTCTCCTATGATTTCAACCTCACCCCGTTTCTCAAGGAGAAGGACAACACCCTGGTCATCCTGTTCGAGTGCTCCCCCTCTTACCTGGGCCACAGTTACTGGACCTCCAGAATCAAGGACTGGAAACCGCGCTTTTATTATGGATGGGACTGGACGCCGCGCATCGTTCAGATCGGCATCTATGACCGGCTCGTGCTCAGGATGCGGCCCAAGGGACAACCGCTCATCACCACAGTGCAGGTGACCACGACTGCGGAGCGCAAAAAAGATTTGGGGGATCTGACCCTTCGCGTGACCGCTGACGGCAACTGGACCTATGAAAAAATATGTGTCATGCTGGCCGACCGCGGCGGCAGAACCATCTTCCGGGAAACCGTGGCCGCCGCGGAACTTGCCGTGGGAAAAAGTTGGCGGCGCCTCAAGGTGCGGCGCTGGTGGCCCAATGGAACAGGAAAACAACCCCTGTACCGTCTCACCGTCGAGCTGCTGGATGATGCTGGAGGAGTGATGCAGCGATGCGGCAGAACCGTGGGATTCAAACAGGTCCAGTGGCTGCCGTGCCAGGGAGCGCCGGCCCACGCCGACCCATGGATCTGCAGCGTCAATGATCAGCCCATTTTTCTTCAGGGTGTCAACTGGACGCCCATCCGGCCGAATTTTGCCGACTTGACCGAGGCGCACTATCGCACCCTGTTGACCACCTATAAAAAATTGGGCGTAAATATCATTCGCATCTGGGGCGGAGGATTCCCGGAGAGAGACTGGCTCTATGAGCTTTGCGATGAATTGGGTATTCTGATCTGGCAGGATTTCCCGGTCTCTTCGTCCGGCCTGGACGATTATCCTTCGCACGATCCGGTCGTCATCAACGGCATTGTGCAGATCGTCAAAGGATATCTGGACCGGCGCCAACACCACGTTTCCATTCTGCTCTGGTGTGCGGGCAACGAGCTCTATGAACTGGAGAACGATGCGGTGCCGGTGACCGACCGGCATCCCATGATCCGGGCCATGAAAGAGTGGGTCGCACTGCAGGATCCCGGACGACGCTTTCTCAGCGGCACACCCTCAGGGCCGAATAAAATAGCGGACTGGGATAGTTTCGGCAAACAGATCAACTGGGATGTTCACGGCCCCTGGACTCTGCCGGTCGAGGAGAACGACGCAACCCTGCGGGCCGTCCGACGCTTCTGGCTTTTAGACGACGCCCTGTTTCATTCCGAAGTCGGCGTAGCGGGCGCCATGTCGGCCGAGATGATCGAACGCTACCGGGGCGAATACCCAGCGCTGCCGGCCAACACCGACAATCCACTGTGGCGGAACGTCAACTGGTGGATCGAATGGAACGACTATCTGAGAGAGCACCACGGTCAGGAGCCCGGTTCTCTGCAAGAGTATGTGGCCTGGAGCCAAAAACGCCAGGCCGAGGGCCTGGCCATCGCCCTGCAGAGTTGCAAAAAACGGTTCCCCGGCTGCGGCGGTTTTATCCTTTGGATGGGACACGACAGTTTTCCCTGCCCGGTCAACACCTCGATCATTGACTTTGACGGCCATTTAAAACCCGCGGCCCACAGACTGAAAAAAATATTCAAGGGCTGATTTTCCTGCTCATCGCCACATCGCAGTTTCCACCCGGTTCCTGGTCGGCGACTGGAATAAAACCCGCCCGGTGGTACAACGCCAGCGCCTCTTTGAGCACTGAGGCGGTCTTGAGCACCACCTCGGTAAAGCCGCGCGTTTCCGCCTGCTGCAGAGCGTGCTGCAATAGTTTGCGGCCCAATCCCCTGCCGCGATAGTCGGCGGCCAGATACATGCGACCCAGCTCGCACACCGTTTCCGATACACGATGCAGGGCCACGGTGCCGATCAGTTGCTCACCGTCCATCAGGACATAAAAGGCGCCCTGTTGCCGCCAATAGTTCGCTTCGATATCCGTCAGATCATGATCGATGGTCTCCGCATCCATGGTCAGTCCATAGCTGGACAGAATCGTAAAAATCAGGTCCCAGATCCGTTGCCGGTCGCGGTTATCGGCCATGCGAATATACACCGCATCGCTGACATTCATCTTCGGCGTTATCCTCTCTCAGGGCGATGGTCAAAGGACGGACGTTTGCTCGCTGCTTTTATTTTTCCAGCCAAAGGTTGCGAAACTCGATCGGCGCGCCCTCGCTCTGCAGGGCGATGGGGCCCGCATCGGCAAAAGCCTTGTCGCCGCGGTTGACCTCCACGCCGTTCACCGAACAGACGATGCTCTGCCCGCGGCAGACGATATCATAGCTGTTCCACTCGCCCACGGGTTTTTCGATGCCGTCCTTTTGATTGGGGATGATCAAAAACGGCCGGTCGTTTTTATAGGTCTTGCCGGCCACGGTGATCTCGCCCGGCCCGATCAGCACCAGGTCGCCGGCATCGCCGGATTTGAGCTGGGCTTCAATGCACAGGGGCCACACCTGATCCGGCCCCTGACAATGCAGCAACACGCCACTGTTGCCGCCCTCTTTCACCCAGCGCCATTCCAGATGCAGATGATAATCGGAATAAGAGGCCTGCGTGCGAAGGTAGCCGGTGGGTTTGCCGCTGCAACGGAGGACGCCGTCCTGGATCGTCCAAACCGTATCGACCTGAACGGTCTGATCCGGGACATAACGCACCCAACCGTCAAAATTCGCGCCGTTCCATAAAACCGTCCGGGATTTGGCCGGCCCGCAGGCAAGCGCCAACAACACGCCGCTCATCAGCACCATCATCAACGTCATGAATTTTCTCATCTGCTTCTCCTTTTCATTCAATGGATTCCAATCATCCACCGTGGTGAATACTCATTCAATACCCTTCCACAGCCAGCAACTCCATGATGATCTCCTCCCGGCTCACCGCGGCCGCGCGCTGATCTTTTTCCACCACAATCAAATAGCCGCCGGAGCCGCCCGCCGCCTGATAGGCTTGGATCAACGCCTGCTGATCGCTCATCAGCCGGCGTCCGTCTTTGTCCGACCAGGCCTCAAAGGCGGTCAGGCACCCCAGGGACGGTGTAAAGGGATAATACGCTTTGCCGCGATAATAATCAGGATCGACCGTGCTGCCGTGAGCGACGATCTCTGCTCGGCCGGCCTGTCCGGCATAATAAGCCTCGAACATGGGTGTGTAGGCTCTCCACCCCGCGGGCAGCAGACGCGCGTATATATCCACGGTCCAATCGGCATCCCGGGCAGACGCAGAGCGAAAAAAACGCGAGGGCGATATTTCTCCGGGCAGCGCCAGATTCAGCACCGGCGTCGGTCCGATCAAATCGCTTTTGGACTCTTCAACGCCGAGGATGCAGTAAACGCCCTGGGGCGTATTGCCGTTGGTCAGATAACCGGGCAGTGCGGACAGGGAACGGGCGAGATGGGGAATGCAAAACAGAGAGCCGTCCGGATTGCGCAAAAATTCGCCATCAGGCTTCTTCACTACCGTGAGCCCGGGATAGTCGCGGTTGGAACGCTGGAAGCTGTAAACGACCGGGCCAGCGGCGCTAAAGCTATGCCGCAGCAGGGCAGACAGCGCCGGGCGCGCCCGCACCAGTCTTACCGGCGTTTCGCCCAGGTCCTGCGCCAGACAAAAAAGCACCGGATCCTCTCGCCATTGGGGAAAGCGCGTCTGCAGGTGAGACAGCCGTTCCGCGCGCTGAGCCTGACCGGCATTGTCGCGCAGCAGATAGAGCAGTGCGAGGGCGTAGCTTTTGACATCGCGGGTGCTGTCCGCCAGCGTGGAAATTTCCGCGGTAAATTCTCTGGGGTACAGCGCGTAGGCGGTCTCCAGCGCCGCACGCTGCAGCGAGGGATAGGGCGGTTGCGACTGACTCAACACCTGCTGCAGCGCCTTCTTTCCGGCCTCTGAACGATAGGCCAGCAGTTCCATGGCCCAAAAGGCGGTGACCCATCGATAGGGGCCGGTGGCGGTCAACCCGATCCTGAATGGATATTCAATGCTCTCCTGAATCATTTGCCGCCGGTAATTCCGCCGCTCGGAGCGGACAAACGGCGAGTGCACGGCCGAGCCGTCCCGCTTGGACGTGCGCACCGGTTCGGCGGTGGGCCGGCGTTGAAGAAAAGCGTCGTAATTCAACATCACCCGGGCGTCATAAGCCGCACAATTGATCCAGCCCTCCTCCTCGCCGCGTTTGTTCCTCTCCCAATAGGTCGGATACCTTCCGGTTGTTGCGTCCTGCGCCCTCGTCATGGTGTTGGCCAGCTGCCGCGCCTTGGCCAGGTAGAGTGAATCGCCGGTGCTCCGGCCGGCTTCGAGAAAAAGCTGGATCAGTTTCGCCGCGCTGGCGTCGATGGGCACATAATAAGCATACTGCTCGAGCACACAGGGGGTGATCCACTGGTCCGTACGCCACTGCTTCTGCGGCATGGGTTTTTCCCAAACGACAAATTGGTCTTCGGCAAAACGGACCAGTTCTTTGGCCAGCTCGAGATAGCGGGGTTCCTGCGCATAGTGCCTAAACAGATAAATCGCAAAGGAAGCGGGCAGATGTTTGCTGAGATTGTCAAAGGGTTTGCTCGCCGCCACATCTTCAAATTGCCCCTCCCAGTTG
>DAIQOA010000051.1:0-24498 GCA_036788095.1 bacterium | reverse complement strand
GGGCTGTATCCAGGATCGCTTTGTGCTCAGTGGCCTGGGTGATAATGCGGCCTTGTTTATCCGCTGCCGAGAAGGCTATCCCCTTAACCGCCAGATTGTCGGATTCGGTGGCTCCGCTGGTTAAGATGATCTCGTCCGTCTCTGCACCGATGGATCCTGCGATCTGCGCTCGCCCGGCGTCGACCGCTTTGCGGGCACGGCGGCCCCATTCATGGGTGCTGCTGGAAGGATTGCCGAATTCTTCGGTCAAATAGGGCATCATGGCTGCGAGCACCTCCGGGTCCAGAGGCGTCGTGGCGTGATGGTCCATATAGATGCTCTTCATGGCGACTTTTTCCTTACGCTAACCGCCTAAAAGTATACAAAAAAAAGATTGTAATCAATACAAAAAAGGCTCGTTAGTGTACCTAACGAGCCTACCTTGCAGACGATAAAGCGGCTACCAGGTCCGCACAGATTCCTTTTGGCTTTTAACCATATCGGAATACACCGACTCGCTTTTAACTCCACTGGATTCAAAAGAGATCGGCTCGACAAACGAGGACTCCAAGATCGCCAGGTGGTGTTCGGTCTCCAGCGTCAGCTCCTGAAACAGCTTGCGCAGATCGTTTTCGATCAATCGCCGCGAGACCATTTGAAAATAATTTTTCACTTCCGTCTCGTTCTTTTTCGCCATCCGGATGGCTTCAACGGGATCGTCGCTGCACTTGACCAGCGTGTTCAGTTTGTGCTTTTTGCCGAGATTCAGATAGAGGATCTTTTTGCCCGACAGCCGGCTGTAATACTTGATGAGCCGCAGCCGCTGCTTTTCCTCTTTTTCGGCCAGACCGCGCAGAATTGCGATGGCGTCGTCATTGTCGATTAAAGAGACCAGCTTGGTGTAATAGCTTTCCATATCCATCTGACATTGAATAGCCATTTTCAATGTATCGACGACATCCAAAGACTTGAAGGTGAGCATATGGGTACCTCCTTCCTCTTGTCCAAGAGGAGAGCTAAATTATAATAAACACGAAATGCAAGTATTTAATTTACAAATTCTTCTATAAAAAATCAATAAATTTCGGCGAGATTTCGTGATATATCTCAAAAATCAAGCAAAGGACGACTCTGGTAGTTTGAACGCAGGAGCAGGCGAATGGTTCCTCGATGAGGCATGATTTTAGATAGCTGATATTATTCAACTTCCGCGAGGATGTAGGGTCCCTTGGGGATGACGGCGATTCGGCTGCTATGGCCATGAGTTTTAACGGCCATGGCCACAGCCTGTTCAACGGAGTTTGCCCATTTGACATGCAGGCGATTTTTAATCTCTGGTTTCAGGCCATCGGCCACCAGAATGATCTCCGCTTTGCGCGCCGCCTGAGCGAATTTTTCGAATTGCCACTGATCGATGACAAACTGCCTTTCGCTGACGATCTCCTCGATGATCTCTGCCACCGGCCGGGGATCTGTCGCCAGTCCGGCAAACTCGTCGCTGCCCAATCCGCTTTCACAACAGGCGGCCAGAATGATGGTTCCCCCCTGCTTGACGATTGGCATCGCTGCGGTCAATCCTTTGATGCTTTGGTAATAGGTGGTGTCCAAAGGATAGCCGGCAGAGGTGGTGAGGACGATGTCCACTGGTTGCGGAACCGTATCGCGCACGATGCTGCGGACAAACTCTACGCCTTTTTGATGCGCAGCTTCCAGATGGCCGGAAAAAACGCCGATGATCTCCCGCTTTTCATTCAGGGCGACGTTGACGATAAAATCCACGCCGGCGCGAGTGGCGATCTCCAGGGCCTCCTGGTGAAACGGATTGCCTTCGATGACGCCTTCACGGGAGAGAGGATGTTCCATGATTTTCGGGCCGTGCATGTATTTCATCGTCTCGATGCTTGAGACGCCGGGAACGACCAATTTGCGGCCGCCGGAGAACCCGGCCATCAGATGCGGTTCAATAAAGCCGGCGGCGATCTTGTACTCTGCCTCAACGAAACGGCTGTCGATCCAGATATCCGTACCTCGGCTGGTTTTGCCCAAACAGGTATGCGAAGCCAGATCGCGTGAAAAGTGATTCTCGATGCGATAACGCGCAGCGATCTCTGGTCCGACCAACTCAATCAGCTCATCGTTCAGGTTGGGGCGGTGAATGCCGGTGGCGATGAGGATGTGGGTCGCGTGATGAGGAATCCCCGCGGCGGCCAGGCTTTTCAGAACCGGCGGCAATATAATTTTGTTGGGCACCGGCCGGGTGATATCGCAGATAAGAATACAGGCAGAGTTATGGTTTTTCGCCATATCATACAGGGAATGGCTAAAGCCAATAGGATTGAGCAGCGATTTGATCACTGCAGTGGGAGGATCGAGAATCGGATCCGCTGGCTTCATCGTAAGAATTTTCACCACCTGACGCTGAGGCAATGTTGCGCGCAAACCCGTTTTGCCGTACGCGAGATCCACCTGGATGGTTTTTTCTTCTATAGCCATGTCACCCTCGTCTGCTCAGCGGTTTTTATACAGCGCGGGATTAAAGCGCGGATCGTTGTAGAGTTTAAATTGGCGATACACCTTGTGCCGTTTCGCAGCCTGGCGCAAGTCCAGGAACAGGGCATCCAATGCAGCGGCCAGGTCCTTCCGTTGTTCTAAAAGAATTTTACCGCGCAGCGTGCAATAGTCGACTTCCTCTTTGCTCAGATCCTTGCGTTCCGTCTGTTCCTGCATGTGAAAGATTTTCAAACAAAGGATGGAAAGGCGGTCCATGATCAATCCCGGCGGTTCAGAATTGCACTCGATCTCCTCCCCCGGTTTGATGCCGGCGGTGGTGAGCACGTTGTCGATCCAGACATCGATCTGCTCCACACCGTCGTTGCGTTGCTGATTATGCTTGTCGATGGATCGCTTGATCTTGGCGATGTCTGCATCCGTCCCATCGGTGCGCCGCGCTTCATCCTCGAGGTGCCATAGACTAAAGTTGTGATAATGCAATTTTTGCAGCATCCCTTTCGGGGTGTAGGGATCCTCTGGAGAGAGCGGGCCGGTTTTATGCCACAATTCGGTGAGATCCATAAACCACTCGATCAGGGCCTCGCCCTTGAACGGACTGAATATTAGCGACAGCGAACTCAAGGCGGTTCTCCGGTTTGTTGTTGTTGTTTTATTTTTAATTATAGCAACTATTGATGAAAAAAACAAGTTTTTTAGCCGTCCTAGCCGGTACGTCAAGGGGCCGGGCATTGCGATGCCTCTTTGGGGCAGCAAAAAATACTTTTGATATTAGTCGTAAAATGGCTAATTTGTCACGCGCGCTTGACTTGATGGAAAACTTACAGTTACCTCATGAACTTTTCCTCCTCTTCGCGCCGAAAGCTCGACCATCGCTCCTGTCGCCTGTACATCGATAGGGTTCGCTTACCGGCTCAGCCGGCGTACGATTCACTAACCTAGAGCCTCAGGTGGAAACGATTGCCCTGGAAAAGCTGTTTCGTCAGCAGTTTAACGAAACGCCGGATCGGATCAATCCCCTCAAGGGAGATGCCTCCGACCGTCGTATCTACCGCATGCAGAACGCGCATCGATCCGCCATCGGCATAGCCGGCGATCATCGGGCGGAAAATGAAGCTTTTATTTATTTTTCTCAACATTTTGCCGGTTATCATCTGCCTGTGCCGCAAATATACACCGTCGATTTGAACAACAATGTGTATCTGGTGCAGGATCTCGGGCTGTTTACGCTCTACGAGCACATGGCCCCCATACGGGACAAACAGGGGTTTACCGAGGAAATTGTCTCCCTGTACGAAAAGGCGCTGTCCTGGCTGCCCCGGTTTCAGATCGAAGCGGGAAAAACGCTGAACTACTCTTATTGTTACCAACATGCGGTTTTTGGCCGTGACTCGATGAACTGGGATCTGCAATATTTCCAGCATCGCTTTTTATCCCTGTTTTTTAAAAACCCCATTGACCGGGACAAACTTCAGCGTGAATTCCAAACCCTCGTGGATCACCTGTTGGAGGAACCGACGCTGTTTTTTCTTTATCGCGATTTCCAATCACGCAATATTATGGTGCTGGAAAACGAAACTTATTTTATAGATTACCAATCCGGCCGCCGCGGGGCGTTGCAATATGATGTGGCTTCGCTGCTCTATGACGCCAAGGCGGATTTGCCCGAGGATTTGCGCAGCCGTTTGATTGATCGCTATCTGCAGGCTGCCCGCGCTCTGCTGCCGATCGATCGTGACCGGTTTATGCACTACTTTTACAGCTTTGTTCTGGTCAGGGTGCTTCAGGCGTTCGGCGCCTACGGCTATCTGGCGGGTGTCCGCGGCAAAAAGGGATTCTTAAAAAGTGTTCCCTATGCTTTAAAAAACGTGACGGTGCTGCTGGAAAAGGCATGGATTTTGCAAAGATTGCCGCTCTTGCAGTCCATCCTGGACCAACTGGTCCGGGATACTTCGCTTCATCAATTTTAAAAGAGAGTAACGATGACGCAAGCAGATGATTCAGCCTTCCCCTTGATCACGATCACCAGTTTTGGGTTTCATGTCTCTGGAATTCCCGATGATCCCACCGGCCATGGCGGGGGTTTCATCTTTGACTGCCGGGGATTGCCCAATCCGGGCAGAGATCTCCGTTATGCAAAAAAAACCGGAGTCGATGAGCCGGTCGCCGAATTTTTACGCGCTTTTCCTGAGGTCGGCCGATTTATCGATCATGCGTTTCAACTGATCGCTCTGACCGCGTCAAGTTTTCGACAGCGCCGATTCACGCAACTTTCGGTCGGTTTTGGCTGCACCGGCGGCCAACACCGTTCGGTCTATTGCGCGGAACGCGTTGCAGAAAAACTGAGAAACGCTGGCTACAACGTCAAAGTCCTTCATCAAGACAAGCCCCATTTCTTATGAGAGCCATGATCCTGGCCGCCGGCTATGGAAGCCGTCTGCGGCCGCTCACAGACTCTTGTCCCAAAGCCCTGCTGACGGTGTCCGGCCGGACGTTGCTCTCCATCGTTCTCGACAGACTGGTTGCGGCCGGTTGCACCGAGGTGGTGATCAACGTCCATCACCTCGCACCACCCATCCTGGCTTTTCTCCGTCGGCGAACAGGGCGGAATTTAAAGATTATGATTTCAATGGAAGAACAGTTGTTGGACACCGGCGGCGCCCTCGTCCGCATGATGGACCTAACCGCAGGCGACGATCCGGTGCTGGTACACAATGTGGATGTGTTGACCGACCTGAATTTGGAGCAATTAATAGAAGAACATCTTCACCGTTGCGCCGAGGTCACACTAGCGGTACAAGCCCGGCCCACAAGCCGACCTTTGATGTTTGATGACCATCTGCAGCTTCTCGGCCGGCCGAATACACCATCGGCAGGCATGGAATCCACTCGACAGCGCGCTTTTGCTTTTAACGGGATCCATGTTTTCAATCCCCAGGCGCTGCGTGGCATTTCCCCCCACCCCTTTTCGAGCATTGACCACTATATCCGACTGGCTCAGCAGGGACGTCCGGTGCTGGGATTTGTCATGGAGGGCTGGTACTGGCGGGATCTGGGCAAGCCCGGAGACCTGGAACAGGCGGAACTCGACGTGCGCAGCGGAAAAATCACACTCCCCATGACCTCCGCAGACGCTTAATTTTCCCCAACATCAACCGAAGCATTTCGCTCCATTCGTTGCAGCAGCCGCCCTTTAGTCTCTTCAGGCAGAAAAGAGGCTTTGATGCCGTTTTGCGCAACACGCTGCAATTCTTGTTCAGAGAAGGCAAAGGTCCGGTAGGCGAGTTCATACTCCGCGGTGAGCGAAGTTTGAAAAATCTGTGGATCATCGGTGTTTAGCGTGACCAGCACACCAGAATGAAAAAAGAGGGCAAAGGGGTGTCGCTTTGCCGCAGAGACGATGTTGAGACGCAGGTTGCTGGTCAGACATTGGGTCAATGGGATCTGGGCATCCACAAGATGACGCACTAGCCGATCGTCCTCGATGGCGCGAGTGCCGTGATCGATCCGCTGCGCGTGCAGCAGCTCCAGGGCATCCCACACACTCTGGCTGCCCAGCGCTTCGCCGGCGTGAACAGTGCGGTGCAGGCCGGCCTCTTTGGCCAGGGTGAAGGTGTTGATGAACTCTTTTTGCGGATATTGAGTCTCATCTCCCGACAGACCGACGCCGACGATCAGCGGATGATTCAGTCGAGCAACCGCTTGTACCAGATCGGCTGTCTTTTGATCACCATGCGAACGCTGAAGATTGACCACCATCCTGGAAAATATGCCGTACCGCGCCTCGGCCGCGTGCACCGCCTGATCCAGCACAGCCACCACATCGTTCAGCGGCATGCCGAGATCGATATACTTTTGCAGAGCGCAATCGAACTCTAGGTAACGGATGTTCTGCCGTGCGCATTCCGCAAGCATCTCGCTGCACACCCGTTCCAAATCCTGCAACTGAGTGATATGATTGGAGACGATTTTCATCGCTCTGACAAAATGGCTCAGATCCTGAAAATCGTATATTTTCAACAGCTCTTCAACGGTTCGCGGCGCGTTCTTCGCGCGGTTGCGCCGCATCAGTTCGATCGCCGTGGTTGGCTGGATGGTCCCCTCAAGATGCAAATGCAATTCAACCTTTGGCATTCGTGCGATAAAATCCAGCGTTTTGTCTTTCAACAAAGGGGACCTCAGCTAAATGTGATTCAGCTATCGCCGCAAAGCCTTTTGCTTTTTCTGACTTTTATCCAGGGCTGCACCTACAGCGCTGGCACGAAACTGTATGCACCAATAATATATTGCATCAATCGCTCATTCACAATAAATAATTACAAAAAATTGACTTGGTGCACATTCAACACGAGAGCGCCGTATTGCGCTTCTACCTTGCCTCTGAGTAGATACGGGCGTGATGCGGTCATCATATGGGCAAACCGCTCATAGATTTTGGGAAAAAAGATGGTTTCATAAATGGCGGTCGTATCCTCAAAACTCAGGAATTCCATCAGCTGTTTGTTCTTGGTGGCTATCAATTTATAGGTGATTAACCAGCCGATGGTCTGTACGGTTTCATTGATATGGTGATCCAGGTCACATGCGCGCGTATAAGCGAGACGATCGATCCGGTCCTGATACAACGTCAAAGGATGGCGTGAAATCAGAAAGCCGAGGGTCTCCACCTCCTGCCTCAGCATCTCTTTTTCGTTATAGGAAATCGTTTTAGCCGGCATCGGTGAACTGGAGTTTTCTTGATCAAAGAGTTCAAGCGAAGCCTGAGCGGCTGGGGCTGCGTGATGGGATTGCCAGTAATAGGCCTGCCAGAGCAGATCCGCACGCGCTCCTCCATTTGCCAGGCTGTCCAAGCATCCGGCCTTGATGAGCAGGAACAGGTCTGCTGGTTGCAGGGCCACGTGTTTCAGAAGATGATCCAGCGATTTGAAGGGGCCGTTTGATTTCCGGG
This sequence comes from bacterium, assembly GCA_036788095.1. Lineage (GTDB taxonomy): Bacteria > Zhuqueibacterota > Zhuqueibacteria > Residuimicrobiales > Residuimicrobiaceae > Anaerohabitans. Next base: position 17,063 of record DAIQOA010000051.1, on the reverse strand, counting down.
CCTTGATGATGGCTTGCCAGGCTTGCGTGGAAATACCCTTGATCTGCATAAATCCCACACGCAGGGAATGAGCCTTGCCGGTGTAAGCGAAATCGCTGTCATTGATGTCCGGGGGCAGCACTTGCAGTCCAAGGCGCCGCGACTCGGAAATATAAGCAAAGGTGGAATAATAGCCACCCTGATTGGAGATGACAGCAGCCATGAACTCAGCAGGATAGTGAACCTTCAAATAGGCGCTTTTAAACGACACCTGGGCGTAGGAGGCGGAATGCGCTTTGCAGAAACTGTACTCTGCAAAGCTGAGAATCATGTTCCATATCTTGTCGCAGATATCTTGGCGCACTTGATTGGCCATCGCGTTGTGGTAAAATCTTTGGCGATATTCCTCCAGCTTATCTCTGTTGTGCTTTTTTCCAACCACTTTGCGCAAATCGTCCGCGCTGGAGGCATCAAAATCGGCCAAGGCCATGGCCACTTTTGAAACATCCTCCTGATAGACCATAATGCTAAAAGTTTCACGCAAAACTTCTTCAAGTTTAGGATGCAATGGTTCGTACAAGCCGCCTTTTAGTCGGCGGATATATTCATTTATATAAAAGTTAGCTGCGGGTCGAATGATGGAACTATGAATGATCAAATGCTCGAAATCGCCCTTGCCGGTCTTTTTCTGCAGCTGGCGCATAGCTGGAGATTCCACATAGAAAACCCCGATGGTATCTCCACGAGCCAGCAGGGATTGGGTGGCTTGGTCCTGGAGAGGGTCCCAGGTGGCATAATCAATGACCACCCTATGGTTGGCAGCCACAGCACGAATGGCGTCCCGGATCACGGACAGGGAACGGTTGCCGAGCAGATCCATCTTTACCAGCCCCAAATCCTCTGCTTGGTCTTTTTCCCATTGCACAACCTGTAATTGGGCGACTTGACGGGGAACTCCCCCCTCCTTTAGATCGTACGGCTTTAAAAGCTTTTTCGCCGGTTGTACCGGAACGTAACGATCCAGTCCGTCTGGAACGATGACAGTGCCGCCGCAATGTATGGACAGATATCGGGGAAAGCCGCGGATCTTTTCCGCCTGACGGATGATCTCGGGCCAGGGCGGCCTGATCTCTATGTTGCGAAAAACCGGATGGCTGCTCATCATGCGTTCCAGCTGATCAGGTTGCCAATAGCTGGACATTCGGCTGGTCATGGCGCTGATCTCCGCTTCCGGCAAGCCATAGACTTTGGCGATCTCACGCACAGCGGAACGGGCTTTGAACGTAACGTGGTTGGCGATCATGGCTACGCAGGAACTGCCATATTTTCTGACCACATAATCCAGAACATCATCCCGTTCATCCCAGGGAAAATCAACGTCAATATCCGGAGGATCCTTTCGTCCGGGGTTAAGAAAGCGGTCGAAAAAAAGATCGCAACGCACCGGATCAACGTTGGTTATGCCTAGACAATAACTCACCAAGCTAGAAGCGGCCGACCCGCGGCCGCAGGTTCTCGGCGCTTGTCGGACCGCATCGGCCACGACGAGGAAATATGGGGCAAATCCTTTTTGCTTGATCAGATCCAACTCGTATTCAAGCCTGGCTGCGATCTCGGCTGTGAGCGTTCCATAGCGCCATAGGGCGCCCTGGCGAACCTGTTCGTCGAGATAAGCGGATGCGCTTTCACCATTTGGACCGTGAAAAGCGGGAAATATGGACTGGTGGAAATTTAAATCAAAGGTGCACTGTTGGGCGATTTTCAGGGTGTTGGCAAGCGCTTCCGGGCAGTCCGGAAACCGTGCATCGAGTGAATCCATAAAAGCGAAGGCGCTGGCGACCTCTTCCTTTGGCAAAGTGGACAGGGTGGCCTGCAGGTCAATAGCGCGCAGCAATTTGTGGGTGGAATGGTCTTCAGGGCTGATAAAATAGGCCGCCTGGGTCGCGACCACCGGCAGGTGAACCGTCCGGGCAAACCGCAACAGGGCTTCCCGATCAAGATACGGCACCAATTCGGCGTACACATCGGTTCGGTAAGCGCTGCTGATGATGGCTTTAAGAAACTCGCGGTCGCGCGAAATGAGCACCAGGTTTTGATGATCCTCTATCAGCGCCCGGGTCAGATCAAATCCGGAATCGCCATGCAACTGGGTGATCAGCCGACACAGCCGTGCATAGCCGGACCCGTTCTTGGCAATGGCGACCACCGCACACTGCTGGTCGCTCAGGTACGATCCAATCAGCGGCTGCAGACCACAGCTGCGCGCCTCCTGCAAAAACCAGCCCCAACCATATAGGCCGTTGGTGTCGGTCAGGGCCAAATGACCATGACCGCAGTACCTGGCATGGCGGCAGAGGTCACGAATAGAATTCGCACCTCGACAAAAGCTATAGTGGGAATGAACGTGTAGTGGGACAAACCCTTGCATGGTCAGCTTAGATTTGATTCCAACTGGCGCAAGACTTTAATGGATTCTCCGGCGATGGTTTTCGCGCCGGGGGTAAAATCAAAGACTTCCAGCGAAATCCACTGATGATAGCGTAGATCTTTGAGGGTCTGAAATATAGCGCCAAATTCGTTGGCCGCGCTGCCTGTGCCGAGATGCTTTCCGTTCATCTCCTGCACATGAACATGATGAATGAAGGGATAATATTTTTTCACCAATGCGTCAAGGGGTTCGGTTTCATCCGGCGTGTTATGAAAATCAAACATAGTCTGAATAGCCGGGTGCTGGACTGCGTGTACCACCTCCAGGGCCTGTGCCAGGGTATTGATCACATCGGTCTGCGACCGGTCCAGGGGTTCAAGCAATATTTTGACCTTGTTTTTAGCCGCATGATCCGCGCAGCCGGATAATCCGTCGCTGAGCCGCTTGACCGCTTCGGTCACGGAGATGCCCGCATCGCTGGCGCTGCGCTGCTTCGGCGAACCGAAGACCATGATCTGGCCGCCGAGATCACTGCAATAATCGATCAGGCGATGAACATACTCCCAGGTTCTATTGCGGACCGTTACGTCGTCTGTTGTGCAGTGCAGGCCGGCGGGAGGCGCCACCAGCAACCAATGCAGTCCAGCGCAGCTCAAACCATGGTTGCGCATCGCCCGAACCATCTCACGGCGGTGAACCGATGTCAATTCCTCCACCCCGTGTTCAACCAGCGTAAAAGGGGCGATCTCAATGCCGGTAAAACCCGCTCCTGCGACCAGGCGGCACTGGTCTTCCCAGGCCATGCCTTGCATCGACTCATTGCACATGGCATAGCGAAAGCCGTTCCATGGTCTTTCCGTTTTGCGGCAGGCCAGTCCTGAGCCAAGGGCTAAAAGCGCGCCGCTTTGCAGAAAGCGCCTTCGGTTGCAGGTCATGATTCCTCCCATGAAGACTTAGATTTCTTTTTGAAAAATGGCATAAGTTTTAGATACCTGGGCGCCGCCGATCTGCTCGCCGACGCGTATCACTAATACATTGTCCTCCAGCACCCAGCCAAAATCGCAATACTCGTATCCTTTTTGTTGCGAATAAAGCTTTTGTTGCCAGAGCATGACTCCGTCCAGTCCCAGGCGTCGAAAACGGCGTTTCACACCCATGTATCCCAGGCGAAAGCCGCGGAAGCGGCCTTTGCCGAGCAGCATGCGCAGAGCGCGCAGCAATTCAAACCGCCGGCAACAGGCCAGGGGCGCCATTTTTTCAAAAATATTGGGCACACCGCCGAAGAAAGCCGCCAGTTCACCGCGGACATAGAGAAAAATGAACAGTCCTTTATCCATGATCAACTGCAGATCATCCACGTTCTTTTCCAATTCCTCTTTGGTAAAAGGAACAAAACCCCAATTGTCGTTCCAAGCATCGTTATAAACCTCGAGCATCTCCTGTTTGCGCACCGATAGCGGCCGTTCGCCCCATTTCTCGATGGTCACTCCATATCGCTCGATGACTTTGTGCGCCACTCGATCCAGCTGTTCCTCCATGGGGCGGTTGACCGGCACCTCCCAGGATTTAACCTTTTTCACGCATTCCAGGCCGGCAGTACGCAGCATCTGTTCATAATAAGGTTTGTTGTAATGATAATACACCACCGGTTGCGTCTCAAAGCCTTGAATCAGACACCCCGGCGTCGCCTCGTTTACCGGCAGGTTCTGCGGTCCCCGTATATGAGTCATGCCTTTGCTTTTTAGCCAACCGGCGGCGGCGTTGATCAGGGCATCAGCGACCGATTGGTCATCGATGGTTTCAAACTGGCCGAAGAAGCCCACTTGATCATGCCAATGTTCGTTATGATGGTGATTGACAAAGGCATTGCACCTGCCGACAACCGTGTCTCCTTCCAATGCAAGGAAAAAGCGCATTTCCGCGTGTTTGAAAAGTAAATTCTTGCTTTCAAAAAAACCGACGATGCCCAACAATCCAAAACCCGTATACTCATAATCCAGCAGGGGCACATAGGCCGGATCCGCCGCATAGTGCTGCCAATGAAAATCGATGAACTTTTTCAACCATTGTTTATCTTCCTTGCTCTGGTTGGAAAACTGGATGATCTGCAACGCCATAATCTGGTTTCCTTTTTAATGTCACGGCATGAGGAATGACCGGCGTCAAGCCGGCGTGATCTTAATAGCGGCAGTTTTTCCCTTCATCCGCAAACGCCTGCAACAGCGGCAGATCGGCATCAAAGAAATGGTCCGAGGGGCTGAGGATAAAGCCGCCGTTGCCGCCCGCTTCGTTGAAACAGCGACGGACTTCCTCGCGGGTCTGCTGCGGCGTGCAGCCTTTAAAATAATGAAATTGATCGAATCCGCCGATCATGCAAACCTTATCGCCGATACGTTGTTTGGCCTCTGCCAGGCGCACATCGCCGCCCATATCAACCGGGGTGAACGTCTCCATGGCATCGGGCTTCATGGCGGCGATCATTTCGAGCAACGGCATCATGCCGCCGCAGGTGTGATAGACCACCCGCTGTCCGGCTTGGTGCGCAGCGGCGATGATAGGCGCATCGTAGGGCGCCACAAAGGTGTCGAACACTTTGGGGGAAATGACGGTGGATGAGGCGTCGCCCCCTCCCAGCTCCAGCAGATCCAGATGCGCGCCCTGCAATGAGCGGGCGAAATCCAGCTTGCGCCGCTGCAGGATGGTGAGGAATTGATGCACCCATTGCGGATCGTCATAGGTCTCCATGATCAGTTGATCGATGCCGAACAGACAGGAGGCATCCTGCCAGGTGCCCGGTTGACCGAACAGATCAAAACAGATAAAATGCGAGCGCACCAGCCCGCGATCGCCGAACCGCGCCGCCTCAGCGTTGACCTTGTCGACATCACAGAGCGGAGAAGGAGAATACGCCTCGATCCAATCGATCTCGCGTTTGTTTTTCACCAAACGTTCCGCCACCCAGGTGGTATAGTCGTTCGACTGCAGCACTGTGGTGAGCTTCCCTTTGGGAGTGATAATCGTGTAGCGTTCGGTGCGATAGGTCGGATCGTTGACCAGCTCTCTTTCGATGCGCCAGTGATCTGTGATGATGCGGCGAGAATGGTAGATTTCCGTCTCCGGCTGCGTCGGATCATAGTACTGCCCCTTGCCGGAGTCCGGTTTGAGCAGTTCCAACCAACGGATCGGATCCAGGCCGAAGTGATCAAAAAAGGCATCGTAGGTGATCCCGCCCATATGCTGATCGAGGAAAAAGGGCATCACATGATGGGTGGTCACGGGGAGATGGTCAGGAACCCCTTTCGCCAGGGCGGTCAACAGCCTCTCTTTAGCGTTCATACATTCCACTCCTTCGCCATAGCCAGCAGCGAAACCAGACGGCGATGGCAAAATTGTGTGGACTCTAGCAGCGGCGTGTAATGGGTTTCCAACGTCACGTGTGCGACCAACGCATCCCGCTGCAGTGCGGCGATCTGGCCGGCCCAGTTCACCCCGCCTTCGCCCAGCAGCTTGCAGCCTTGACGTGCGTCAATAATCGCATCTTTTACATGCACATTGCGGATGTGCGGCCTGAGGGCTTCATAGCCCACCGGAAACGGAATCTCGCCGGTTCCGATGGCGTTGGCCGGATCCCAGTTAGCGCCCAGATTGGCGCGGCCGGCAGCGGCCAGCAGACGGGCGGTCGTTTGTCCGGAATCGCAAAAAAAGCCGGGTTCGTTTTCAATGGCGACGACCAATCCCGCGGGTTGGACCAGGTCCGCGGTCTGGCGCATCAGATCGACCACCACCTCTTCCCTGCTGTCGTCACGAAGAAAGCCAAAACTGATGATCACCGGAGCCCGCAACTCTTTTGCCATGACCATGGTTTTGGGCAACGTCTGTTCCAGGGCATACTGCACCGCGGCCTGATCCGACGGCTTGACTTTAAAAGTGCCGGGAGAAAGAGCGGTGATCTCGATCTCTCCTTTTTGCACCAGTTCTAAAAGATAACGATAATCCTCGGGATCAACAAACGGCACCCGTTTCTCATAGCTGCCGATACAGCGCAACTCATATTTGCGAACGCCCATCTTTCGTCCCTCGGCGATGGCCGTACGAATATCCAGAGCGATCTCGTCCGTTACAATGGCAATGTCGAGCATTTTTTCTTACCTCCTTAAAAACACCGCGAAATCTGGAACAGCTCTTTTTACTGAAGCCTCTTTAATAAACTCGATTCAGATCAAACCGGCCCAGCATTCGAGCAGACATTTTTATCATATAATCCGATTCGATGTCAGGCTCATCTTCCATGTGCGCCTGCATGAGCTGAATGCGTCGGAGAAGATTATCACCGAACCGTTTGCCATGGATTAACGGCGTCTCGCCCTGGTCGGCCACAGCCATAAAGTCCACTTTGGCGGTCCGCCACAGCTCGTATAAATCCCTGGAATTTTCAATCTCCCGTTCCATCATCAAGCGAATCATTTGACGATAGCGTAGTTTCTCCGCCGCGTCTTGGGCATCAAGATAACCATGCACGCCTGCCACCCAGGCCAGAACGCTGTGCTGGGTTCGCAACCAGCAGCGGAGTGCGCGCAACCGGATCCACTGATCATACACCACATGGTTCGCGTCCATCTCCGCCAGTTGGGTGTTCAGTTTTTCGCCCAACAGGGCGATGGCCTGATCCAGGGGCTTCCAGGTGTTGGCATCCATCCGTTGCAGGTCCGCTTCACAGCGTTCAGGACTAATCAGATCGAATAGAACGTCCTTGGATAGATCGATGTTGTTGGGATTATGCGGCGTGGTGCAGATATAGTCTTCATAGTAGGCGCGGTCCTGATCGCTGATGGCGGCCAGGTTGGGGATAAATGGCCTTTGCCACAAGCGAAACCAGGTAAAGCCAAAGGTGGCATACAGACCGATGGACAGCGGAAAGCTGAGCACGGCCTCTTCGGTCAGCTCCCAGGCAGACAGCAAAGTCTGATAATCAGCCTCCCCGGCCCATCGTTTGGCGCAGCGGATCAAGTTCGTTGGTAAATCCATGAAAGGATCGGCCGCAAAGCCGGCCAGGATTTCCAGATTGATGTTAAAGGGAACAAGATTGGGCGGCGCGATGCCGCCCTGATGCGCCAGGCAATCGAGTCCGGCCTCCTGCATAACCTTGATCTTGTGATAGGTCAACCGAGGATAGGGGATTCCCAAAAGCGGTTCAAAGAGAACGAACGTGCCGCAGGAAAAATTAAAATGGGCGAGCGCATTTCGCCTGATCAAGTCCTCCAATGGCGCCCGCTCGCGCGGATCGACGATGTGCTGATAAATGGAACCGCCGCTGACCCCCTCGATCTCCGGGTAACGGGGATGATTATATTGCAGCTGCCAGCCCACGGCAAAGAGTGAGTTGGTCTCCACGTCGATGCGGTCACCCAGACCCTGCCAAACGGTCTCATGCTCGCCGTAAAAAGATTCCATTCGGGTGATGACGCGAAAATCAGGATTGATCTCGGAGGCGGCATCGCGCAGGGTCTTGAAGAATTGGAGGATGTTTTCGCCGGCCAACCGCGCGATCAGTTCATCATCCTTCCATTCGCGAATGAGATAAGCGCCACCGTTGCGGCCCACATAGAGCGATTTTGTGTGCTCGAAACCGGCGCCGCTGTCGTTGGTCCAGATATCGATGTAGCCCAGCTGTGGAATTTCCCGCATCAGTTTGCGCATCATCTCCGCATAATGCGCGCGCACTTGCGGGTGAACGGTGGAAAGGGTGTAGCGCGGCTTAAAACTGCGAAAAGGGTGATCAACCCGCGCGCCCCGCAGCATGGGATAACGGTCGAATAGCTCTTCAGGCACGGATCGCGGTTCGAAACAGAGCAGTCCCGGCACCAGGCCGTATTTGAGAGCCAGGCGAGCGTTCTCTTTCAACCGGCACAAATTGGCCGACAGATAATAATAGGGGTAGATGCCCTTGTTCAGATCACTGTAGACGAACTGGTCCAGCGCCGGGCAGTAGGTGTAAAACATAGGATAGATTTCGCCGCGCGGACCGGACTCTAGCGCCATGGGAAAAGCCAGGCCGTTCGCCTCCACATGGGTGAAGCCCAGGCGGGCGAGTTCACGCAGATATTGCTCAGGGTCGAAACATCGAATCAGTCGGCCACCCTGATTGAGAAAATGGTCATAGGTACTGCGGTGCCAGCGAAAAGCCCTTTGTTTAACCAGGCCGGAACGATAAGGGCTGACATCATCCTGTCCATGGTTTTCCAGCAGGTCTATCAACAGCGCATACAGATGATACGGCTTGCTGGACCAGAGCTCCCCGGAACCGGATTCATTCAATTTGATAAAGGTGTTGTCCTTGCCATTGGTCTCGCTCGGCAGCTCCAGACCTTGTCCTGTGGTAATGAGAAAATGGCCTTCCTGCGCTTGACGAGAAACCTGTTTCTTGCCCTCCAGCACCACACCGGGGAATCGGGTGGAGAGCATTTCTGCGCAAGTGGCGCAAACGGGCGGGCCATCCAGAGGATAGGAGATCGTCCTGATTTTGGCCAAAGCCTCGGCTACGGTCATGATGCTATTTCTCCCGTTGTCAGACGGCGGCACGTTGAACAGAATATGATGGACGGTAGGCGGCCGTTTCTGATCGGTCATTTAAAAACAATTTTTACGCCTCCGGGGCTTTTCATGTGGCTGGAAAAATCCACATACGGCGTTGCCTCCACTTTGCTCCGTCGGAAAGGCACCTGCCGATCGCGGCAGAGCACCTGGTGCACCCGCTTTCCTTCAGGCAATTGAATGTGAAATTGGATGTCACTGCCGTGCGCGTCGACTTGCAGCAGCAGTTGGGAATCAGTCAGCAGGTAATCATAGCCAAAGCAGGCGTCTGAAGCGGGATAGTGCAGGTGTATACGCGCTTCCGCCACGCCGGCGGAAGGCCAACGCGGGGACAACGTGATTTTACGGAAGGATTTTTGCCGGTCAACGACGCCGGCCAGCCCTTCGATCAGCGCATAAGCCATGGCGCCGGAGCCCCACCCATCGGTGGGCAGCGCCTCCGGACTGGTGCTGGATTCGGCCGTGCTGTTGCGGCCATCCGGGAAATACCACAAGTAGGTGGCCTTGTCCCGGGCGATCATCTCTGCATATTGGCGCAGAATCGCGACGCCGTAGGACTCGTAACCGTGCTCCAAGGCAGCGCGCGCCAGTTCACCTCCGACCAGCGGCATGATGCCGCCATTGCAGTAAGCGCCCTTTACCAGCAGCTCATCGCCAAAGCAACCGTCTGGGAACGGTGGATCGATGGAAAACCATTCGGCAAAGGCGTTGGTCTTTTTCTTACGCGATTGGTATTCACGCAGAATGGAAACAGCCTGTGCATGGTCCGTCACCCCCCGGTTGATGTCCATGGGATTGCTCAGGCTCAGCTGTTCCGCTTCATCGACGCCGGGGATGGTTACCGGCGTCAGTTTAACAAAATGGGTGTAAAAGCGTCCATTCCAGCAGACGCGATTCATCCGTCTGCGCATTTTTTTTGCAAGGTCGAGCCATTCAGCGGCTTTTTTTCGTTTGCCGAAATATGCGTAGACCTGGGACAGAATCATCATGGCTTCATAATAGCCGCTGTTATCACCGTGCATGATGCCCCAAAAAGTGTTTTCATCTATTTGCATCTGCAGCCACTCGTGTTGGCCGGCTGAATAGGCGAAATCCCAGGTGTCTATGGTGTAAGGGCGTTTAACCAGCCCGTGCCGGTTGTCCCAACGCCAGGGGTGGGTTAAAATATACCGCAGCGCCTTTTCCAACGAGGGCAGCATGCCTGCCAGCCATTTATCATCGCCTGTGGCCTGCCAGGCCAGGTACGCCGCCTTGATAAAACGGTACTCAACATCGGCTTCAACAGGCACACGAACGTATTTCGCCCAATTTTCCCGCTCACTGGGCAGCTTTTCGGGAAAAACGGTGTAATAATCAAAAATGCGGCCGTTTTGCGCTTGCGTTTCAGCAAAATGATCGATGCAGCTGGTGAGGTCGGTTTCGAAATACTTGGTACAACGCATCATGTCGCTGTGGTCCCGTATCCAGATGGAGCGGGCGTCCGGAGAACGGTAGCCGCGAATTTTTTTTGCATCCATAACCACATCGAGATAATTATGGTGGAAAAATTCGCGGATGGCCGGATAGAGCGTATTCCAGATGGGCTGATCGGTGTGTAACGAGGTTTGTTCCTTCATGGTCAGGCTCCTGTTCTTGGCTGTAAGTTAGCCAATAATCTGTTTCCAGTCAACACAAATCCTATACTTTTGTCTTGCTTTATTGCCTTAGGTTGAATAATTTAAGCTCTTGGATAGCTTTTGTAGAAAGGATTGATTACCGAATGGAAATGGAAGAACACGTCCACCAGGATGATCCAAAAGTCGGACCTGTCGATGTTATCACCAATCCACCGGGCACCGGATACTTTTTTGTTGGAAACGGACATATCCTGGGGGCTGTGCAGGTATGCGCCACAGACGCCTTGACAACCATTGGATTGCTGCTTATGTCCCCGGACCGGTTTGGTCTGAAACGTCAGGCCCTGTCCATGGATCCGCAAAACGGCCTGAGGTCCACGCAGGTGGAGATAGTTATTGATCCATACCGTTTCCAGCCGGATCCTAAAAGTGTGGAGAGCCACTGGGACCGGCTGGATGGAGTGCCCGCCGCTAAAGTCATCTGGAGCTCTCCTACATTCACTCTTCATGAAGTCTTTTATTGCCCAGACCGCTCTACACCGCGCTTGATCCGCAAGCTGCACTTTATCAGCCTCTGCGATGAGGAGCAGACTCTGCAGATCGAGACCGGTCTTTTGCAGACCAGCCTGGCGGAAACAGCGCTCCTGCCGGCTCGACAAACGGTTGACCTCTATCTGGCCTATGATCTGATTCAAGAACAGGAAATTTCGACCGTTCGGCTCACGGTAGTGGAGCAAGTACCGGTGGAACCGGCTGCGGCGGCCTTTTGGACCTCTCTCACCACGGCCTCCTTCGTATCTGCCCCCCTTGATCATCTATTGCAGACAGCCGGCATTTGTCTGCAAAATGTCATTTCCAGCCGCGGGCTGGTGGATGCAAGCATCTGGCAATACAATCTGGAATGGGTTCGCGATCATTCCATGATGGTTTTTGGCCTGCTCATGTCCGGCAATTACACATTGGCCAGGACTCTTCTGTCTCGGCTGCTGACCGATTTCGTCAGCGAAGACGGCGATACCGTGGATTCTGGCCGCAGGCGTTCGCATCAGGACATCGAGCTGGATCAAAACGGCGTGCTCCTGATGGTGGTCAGAGCTTATGTGGATTTTACCGGCGACCTGGATCTGGCGCGCGAGTTCTGGGACAAAATCGAAAAAACGGCAGATTTTCCACTGCAGCGGGTTTTTCAGCTCAAAGAATCCGGACTGCTGCACAACCAGCGAGAATTCTGGGAGCGTCACAAAGCCTTTGGCATCCGCGAGGGCGTAGAATTAACCTATCAGCTCTATGTGGCCATGGGACTGGCAGACGCCGCCGATCTGGCGCGCCGATTGGATAAAAGCAAACAGGGTGCAAAGTGGCTGGCTGAATCGGAACGCATCAAGCATTCCATGCTCAACGACGCCAAATACCGGTTGACCGCACACGGACATCTGATCAAACGCCGCCAGATGAACGGCGACGTGCAATCGGAAATTCAACTTCATCCATCGGTAACTCTGTCGGCCGGCATGCCGCTGGCTGATGCGCCGCCGCATTTTCTTAACCCAGACAGTTCCATCTCTCTGCCGATCGCCTGGGAGTTCATCGATCCCAAAGGCGAACTGGCGCGCAATACGCTGTTTCAAACAGAGCGGTTGTGGAATCAACGATGGTCCATCGGCGGCTATGGCCGGTATCACGTCAGTTCAGAGATCGATTCGCCGGGACCATGGCCGTTTGCCAGCCTGTTTATCGCCCGCGCCTATTTCGAACACGGTCAGGATGATAAAGTATGGCGCGTATTGAATTGGCTGAACAGCTTGACCGGCGCGGTTTCCGGCAGTTGGTTTGAATTCTACGGACCCAGGCCTTGGTGCCCCCCCTGTCCACAGGTCGGCATCACTCCCTGGACCTGGGCGGAAATTTTGTTGTTTTTTATTCACCATCTGTTGGGCGTCCGGCCTGAGGAGAACCAGGTACGGCTTCGGCCGCGGTTGCTGTCCAACACCGAACGCATCACAGCCGATCTGACGCTGCAGGGCTGCCGAATCCATCTTGATGTTCATCGTGCGCCCGCCGATGCACCTCCATCCTGCCTGGTGGACGGCGAAGCGGCTCCCTATCAGGTGGATCAGGGGGTGACCGTTATGCTGAAAAATTACAGTTCCCGCACAATAGAAATCCATCAATAGCGAAAAGGAGTGGTCATGAACATTTTGGGCCTGCATATTGCAGATTTTGCCATCGTGATCGTCTACATATTAGCCATGCTCTACCTCGGTATACGCGCCCAGCGTAAGACTAAAAACACCACCGATTTTTTTATGGCTGGTCGCAGTCTGGGGAAATTTTATCAGTTCTTTTTGAATTTCGGCAATTCCACCCATGCGGATCAAGCTGCCGCGGTGTCCCGTGAAATCTATCGACAGGGCATCGGCGGCATGTGGATTCAATACCTGGTGCTGTTCCTCACCCCTTTCTATTGGTTCACCGCTTTGCTGTTCCGCCGTTCCCGCGTCATCACTTTGGGCGATTTCTACTCTGAGCGGTATCAGAGCCGTGGACTGGGCGCCGCCTTTGCCGCGTTCACTCTGGTGATGGCGGTCATCGGCGGCGCTGCCGCGTATATGGTTGCCGGCAAGACCATGATGGCGTTGACGCCAAAGCCTCCCTCCGCCTATACCGTGCAGGAGAAACAGTCGATCGATTATTTTCATGAGTACATGGATTTGCGACAAAAAGTGGAAAAGTCGTTGCCGATGTCCGACGCGGAAAAAGCCCGCTATGAGATTCTCAACGATATGAATAAGCGGGATGAGCTCAAATCCATGGTCTCGTACACCGATCCCATCACTTTCTATTTTATCTTTACCGCTTTGGTAGGCGTCTACACGATGCTGGGAGGACTGATCGCCGCGGCCTTTACGGATGCGGTTCAAGGGGTGCTGATCATCGTCTTTTCGGTCATGCTCATTCCACTGGGCTTGTCGCGCATCGGTGGATTCTCCGGCCTGCACGCCTCTGTGCCTGATTACATGTTCAACATCTTTGGCTCCGTCAAAGTGGGCGAATACGCCTGGTACACGATTTTTGCCATGGTGCTGGCCAACCTGGTCTCCATCATCGCCTCTGCGCCTCTGCTCGCCACCGCCGGATCGGCCAAGGATGAATGGACCGCCCGGTTCGGCATTCTCAGCGGCATGTTCTTTAAACGCTTTCTCATGCTATTCTGGGCGCTCACCGGACTGGTGGCCATCGCGTTGTATGCGGGTAAACTCCACGATCCGGATCTCATCTGGGGAGTCATGAGCCGCGACCTGCTGGTGCCCGGCGCGCTGGGTTTGATGCTGGCCGGCATTCTGGCGGCCAACATGTCTTCCCTCAACTCTGGCTCTGTGACCAACTCGGCGTTGTTCATCCGCAATCTCTACGCGCCGTTGGTGCCCAACAAGAGCGAAAAACATTACCTCAACATGGGCCGCGTCGCTATTCTCATCACTCTGGTGGGCGGCATCTGGGTGGCCACATTCGTCGGCAACCTGCTGGATCTGTTCAAGTATTTTATCTCCATGCCGGCGATCTTTGGCGCCTCCATCTGGCTGGGCTTTCTCTGGCGCCGAGTGACCCGCTGGGCGGTGATCCTCCAGGTCATCATCTGCTCGTTGATCTATGCGGTCCTCCCCAATATTTTCCAATCTCTCGAAGTGACCAACACGCACCCGAGCCTCATCCGCGAGACCAACGGCAGGTATGTCACCATTGAAACCAAAGCACTGAAAGAGGATGTCGAGTCGGGCGCGGCAAAAAGCGTGGGAGAAATCATCAACAAGCAGCAGTATCTTGAACCCACCGGCATCTTTTTCGAAAAAGTGGCTCGACAAAATCCCAACGATCCCAACTCTACACGCATCGGACTCGGACGGTTTCATGCCGAGATTTGGGTGCTGAGCTGGTTCGGATTGGATTTCAGCAACGCCACCAAGGCACAGCTGGTGGCTTATCGGTTTTTGTTCGATGCCCTGTTCCCATTCCTGCTGTTGTTCCTGCTCAGTTATGTGACCAAAAAGAACGACAAGCAGGCCTTGGACTATTTCTTCGCCAAACTGCACACACCGGTGCAAAAGACGCCGGAGCTGGAAGAAAAACTCATCGCCGAAGGAACGCAGCATCCGGAAAAATTTGAGAAGGACAAGATTTGGAAAGGATCCAACTGGGAGATTCTCAAGCCAGGAATGAATGACTTTTGGGGATTTACCGTCAGCTGTCTTTTCGTGGTGGTGATTCTTTTCCTGTTGTGGTTGATGGTCAACATCAAGTAGAAATAGAAAATGCCCTGAGCTTTTCAGAGAAAACCTGAAAGCTCGGGGCATCTCCCCTCCGGGCCGTGCGATGATCGCCGGCGGGCCTGTCCGCCTCTGGAGGACCTGTCCGCCTCTGGAGGGCCTGTCCGCCTCTAGAGGACCTGTCCGCCTTTGGCGGACCTGTCCGCCTCTGGCGGGCCACTCATACTGCGCCGCGAGGAAAATGGTTATAGGCCTGCAGATCGATCTGCAGGCCTTTTTTACTCCAGGGGATACAGCGCTCTGAGGGCAACAGCGCCTTCTCATAACAGTTCTGCAGAATCCGGTCCAATCCCTGAACCCATGTCAACCGGCTTCCTTCCTCGCCGCTGACCGTCACCAGCATTTTGGGAAACTCGCCGATCTCGGGCATAGACTCCTGCGCTCCGTTGATGCAACAGGTCTGCGACCGTGCAGCCTCGGGACTGCAGGCCGGCTCAAGCCCGAATGCGGCCATATCCAACGCATCATACAATTTTTGTAGGTAAACGGCATCCGGATCGCCGTACTCTTTTACCGAGCCGTCCTGGAAACGGGCACGGATAACCGGATCCTCCAGCGCATAGGTGACCCGCGCTTTTTCAAAGTCATAGCTGAAAACCGGACCATAGTTTTCCTTCACCGCATGGGTGGCGTAAAATAAAATCTCCACATGCTGTTCGGTAAGGCAGCGCAGGGCGATGGTGTCATGATTCTCGATGCGATTGGCGCGATAAAGCTCCGCCTGAACACTGATCGGCCGGGCGCTGCTTTTCATGGTATCGCCCAGCACAAAGAACATATTGTGCAGATAATGGGCAGCGGCATTGTTGGCCGGACTGTCCAGAACCCAGCGGCCCGTTGCATCCTTAATCTTGCCCGCCCAGTTGTTGCGGTTAAAATACTTTTCGTCGCGGGGCCAGAGCACGATGGTTTTCAATTTTTTCGGCGCGCCGAACAGGCCGGCATGAAAATCTCGCTTGAGCTGCAAAACGGCCTGGTTGTAGGACCATTGGTAGCCGACGGCCACAAGTCTGCCATATTGCTTCGAGGCATCGATTATGGTTTGGGCTTCCTGCACCGTTGCTCCCAGCGGCTTTTCACAGAGCACATGGCTGCCATGCGCTAAACAGGTTACGGTGTCGGGCGCATGGAATTGAATAGGAGAAGAGACCAGCACCAGATCGGTCTGATGATGGCGGTAAAACTCTGCCAATGAAGGATAGATCGGAATAGAGCGGGCCTGCAGTTCCGCCAGGCGCGGACAGTTTTCCGGCCAAGGATCCACTACGCCATCTATGACGAAGCGGCTGGAATCCGTTTTGTCCAACAATCCATTCAGGTAGATTAATCCATAACCGCCGATAGCTACCAATGCAAGATGAACCGGTTGATCGTTCACGCGCGACTCCGTCCCGTTAAATAAAAAACGCCGTGCGAAATGCCACGGCGTACAAGCTACAAAAAAGCGCTCTTTAATGCAAATGGATTTTATCAGCGCAAAGCCGCGCCTGCAGGACGACTGGCTTTGTCGAATTCGTTAAGCAATTCCAGGAATTTTGCGTCCTCGGCGATCTGTTCATCGAGCGAGATCTGCCGGGTAGTGGATCCGGTGATGGTTTTGTTTTTATTTAACTGCAGCGTCAGGATACCGACATATTTTCCCTGCAGCGGAGTGCTGACCGACGGTTTGTTATTTCTCTGCTCGCTGCTGCTGTTGATCAGATAATACTCTCCACCCAGCACCGCCACATCGATGCCCGGGACGGCGTTCAGCACCTGGTTCATCTCTGCGTTTCTGCCGTAGTAGAGCATCACCACCACGTCCGCTTTTTTTCGTAAAATGGGCACCAGTTCGGCTGCAACCTGAAGCGGTTCCACATAGGTCAACTGCGGTTCGCCGGGCCGAGTGATGAAAAGCTGCGCCATTTTATTGTCCGCCAGCCCAAAGACAGCCACCTTGAGCTTTTTAAATGCAAGGGGGCGTTCGCTCTGTTGGGCCTCCAGTTCTTTAAGCAGATAGGGCCGGACAAACGGTTTGTCTGATCCGGCCAGTTTAACGTTGGCGGAGACAAAGGGCGGATTCAGGCTCTGCTCCATTTTCCGCACAAAGCTGGGCTTGAGTTGGTACTCTTTGTAGCCCAGGTT
>DAIQOA010000050.1:0-24675 GCA_036788095.1 bacterium | reverse complement strand
TGTCCTACAACCAGATCAGCGATATCTTGCAAATCCCGCTCAATTCGGTCAAGGTCTATATTCTGCGCGGCCGGCAGGCGTTGAGAAAAATCATTTTCCAACAGTATCGGGGTGAGATGGAACATGTCAGAAGAACGTAAAGAAGCGTGCCGCCGCCTGGCGGACGAGCTTGTTCAGCGGGCATTCGGCGAGCTCCCCCTGAACCGCCGTCACTGGCTAGCCACGCATAGGCATCGATGCCCGCGTTGCCGGGAAGAGTATAAGGACTTGCGGTCTCTTGCCAGGGGATTGGCCGCTTTGCCCCGCGAGCACGCACCGCGAGCGCTCCTGGACCAGGTGCTGGACCAGACTCTGGCGCTGCCGATGGGACGGCGCGGTACGATTCGTGTATGGGCCACGGCCGTTGTGGCCGTCCTTCTGGTGAGCCTGGCGCTGTTCCGATTTGCCGGCCGGCAGACGCAGGCCGTTTATTCGGCGGAAGAGATCGCCCGCGCCAGAGCTCAGGTACAGATGGCGATGGGCATCTGGGGCAAGGCGATGGCTGATACGCGAACCATCCTCGACCGGCAGAAACCGTCCGGTTCGCTCAACCGTTCGGTCCATCGCGGTCTGGCTTTGGCACTAAAACCGTTTACACCCGGAGAATAAAATGAAACGATCACTGGTGTTTTTGATTCTGCTGTCGGCCTGGGCCTGCGGCGCCATGCAAGAGGAAGATATCACTCAGCTGCCCGGTTATGTTGATCTCAGCCAATTTTTGCACAAGGAAAAAGAGCTGACCACCGAGGTGGAGATATCCAATCCCTTGCTCTCCCTGGTGGCGGGCGCTGCTGCTCAGGAGGATGCAGAGCTGTCGCGAATGCTTCAAGTGATCAAGCTGATTAAGGTCTACAGCTTTGACGTCAAGCCCGATGAAGTGGCTGCCCTGAACGAACGGATTCAATCCGCTGACGCCGGGTTGATTAAAGCCCATTGGGAACGGTTCGTCAAAGTGCGGGAGGGCAAGGAGCTTACCACCGTGTATTTGAAAAAGGACAAGGAACAGGTGGTTGGCCTGGCGCTGCTGTCCGTGGATGAGAAGGAAGCGGCTTTTATCAATATCGTCGGCGTCATTGATCTCAAAGCGATGAACAGGCTGGGCGAAAAGTTCAACATTCCCAAGCTGGACTCTCTGAGTTCATCCGGGAACAAACCCTAATCTGCAAGCGGACCGCTGCTGCGATCCCAAGCAACGGCGGTCAGCGCAGCAGCAGGACTTTTTTGCCGGCTGTGATTTCGTTCATGCGCACCTGGACAAAATAGACGCCGCTGGCCACGCTTGCTCCACTGTCGTTGCGGCCGTCCCAGTCGATGCGGTGGGAACCATTACCAAGGCGACCAAGCGGAATGCGGCGCACGGATTCTCCGGCTACGTTGAAGATGTGAACCGAGACGGTCGCCGTTTCAACAAGATCGAAACGCAGCCGCGTCGTGGCGTTGAAGGGATTGGGATAGAGTGGATGCAGCACAAACGCCGCCGGCTGCTGCGCCCGGACCATCGTCTCCTGAGAGTAAGAGATACGATCGTTGGCATCCAATGCTTTTAACCGGTAGCAGTAATCGCCCGGCGCAGGCAGCGTATCCTGAAAGCTGTAGCAGGGCATCGATGATAAAGTCTCGGCCGAGGCCTTGGCCGGGGCGATAAAGCCGCGCTCCTCATAGGAGCCCGCCCCCTTGCGTTGAATCCAAAATCCGCGCTGCTTGCCTTTCCCGTCATCCCTCCAGGTTAGCCGCACGCAAAGTCCTTTAAGCATTTCAGCAGCCAATGCAGTCGTTTCGACGCCGGTGCTCATGCCGGCCGAGAATTCGGAGGTGTTGCCCTTCGCATCCAGGCACAGGGCATTCAGAAGCCAGCCTTCCGGCAGCGAGCCGGACCAGGTAAACCGGCCGTCCGGGCCGGGGGTGACCGTGGTCAGATAAGTCAGTCTTTGGCCGCTGCTGTCGCCATAGATCTCCACCATGGTTCCGCCGACCACCTGGCCGGCGACCACGCCTCTTTGCACCAGCGTCAGCTCTGGCGCCTGCGGAACCGTCTGGCCCTCTCCTCGGTTGATGGCCTTTCCCTGATTGAACAGATACAGATTCTGAGTGAAGCGATTGCCCCGCGTGCTGTCATGTTGAACCAGAACGCCGTCGTAGTGGGAGTGAGCGATCACGTTATCGGGACCGAACACATTGTTGTGACTTCCGTGCTGCACCAGAATGCCGAAGGGCTGTCCGGCCTGCAGGCGGCCAGACGGATCTTGACCGATATAATTGCCGAAGAACTGATTGCCGGCGGTTCCATTGTTGTCGACTGAAATCCCCGCCCAGTCAAAGGGGGGTTCAACGCCGTTGCCGCAAATGATATTTCCCGGCCCGATCAGGTTGTCCTGGGGATAGCCTTCTTCATTGGTGCCGTAGAAATACAAGCCGTTGTGGGCGTTAGGGATGACTCCGCTGAGAAAAGCGTCGGCGCCTACATAGTTGCCCCTGAAGCGGTTCTGTGACGATGCCCGGGCAAATTGCACACCGCTGCTGAAATTGCCGGAGATGACATTGGCGCAGGCGGCCGAGTCCCCGCCGATAAGGTTGAAGCGGGCGCCGCGGCCGATCGCAATGCCCGCCTGACCGTTGGGGATGCAGGTGCGGCCGTCGCAGCCGACGCCGAAATAGTTGCCCTGAACGATGTTGCCCTCTGCTCCGGACCACTCGATGCGCAGACCGGTATTGTTGTTGCCGGAGATGACGTTGCGTCCCTTTGCGGTGGCGTTGCCGATACGGTTGTTCTTTGCCAGGCTGGCAAGCATGATGCCGGCGCTGCCCTGCTGTTTGAATTCTTCGCCATTGGGCAGGGCAACCAGGCCGGTGGCATCGGTACCGATATAGTTGCCGATGATCAGATTGCTGTGGCTGTTCTCCACGCGGATGCCGCAGGTGCCGTTGCCGGAGAGGACGTTGCGCAAGGCGGCGTTCTCGCTGCCGATGAGGTTGTGGTGGCTGCCGCGCACCAATTCGATGCCGACCAGCCGGTTAGCCAGCCGGGTTCGCCCATTCGCACTGCAGCCGATATGGCAACCGGCGATCACATTATCGTGGCTCGCACTGCCGCTGATGACCAAAAACGTTTTGGGAAAGCCGCCGAAGGCCAGCCCGCGGATGACGTTAAAGCTGGAATTGATTCTCCACCCTTCAGCGGTTATCTGCGCACTGTCGCCGCGTACGTCGATGGTGTGAAGCAGCGAATCCGGCGATTGAGAAAAACCGTCGATATAGGTGGCGTCGTCAGTCAAAGCGGGCAGGCTGGAGGGGACAAAGATCGTCCAAATGCGGCCGTCAAAACCCTTGTCGGTTTGCTCAAGTGTAAAAAGAATCGTATCTGCTCCCGCGTGCGATTGCGCTGCTTGAATGGCCCACATCAGCGAACCGTCGCCGAGGCTGTTGGTGGTGGTCACCGTAAAAACGCTGGCTGAAGCGGAATAGACGTTAGCAATAAATAAAAGGCAAAAAATCCACCGCGATCCCGCCTTGCGGTCTTTTGTGCGATATCCCATATCTACCCTTGTTTGGTCTGATTCCGGTCAATTTCTTTTTATTTTCGGATTTATCATTCTCATCGCAGCAGTCGAGTTGCTGTTTGAAAGAGAACGGGTGGAAAGCGAGTGAGCTTGAGGCGAAGAAGCAACCGATGGAATGGGAAAGCACGGGTTCATTCCAAGACGAAAATGATATAATTTCAAATGGCCTTCTATGGGGAACAGATCATCCGGGTTGGTGCTCCCTTGAAAGCTCCATTCGCCATCCGGTATCAGGTATTTATGGATGGAATCAACCACACACCAGTCGTTATGATAAGAACGAAGGATCCAGAGATCGCCTTTGAGCTCATGGAGAAACTCGGGCAACTCACTGCGTCGCAGCGGCCGATGGGATTCAACCCCATAATAATAGAGCGGCTTTTTAGCGAAAAGGTGGTCCAACAGCACCACCTCATTGGAGCCGACGTTGTGTTTTAACGTTTGGGCGACACTGCGCCAGTCGTCCTTGCAATACCACCGCTCAAAATGAGCATAGGAGAGCAAAGCCAGCAGGCAGATCGAGGATGCGATCGCCAGCCGCGGGACTAACTTTGCTTGCGTCAGGGCAAAGGCGAGGATCATGACATAGAATGGCAGAAGGATCACCATATTGCGCAAAAGCAAGTAGGGACTCTTGAGCGAGAACAGGCCGGCCAGAAGAAGGGGCGCGATCATCATGACTGTAAAAAAATGAAAATAGGAGGGTTGCCGGGCATCTGCCGAAGGATCGATTCGGGTGAATTTGCACCTGGACAAAATGCGGTGGCCGATCAACCCGACGGCGTTGATGCCGGCCGCTAAAAGAAAGCTGGTTCGTAAGGAGTGCAATTGTTCGAGGTGATACGGTTTGACGGAACTCGCATAAATCGTAGGCGCATTGATTAAAAGATGATGCAGCAAAATGGGCAACGTACGGGACAAGTCAAAATAAAAAGCCATAAAGATATTGACAAGTATAACCAGGCCGAATGCCAGAGTGAAGCCTGAATTTTCATTTTGCACTATGGTCATTGGTTTGATGACAGCGTTGTTAAAATAGAGCCGGCGGGTGCGATAAAGCCCATATCCGGCCAGCCCGATCATCATCGCCGCACCGATTAGGAACAGTGTAGTGGAAGCCACCGCCGCGTAGGGATTAAGATAGTTGAATAAAGTTTCGATAAACCGGATGGAAAAGGTCTTGTACATCGGCCTGGTTTTGGTCAGGAATTGGCTGATCATGAACGGCAGCCAGATCGAATATCCCAATCCGATGGCGAATTGGGTTTGCCACCAGCCGGACTCGGGCTTTCTCAGCGTCACGGACGCCCCTGACACAAATAGGATCTGGCTTATCCAAATCATAAAAGCGAAATAGTGAGTGAGCAGAGCCATCAGCGTCGCGATGCCATAGAAAAGAAACCACCGCCTTGCCGGCGTCTGCAGCAAGCGGATAAAGCAATAGGTGGAAAGCAAGGCTAAAAACAACAGCATGGAATTTGATCGGGCATTCTGACTCACCCAGATATGCCAGGGTGAAATGGATAGCAGCAGAACCGAAAACAGGGCTGTTGATGATGAGAACAGCCGCTGAGTCACTTTATAGAGAACAATTAAGGAGGCCAGAGCGAACAAAATCGAGATGCTCCGCAGCGCACTTTCAGTTTCCCCGAAAACTTGTATCCAAGCGTGGTGGACCAGATAGAACAACGGAGGATGGACGTCATTGATGGTCATGATAAAGATGCGCGCGACCGGCTCCCCGGCATAATAGGCGCCGATGGTCTCATCAATGGAAAGACTCTTGTAATCGAGATGGTAGATTCGCAGCCCGGCAGCCAGCAGCAAGAGCAAACCCAGCACGATCAGAGAATAATTCCGGCGCATAAAAACCTTTTGAAAGGACCAGATTAACTGTCTATAAATGAACCGATTAATTAAGCAAATTCAATGCCAGAAACAAAAATATCCGGGCTCGGTCCGCCATGTGATTGAAAAAAGGTATGTTTTTTAGCAAAAAATTACTATGTTATTTTTTAATCGGTTAAGGGATTCAAGTATGAGAAGATTTCAAGCCGGAGGGTTGGCGCTTTTATTACTGATTGCCTGCGGCGACCACGACGGCAAATCCGGTTTAGCCAAACAGAGTCCACTGTATCGTTTTGCGACAGGGTTGGCGGGCAAAGTGCCATCTCTGGATCCGCAGCGGAACCAGACTTTGGCGACCTGCCGTTATTTTACCGTCAGGGTGGACTCGTTTCTTCTGGAAGCTCACAACGAACTGGGCAAAGGGCTATTCTCCTGGGCCGGCATGGACACGGCCCGGCTGGAGCAAGCCGTTTCCGCGCAGCTCGATAAAGTGGTGGAAAGGAAACTGCTGCTGCGCCATGCGCGGCTTCTGCCGGTCAAAGTAGCCAAGGCAGAGCTGGACACCGCTCTGCAGCGGCTGGTGCGGCAGAACGGCGGCAAGCAAACCTTTCGCCGCCGCCTGGCGCAGGACGGCCTCACGGTACGGCAGCTGAAACTGCGGCTCGCTCAGGATCTGGTTCTGAAAAAGCAGGCGGAACAGGTTAAAAATCAGCCTGTGCCCATCGAGGAGAATGAACTGCTGGCTCTATATGAGCAGGAACGGATAGCCACCTTTCGGCATATTCTGGTGATCAACCGGGCAATCTCGGATTCCAGCCGCAAAAGCCAGTTGGAAGAACTCGAGTACCAGATTAAATCATTTGTCGATTTCGCCAAACTGGCGAGAAAATATTCGGACGATTCTCAATCCGGAAAAAACGGCGGCTTGTATCAGAACGTGCCGCGCGGACATCTGCCGCCACTGCTCGATGAGATCGTCTTCACCGCGCCGTTGGGCGTGGTTCAGCACGTGCACGACGAAAAAGCGGATCACTTTGTTCTGGTGATCAGCCGTGAAAAAGAGACGCGTCCTTATGAACAGGTGCGTGGAGAACTGGAGCAACAATGGGTGGGGGGCAAAAAGCAGAAACAGTATAAAGAATTTTTAGATTCTCTTAGACAAGATGCACAACTACGATTGACTCCTCGAACGCCGCGTTAAGCCTTCCAGCTATCTGCCTCCTCTTGCCACCGATTCATCGCCTTAACCCGATTTGCAAAGATGACCAATCCCGGCCAGTCGTCGTTTCAAAATGGAAGCCAGGTCATTGCAAAATGAAATGGAATTGAAATGCAAGGCAGGCCGGTATGGTTTATTGCCTATATAAATCAACCTGTTATAAAAATGTGATCATTGGCATAAAAGTTGAATAAACTATTGCAGCCAACAATTCCCCCCACCCACTCACTACAAAAGAGGAGATGCAACATGCTTACCATCAAACGGCTTCTCAAAGCCCTGTTCGATCAGCAGAAAGGTCAGACTCTGTCCGAGTACGCGCTCATCCTGGTGTTGATTGCGATCGTCGCGATTGTCGCCTTGACGTTGTTGGGCGTGAATATCACCGGCGTCATCAATAACGTCGCCACTGCGATCTAACTGAATCCTCGACTCACGACGTGCGTCGATCGTTGTACGCACGTCGTGGTCAATCCGGACAAAAAGCCATGCGACTTTTTTTTCTATTGATACTGTTGACGGCGATGATGGGTGTGATCTACTACGATGGGCGGTGGCGGCGGATTCCCAATTTCATCACTTTTCCGTTGCTGGCCGTCGGAGCGCTGGCGCAATTTCTCAGCCACGGCTGGTCGGGCGTTTATCTCTCCATGGCCGGAATGACCGTCGGCGCGGGGATCCTACTGCCCGTCTATCTGTTAGGCGGATTGGGAGGCGGAGATGTCAAGTTGGCCGCGGCGGTGGGCGCTTCGGTGGGAGTGCGATTGATCGGGTCCGTGCTGTTTTTTACCGCCCTCAGTGGAGGGCTGTTGGCCTTGTGGTGGATTTACCGGCAAAACAGCGCGTTGCGTTGGTTGCCGCAAACGTCGTTGCAGGAGCCGGCGCTTTCCGACACCTTGCCGTACGGTTGGGCTATCGCCATCGGCACGATGTTGACCTTGGGCATCCATCCTTTGGAGGTTTGGTTGTGAAACATTTTAGGCTAGGTCGAAAAAATCGAGAGAACGATCATGGACAATCGGTGGTGGAATTCGCCTTGGTACTGCCGGTTTTCGCGCTCATTCTCTTCGGCGTGATCGAATTCGGCAGGCTATGGATGACGGTAAACGTACTGACCGGCGCGGCGCGGGAAGGCGCCCGTGTGGCAGCCATCAGCGGATCGGATTTCAGCAAAGGGCGCGCGGCAGCCCAAAACGCGCTTCACGCCGGCAACATCGAAGGCGCTTCCATCTCCATCGTTGGGCCGAATTCAGCCAATGAAATTCGAGTAACCGTCACCATGACCTACACGGCCATCACCGGCGCCGCCCTACCAGGCCTGAACACTTCGTTTCAGCTTTCGCGCAGCGCGACCATGCATTGGGAAGGATGAAGGAGGCGGCATTATGTTTCTGCTTAAACCAAAATGGATGATTCCGATCGCCATCATCACCGGTCTGCTTGCGACCTTCGGCGTACATCGATACCTGCAACGGCAAAAGCAGATCGTCCTACACCCGCAAGCGGCAATGGCCAAAGTGGTGGTGGCGACAACCGGTCTGCCCATGGGCAGCAAACTCGAGGCGGAGATGCTGCGTGTAACGGATTGGCCCAGCGATCTGGTCACCGGGCAAACCTTCGGTGTGATCGATTCTGTGGTCGGCCGTGTGGTGAAGACCGATATCTACACCGGTGAAGCCATTTTGGAATCCAAACTGGCGCCCAGAGGTTCGGGCGGCGGTTTTTTAGGCTTGATTCCGCCGGGAATGCGCGCCATGACGGTGGCGGTCAACGTTGTCAGCGGCGTCAGCGGGTTTATCTTGCCGCACACGCATGTCGACGTCTTGGCGACCATTACGCCTTCGAGTAAAAAAGAAGAGGCCACTACCCGTATCATTTTGGAGGATATCGAGGTTTTGGCCGTGGACCAGACCTTTAGAAAGAACGATGATGAAGCGGTGACCGTGCAATCGGTCACTCTGCTGGTGTTCCCGGAGCAGGCGGAAAAGCTGGCCCTGGCCAGCAACGAAGGCAAACTGCAGTTGACGCTGCGAAATATGGTGGATCGCGCTACCGCGTCCTCTAACGGCGTTCGGCTGCAGCAACTGATTTCCAACAACCGGCCGGCTGCGGCTGCCACCGTACCGGCGCCTCAGGCGCCCCCCCCGGTCGTGTCCGACGCCCCTGAGGCGAACGTCGAAGAGCCGCAACAGGTGATTGAAATGTTGCGTTCCAATGTCCGCTCCGAGGTGGTGTTGCAAGGAGGCAAAACTAAAGAGGCAACCCCCAAATAGTATTCGAGAGTTAACGACCTATTATCCTCAGGTGGTGGTTATGCGAAGGTACTTGATTGCTTTTACACTGGTATGGGCGCAGGTTTTTGCCGAATCCGCCCCGGATTATCTGACGGTTTATCTCGGCCAGTCGCGGGTGATGGATTTCGCGACATCCATTCGACGGGTTTCCATTGCCAATACGGATATCGCCGACGCCTCGGTCACTTCTTCCACCCAGATGCTATTGAACGGCAAGGCCGCCGGCGTCACCAGTTTGGTGGTTTGGGATGAACAGGATCAAGTGCATCAATACCGCCTGACGGTGCAACCCGAGCGGTGCCGGCACCAGGTCATGCTGCAGGTACGATTTGTCGAAGTCAACAAAAACAACCTCAAAGAGTTCGGCATAGATGCGCTCAAGAACGGTCTCCAGGTTGGATCCGAACTGGTCAACATTGCCAGCTATGCGGGTAAGGTGAGCGCACCCGCTGATCCGCTCGGTCTCGGTGAAGTCGTCGATTTTTTCGTCAACATCCCCACGCAAAATGTCAGCGCCATCATCAAAGCGCTGGAGGAGAAAAACCTGCTGACGGTTTTGGCCAAGCCCAATCTGTGTGTGATGGACGGCACGGAAGCGAGTTTTCTGGCCGGCGGCCGGTTTCCGGTGCCCATCGTTTCCGGCTCCGCCGGCATGCAAACGGTGACGATTCAGTTTGAAGAATACGGCATCAAGCTTTTTTTCACTCCCACGGTGCTGGACTCGGGCATGGTTAACATCAAGGTGACGGCGGAAGTGAGCAGCCTGGACTTTGAGAACGGCGTGCTGTTGAGCGGATTTCGCATTCCCAACATAAATGCGCGTCGTGCCGAATCGAGGGTGGAATTGCGAGAAGATCAATATCTCATCATCGGCGGCCTGATGTCCAATGAAACCGCTAAAACCATAAGCAAAATTCCACTGTTGGGCTCCATTCCGGTGCTGGGCAAGCTGTTTAGCAGCCATCGTTATGTGAATAAGGAGAGTGAACTGCTGATCATGGTCAGCCCGCAGATCGTTCAGGCGATGGAACTGTCCAAGTTGGAATAAGGGTATGGTTTTCTCCGCACCGACCTTTCGGAAAGACCGGAGGCCACATAGGATTGGAGAGTCTGGCAAACATGCGAAAATTTTTGCAAGATGAAGCCGGCAACATGCTGGTTTTAAGCGTCGCCGGCCTGCTGGCCCTTCTCGGGTTCGCCGCCCTGGCGGTGGATATCAGTTGTCTGCTGACGGCGCATGCGCAGCTGCAGACCGCGGTGGATGCGGCCGCCTTGGCCGGGGCCGCCCAGTTGCCGTACGGCGATGATGCCGCCTCCCAAACTTCCATTCATTTTGCGCGGCGCAACGACTGCCTGAATCAAGCGGTGCAGATATCAGCGGATGACGTCACCTTTCCCACCAGCCGCAGCCTTCGGGTTCAGGCCGTGCGTCGAGTGCCGCTGCATTTTTCACCGTTGTTCGGCCTCGAGGAGATACCGCTCACCGTGTCGGCGACCGCCGAAATCGGAACGTTGCATGGCACCAATGGATTGCGGCCATGGGGCGTGCCCAAGTTCGGCTGGCAGAAGGGGGAGTTGGTGACAATCAAGGCGGGAAGCATCAATGCCCCGGCCACGGATCCCAGCTTTTTTTATCCCATCGATTTTCCACCCATCAACCGCGGCGATCCAGAGACCGGCGCCTCCGTTTACGAGGAGAACATTCGTTCCGGCTCACGTTATTCCGTCTACATTGGGGATATTCTACAAGTAGAGCCGGGCAACATGGTGGGGCCAACGGACAAGGCGGTATCGGATCTGATTGAGGCGGATGCCGACGCGCGATGGCAGGATAATCACCTCGTCGATTCCGATTACCCGGGACTGTCCAGCCCACGTGTGATTAAAATCCCGCTGTACGATCCCGATGCGCCGCCGGAATCCGGCCGCAATGAGATCGCCTGTATCGGATTGGCGGCTTTTTTTCTTGAAGGCATCAGCGGTAAGAATGTGTCCGGCCGGTTTATCGAGTTGATCACCAATGGCGATTACGGCAGCGGATTCTCTTTGCTGTACGGCGTAAAATTGGTGCAATAAGTATTACGGCGATTGCCAGAACGTCGCCACCCCCTTTATGGAGCTGACTTTTCACGAATGATGAAACAGGAACTGAGCATACTGATCCTTGATCCGGACGAGCCGACCGCGCGCAACTTAAAGTTGCTGCTCTCGGAGATTCGCGAGGTCGGCGTCGTTATAACGATGACGGATCTGTCCTTGGCTTTAAAACAGATCAAAAAAAACGATCCGGATGTGATCGTCCTTAGCCTTTATCCTTCGGAGGAGCTTGCGCTCAAGCTGGCGGAAAAAATCTCCCATGCCTATCCGCAGGCCATGTTGTTCGTCACGGCGCCAAAGGCTTCGCCTGAGCTGATCATCCGCGCCATGCGCCTCGGTGCGCGCGAGTTCTGGCTGCAGCCGTTTCGCAGTGAAGAAGTGAAAAACGGCATTCACGCCGCCCTGCGGTTGAAAAACAGATCAGCGGCGTGCTCGGTCAACGGCAAAGTGATCAGCGTGTTCGGCGTCAAGGGCGGGGTTGGCGCCACGACGATTGCGGTCAATCTAGCCGTGGCCATCGCGCAACGCACCCTGAAAGATGTTTTAGTGCTGGACGCGGATTTTCAATTGGGCCATGCCGGGCTTTACCTGAACTGCAAATCGAAATTTTCCGTGCTCGACATCATCAACAATTTCAACAACATCGATCCGGGCTTGTTAAAGAGCACTCTGGCCAAATCATCGGCCGAGGTCTCTTTCCTGGGCGGTCCGGCCGGCATCGAGGAGGCGGACGTGATCAAACCGGCGCATCTGGAGCCGTTGCTCTCCCTGCTGCGGCCTTTGTTCGATTACATTGTCGTGGACACCCGACCGGTTTTCGACGAGATCAACATTCGCCTGCTGGACGAGTCGGATTTAATCCTGGCTGTGGCTAATTTCGACGTGCCCTCGGTCTATAATGCCAAGCGATGCATCGACCTGTTTCGGCGGCTGGGATATGATCGCGACAAAGTTTTTCTGATCATGAATCGCTATGTCGCCCATGAGGTGCTGGACCTGGAGGCGGTGGAAAATTCCATCGGCCATCCGGTCTTTTGGCGCATTCCCAATCAGGAGTATGGCGCCATGATTCGTTCCATCAACGAAGGCATGCCCATGAGTCGAAGAATGCCAAAGGGCCGGTTCAGCGTGAGCCTTGTAGAGATGCTGGATCGATTTAACGGTAACCTGGACGCCGTACCGGCGGAATCGACCGCCGCCAGCCGGCCGAACCGGCTGCGAAAACTAATCTCGTCATGGAGTGAATAATGGGATTGCTGCAACGGCTTCACCAGGAGGGGGAATACCTGTTCACGGAATCGACCCAGACGGCGACTGAGGAATCGGCGCCAACACCGCGGTTTGAGGCAACACCGTTCATCGGAACACAGCATTATGAGATCAAAGAGAAAATCCATCGTCTGTTGATCGACCGGCTCGATCTAAAAAAAATCGATACCGTTTCCAAGGATGAACTGCGCGAGCAGGTGAGGGAAGCGGTGGAATCGCTGATGGCCGAAGAGACGGATATGAACTCTGAGCTGGAACGGGATCGGCTGGCGGATGAGATATTGAATGAAATTTTCGGTCTGGGGCCGCTGGAGCCCCTGCTGACCGATCCTACGATCTCGGATATTCTGGTTAATACGTACAAGCGGGTTTATGTGGAACGATTCGGCAAATTGGAGCGAACGCAAACGGTCTTTAAGGATGATCCGCATCTGTTGCACATCATCGACCGGATCGTCTCGCAGGTGGGCCGGCGGGTGGATGAATCCAGCCCGATGGTCGACGCGCGTTTGCCCGACGGCTCCCGCGTCAACGCCGTCATCGCCCCGTTGGCGCTAGACGGTCCCATTCTGTCGATTCGCAAGTTCAGCGTGCGCAGTTTTACCATGCAAGATATGATCAGCCATCGTTCCATCACCTCTGCCATGGCCGCTCTGATCCAGGGGGCGGTCAAATCGCGGCTCAATATCATTGTTTCCGGTGGAACCGGTTCGGGCAAAACAACCTTTTTGAATGTGCTCTCACAATTCATTCCGGTTACGGAACGAATCGTTACGATCGAGGATGCGGCTGAATTGAAATTGCAGCAGGACCATGTGGTTCGTCTCGAGACCCGGCCGCCGAACATCGAAGGCAAGGGCGCCATCACCCAGCGCGATCTGGTGCGCAACGCCTTGCGCATGCGGCCTGACCGCATCATTGTCGGAGAAGTGCGCGGCGCTGAAGCACTGGACATGCTCCAGGCCATGAATACAGGACATGATGGGTCGCTTTCCACCATGCACGCCAATTCTCCGCGCGACGCGTTGCGACGACTGGAAACGATGATCCTTCTGGCCGGCGCCAATCTCACCGACCGGGCCATGCGCGAACAGATCAGTTCCGCCGTCAACCTCGTTATTCAGATCGCCCGCTTCAGCGACGGAACCCGAAAAGTGGTCAAGGTCACGGAAATCACCGGCATGGAGGGTGATACCGTTTCCCTGCAGGATATTTTTAGTTTTGAAAAAATCGGCGTTCGCGAGGACGGCAAGATCCTCGGCGCCTTTAACACAACGGGCATCATGCCTAAATGCATGGAGCAGTTGGAGGCGGCCGGCGTTCGCTTGCCGCTTTCGCTGTTCGAACCCGGCTTTGACCCAGAGGACGAAGAGACAACGCCATGATCTCTTTTATTGTTGCCGCCACTTTTTTTTCAGTCAGTTTTACCGGCATCGCGCTCTATTTTTGGTTTTATCAACGGTTTCTATCGTCCGGTTATCAGATCGGCAACCGCATCGAAACCTTTGAGGAAAATCAAAAATCCAAACGTACCGCTGCCCCGTTCGTTATCCGGGATGTCAAGATGTCGCGTATCCCGCTGTTGAATCGAGTGCTGGAAAAAGTGAGCCTTTCAAAAAAGATTCAGAAAATCCTGGTGCAGGCGGATATGGAGCCGCGGGTAGGACAGGGATTGATTCTATTAGCGGTGCTGTTCATGCTGGGCGTTCTTATCGGTTTGCAGCTGCAGCATCCGGCGCTGGGCCTGCTGTTGGGAACAGTGTTCTGTTTGTTTCCCATAGCCGTAGTGCTCATGCGGGTCAACCGACGGATGAGATCCTTCGGCCGCGAATTTCCCGACGCCATCGATATGATGACCGGCGCCTTGCGCGCCGGCCATGCCTTCAGCAAAGCCATGCAACTGGTGGCCATGGAAGCGCCCGACCCGGTGGGCGCCGAATTCAGCAAAACCTTTGAGGAACACAACCTGGGCAGACCGCTCAAAGAGTGTCTGATCAATTTTGCCGAACGGGTGCCGAGCCCGGATCTGAAGCTCTTCGTCACCGCCGTGCTGCTGCAGCGCGAAACGGGGGGCAATCTGACCGAGATTCTGGAAAAGATCAGCTACACCATCCGTGAGCGGTTCAAGCTCATGGGCCAGATTCAAGTGTATACCGCTCAGGGGCGCTTGTCCGCCTGGATTCTCGGCTTGTTGCCCATGGTGTTTCTACTGCTCATCAGCAGCCTGAATCCCGATTATCTCAAGCCGCTGTTCACGGAAAAAATCGGCCACTATATGCTGCTGCTGGGCGGCACTTTGCAGATTTTGGGTTTTCTGATCATTCGCAAAATCGTTCGTCTGAATTTTGATTGAGGCGTACAATGCCCGTTTATCTTTTATTGATTTTTTTTACCGTCACTCTGTTGACCATCCTTGCTCTGAATTTTTTTCGTAAAAAACTGGACCCGTCCGCCCAGCGCCTGCGAAGGCTGAGCGGGGATGACGCAACGCCGGATAGAGAACGGATTATCCGTAAAAATGCTTCGGCCGGACGTTGGCTGGACCAGCTCTTGAGTCGAACCGGCGGCATCTATCACCCGGATTCCCACCATGCAGCACGGCTGCAGCGAATGCTCAATCAGGCCGGATTTGTCAGTGAAAAAAGCGTGCGGCTTTGCCTGGCGATTAAAATCGGCCTGGCCCTGCTTTTTGCTCTGGCGTATGGGCTGCTGGCCGCTTTTACCGGACGGTCGATGGGTCAGGTGCTGGCGATTAGTCTGCTCATGGGTGTTTTTGCGTTTTCATTGCCCAATATCGTGCTCCGGTCTAAAATTCGCAAACGACAGCACCTGATCGCCGCCGGACTTCCAGATGCGTTGGACCTTCTCGTCATCAGCGTGGAGGCGGGGCTTGGCCTTAATGCCGCCCTGCTGCGGGTTGGTCAGGATATTCGTCTGCGCAGCCTGCCTCTCTCCGAGGAGTTGTTGCTGGTGAATCAGGAAATGCGCACAGGGTTTACGCGTGAAAAGGCCCTGCGCCGGCTGGCGGAGCGCAATAAAGCGGAAAGCCTGCGGATTCTCGTCGGCGCTATGGTTTTGGCGGATCGATTAGGGACCAGCATCGCCGACACCCTGCGCACCCAGGCGGATTCATTGCGCACCCGCGTTCGCCAAGCGGCGGAGGAACAGGCGGCCAAGGCGGGGGTGAAAATGCTGTTGCCGCTGGTGTTGTTTATCCTGCCGGCTCTATTCATCGTGCTGTTGGGACCGGGCGCGATAACGTTGACAAAAGCTTTTGCGCAAATTCTGCCAAAATAAATATTCGGCGTTTTGCGCAGGCGTCGGTTGAAGTGAAATCACAGGAGAGGGTATGAATGCCATCCTTCGGTTTTTGGGGGTCTTTGCTGTAATCGGCCTTGTGCTATGGAACTGCAGCCATACCATGCACCACAGCGGCCCGCCCAAGGCCGCCCCGCGCGCCGTTTACATCGATGATCAGATTACCACGGCTTGGCCCACACTGTCGGCGCAACGCAACCACCCTTACCTGCAGGCCACGCTGCGTAACGGCGAGACCCGGTGCGGGTATTTATCGGAGGCGGCGGATCAATGGCTGACCATTCACCCCGACGGCCGGGGAAGCGCTAAAAATCCCAAACAACAGCGTCAAATTCCTAAACAGCAGATCCTGCTGCTCAAGGTATGGTAGCCTTATGGCGTTGATCAACCTGTCCCGGGCGACCGATCATCCGATTCCTGTCGTCGCCGCCGTCACACTCACCTCCCGATTGGCCGGCCTCTTTGCCCTGGATGAGCAGGCCCTTTCACGTTCGGCGCTGCATCTCTCGCCCTGTTCAAGCATTCACACCTATGCACTGCCTTTTCCCATTGATGTCATTTTTCTCGCAAAGGACGGCACGATACTGAGCCGTCACGCGGCGGTCAAAGCCAACCGGCTACTGGCTCCGGCACAGGAAGCCCGTTCGGTGATCGAAGCCAAAGCCGGAGTTCTGCCGTTGGCCCAGCTGTGCGTCGGCGATCGGCTCTCCATCGTCGCCGAGACCGTGAGCCAACCGGCCCTGGCTGACTTTCGTCAACTGGTTCAGTTGCCGATTAATATTTTTCTCGCCCTGTTCTGGCTTCGATTCGTGGCCATCTCTCTTTTGGCCTTTTTGCAGAGTCGTTCCCATCTGGGTTTGGGGCTGATGTTATTTAATTCTCTCTTGTTTTTTTTCTTTCTGACCCGCCGTCAAAGCGCCCAGGTGGACCGTTCTTTCCGCGACTGGTTGATCCCGGTCGGCACGGTCGTTCTTTCCATGACCCTGCAACCGGAATCGACCAGCGACACCGGTTGGCTGGGATGGTCGTCCTCCCTGCAGGCGCTGGGATTAGCCGCCATGGTGTACAGCCTGCTTTCTCTGGGTAAAAGCTTCGGCATTATGCCGGCCAATCGTACGGTGGTGGTTCACGGCGCATATGCGGTCGTGCGTCATCCATTGTATGCCAGTGAACTCTTTTTTTATTTCGGATTTTTAGCGGGAAATTTTAATTGGTTCAATTTGTTGAAAATTTTTCTTATTTTCCTGGGGCAGCTGTGGCGCATACGACAAGAAGAGCGCGTGCTGAATAGCGACCATCGATATCGCGATTATTGTCACCGTGTACAACACCGATTGTTGCCCGGCCTATTTTAGGGATGGCGCCTGTGTGCCATCCTCATCTCTGCATAAGGATGGCGAATGGAAAACAGGTCCTTTCGTTTGCGCAAAGCCCTCCGCCGCGACAGCGCGGCCCTGCTGCGGCTCATCCGCGGCATCGCGGAATACGAAAAGATGTCCAATCAGGTGCAAAACACCAAAGCCGCGATCGTCAAGAACGGTTTCGGCCGGCGGCCTTATTTTGAGGCCTTGCTGGCTGAAAGAAAAAAGAATGGTCGTTGGCAGGCGGTGGGCTTTGCCCTGTATTTCTACACCTATTCCACCTTTACCGGCAAGCCGTCGCTGTATCTCGAGGATCTTTTCGTCGAGCCCGCCTTCCGCGGCAGCGGCCTTGGCAAGGCGTTGTTCCTGCGCCTGGCGCGCATCGCCCGGCAAAAAGGCTGCGGCCGCATGGAATGGTCGGTGCTCAACTGGAACAAACCGGCCATTCAATTCTACGTCGCTCATGGCGCCACGGCGATGAAGGGCTGGACGGTCTTTCGCCTGGATGAACAGGCGCTGGCCCGTCTGGATACGCCGGCCTGAGTGTTCGTTCAGATTCACCCGTTCTCTCATCAATGGCCTGACCTCCCATGCACACGCAAACCGATTTTTCAGATCAGATTCAAGAGCCGCCCCGGGGTTTCGCCGTTTTGGCTCTGGTGGGCCCTTCGTTCGTCTGGTGCGCCGAGTACATCGGTTCCGGAGAGGTGATTTTAGCCACGCGCACCGGCGCCATACTCGGCCCCGGCATTCTCTGGGCTATTGTCTTTGCCGTGTTCTTAAAATACTGGATCGGCCTCTGCGGCGCCCGCTACACGGTCTGCACCGGCGAAGGCATGATCGATCTGATCAACCGTATGCCCGGGCCGCGCAGCTGGGCGGTGTGGATCACGCTGATTGCCCAGTTCATCAGCGCCACCATCGCTATCGGTTCGCTGGCCACCGCGGCCGGCGTTTTCATCAGCGCGCTGCTGCCGGTATCGCCGGTGGCCGGAGGCTGGCTGGTCACGGCCTTTGCGCTGGTGGTGGCCTGGTCCGGAACGTTCGGCATTCTCAAAATGGTCATGAGTTTCTTGGTCGTCGTGATACTTCTGGGTGTTGTGTATGTGACAGCCGGCGTGTTCCCCGGTGTCACGGTTGTGCTGCAGGGCCTGCTGCCGCAGATACCCGATGTGCCCGCCTGGGCGCAGCACAGCGGCAAGGTCTCAGCCAACGCCTGGCATGAAATATTGCCTCTGCTCGGTTGGGCGGCCGGCGGATTTGCCAGCCAGGTCTGGTACAGCTACTGGGTGCTGTCGGCCGGCTATGGGGCCGCGGCCAGAGGAAAGCCGGGAAAACCGGCGGATGACGCTTTTATCGCTTCCATGCCGTCAGAGACCGCCCGGCGCATCAAAGGCTGGCTGCGGGTGGTGTATGTCGATGCAACCCTGGCCATGATGATCGGCGTTTTTGTGACCGCCTGTTTCGCCCTGGCCGGCGCCGGCGTGTTGGGGCCGCGGCATCTGGCGCCTGATGGCGCTCAAGTGGCGCTGCAGCTCTCCATCCTGTTCAGCGCCCAGTGGGGCCTTGCCGGCGGCACTCTGTTCCTTATCGCCGGCAGCGCAGCACTGATCAGCACGCAGGTGGGACAACTGGCGGGTTGGCCGCGATTGCTGGCGGACGCGTTCCGCATCTGCATTCCCGGATTCGGCCGGTGGGAGTGGAAAAAACAATTCCGCACCTTCCTGCTCTTTTTTTTCATCACCAACATGACCATCGTCTACACCTTTGGCCTGAAGCCGGTCATTCTGATCAAGATCGCCGCGGTGCTCGATGGCCTGTTGCTGACGCCGCTGCAGGCCCTGATGGTGGCTGTTGGTCTGTACTATGTTCTGCCGCGCATGCTTTCCGAAGAGGCCAGGCGGGTGCTCAGGCCGGGTTGGATTTTTGCGGTGGGATTGATCGTCGCTTTTCTGGTGTTCGGCTATTTTTGTGTTTTTCAAATACCCTCGGTTTTATAACTCGATGTGACCGCGCTCATCCAACCGCACCAGCCGGTAGGCCGGCCGGTGCAGACGGCGATAGGTTTGCGAATGACGGCCCGCCGGATATTCGCCCCGCTTTTGAATCTCATCGAAATCGCACGCCGCCTCTGCGCTCAACGCAATGCTTCCCTGAGCGATCCACGCCAGGGACTGCCGCCAGGTTGTGATGAACGTTTGTTTCTCTCCGCGGCAACGGGAGGCTGAATAAAAAGCCAGCCACATGGTTTGCCGGTCCGCTCCAGAGGCTTTAAAAGGGCGGATGTTCAGGCGCACCAGGCGGCCGTCCAGCGAGACCGGCTCAAACAGAGGCTCCCCGCTCTCAGGGGGCTGCGACTCCCATTCCTGTTCCAACCACACCTGCGCATCACCCACATCGGTCAACAAATGCTCGGCGCCGAGGATGGCCTGAAAGAGCAGCTTGTACAGGTCCTGCACGCTAAAGCCAGGATACCTGTGCATATGATGCCGGATCAGGTCGAGGTAATCAGGGAACATAATTTCTCGCATACATAATTGTATAGCAGCAGTCCTTCACGGGTTAACGCCAGCCGGCCGTCGTACTGTGTGATCAGTTTGTTGCCCGCACTGCGCTGGAACGGCCGGCTGCCGCTATCGAAGCCCGCCAGTGCAGCCGCTGCTTTTTCCGGTTGGAACGGCAGGTCGGCAAACGCCACGCCCTCTACCCGGCGCAGGCCCAGCATCACCGACTCGATTTTTTTTTGTTCCGCTGTGAGCCTTTCGCTGTCCGCCACGGCCTGGTTGTGGGCCGAGATGGCATGCAGGTACTGCTCCACATCGCGCACATTCCACCAGCGCCGAAGGCCGTCAAAAGAGTGGGCCGACGGCCCGAGCCCCAAATAAGGGGAACCGGACCAGTACGCTTGATTGTGCCGGGAATGAAAGCCCGGCAGGCAATAGTTGGAAATCTCATACTGTTCATAACCCGCCTGCTGCAGCGTCTCTTGAGTCAGGATGAACAGCTCCCGTTCCAGTTCTTCATCGCAGGGCTGCACTCGCCCCTGCTGCACCTGTCGATGCAGCGGCGTGCCCGGTTCAATGGTCAGGCTGTAGCAGGAAAGATGTGCGGGCTGAAAAGCCAGCGCCTGATCCAGAGTTTTGCGCCAGGTATCGACGGTTTGTCCCGGCACGGCAAAGATGAGGTCCAGGCTCAGATTGTCAAATCCCGCCCTGCGCGCCTGGCGAATGGCCTGCTTTGCTTCGGCCGTGGTGTGCAGGCGCGACAGCCCGGCAAGCTCAGCCGGCTGAAAGGATTGAATGCCCAGACTCAGGCGGTTGATGCCGAGCCGGCGATAATCGCACAGATGCGCCATCTCTGTAACGCCGGGATTGGCCTCCAGCGTGATTTCGGCATCCTGGGCTAGGGTGAACTTTTCTTGCAGAAGCAGGAGGATTTTTTCCACCTGCTTCGGCGTCAGCAGCGAAGGCGTTCCGCCGCCCAGATAGAGCGTGGAAATAGAAAACCCTCCAAAGGGAGGGTTTTCGCTGTAAAAGGTGATTTCCCGCAGCAACGCGTCGATAAAGGGGGGCAGCAGCTCCCGGCGGGTGATGGAGTAAAAATCGCAGTAGGCGCATTTGTGCGCACAGAAGGGAATATGCAGATAGAGCGCCGCCGTGCCGGTCACTAGATGATCACTCCAAAGATCCGGTTCCAGCGGATGGTTTTGAACAGGTTCCAGAACGGTTCATTCTTTTCCCAGGAAAAGTAGATGACCAGGGCTTTGCCGCGGATATTTTTCACCGGCATGAATCCCCAGCTGCGGCTGTCGGCGCTGTTGTCGCGGTTGTCGCCCATCATGAACAGATGGTCCGGCGGCACCACCACAGTGGGAAAGTTTGGATTAGCGCCGTCGTAACGGCGGATGGTGTACTCTTTGCCGGTCGGCGAGGTGACGCGGTAATAGTTCACATAATGATCTTCTTCATAATCAAATTTTTTCTCCAGGAACCGCATGGTCCCCTCCGGCCGGTGATTGACATACACCAGGCCGTCGCGCATCTCCAAGGTATCGCCTGGTGCGCCGATGCAGCGTTTGATATAATCCACGCTTTCGTCCAGAGGATACTTGAAAACGATGATATCGCCGCGTTCCGGTTCTTTCAGGCCGGGCATCTGATAGTAGGGCAGCCTGATTTTGGTAAACGGGATATAATCCGGCGTGGCGGCGCCATAGATGAATTTATTGACCAGCAGAAAATCGCCCACCAGTAGAGTGTCTTTCATGGAGCCGGTGGGGATGCGGAAGGCCTGAATCACCAGCGCGCGCAGGATCAGGGCGGCCAGCAGGGCGACGGCGAAAGCTTCAAAATACTCACGAAATATATTCTTGCCTCTGGAACTCATGCACAATCCTTTCTTGTTAAAAGCACCAATCCATGGAGTCTAACTTGGCAGCCGCCAGAATGGTTCCCGCCCACAGCATCAGCAGGGAAAGGGCGCCGACGGCCAACAGTCCTACCGTCAACAGGTTCACCAGGATGCAGAGGAAAAGCAGGCCGCAGAACGTCAAAAAGACAAAAAGGATGATAAACGTCAAAAGCAGGTTGCCGGCGCCGGACAACATGCGTTTGGGATTTTCCCAGTCAAACTTGCCAAAGTAGGCGCCGAACACCGCGCCCAGTCCTGCGGCCCCCGCGCACAGGGCCGCCAACACCCCAAGAGCTTGCACCGTGCGCACGCCGGAAATCTGGTTGAGTTGGCTGGTGATGAGCAGGGCGGCAAAGCCTGCCGGACCGGCCAGCAGCACCGCCAGCAGGTTTTTGATCAACACGATGCGGCTCAGCGGCCGCGGACCACACTTGATCAGAGGAAAGGAGCGGCCTTCCAACGGAATCAGCCGCGCTGCCGTGGTGGCGCTAAAGACCGTGCTGAGCAGTAACGGATAGATGAACGGCAGGTACTGTTTCATTATATCGTTCATCCCCTGCATGTTTTGCTGCACGATAAAGGGGAAGACCAGGATGATGACCAGAAACATCAGCAGCTGCGTGGATTGCCGTGAGTCGCGGGTCAGAATCCAGAATTCGCGCATCACCAGCGCTTGGGTGAAATAGGCCGGATCGCGGCGGATTTTACGATGTTCCGGAAGCCGGCTTTTGACCGGGGACGGCGTGTGCTGCAAATAAGAGTGCATCAGCACAGCGCCCAGCGCATAGAGAATCGCGCTGCCGGCCAGCAGCAGCAGAAAGGGAAAAAGGGCCGCCTGCAGATCACCGCGTCCGCTGCTCTGCAGCGTTTGCGACAGCCATTCAGAGGGCAGCCAGGAAAAGTGATGGTCCATTTGCGACAAATGATCGAGCGAACGGGGATTAAAGTGCTTGGACGCGGGATCAAAGCGCGAGACACGCAGGAACTGAAAGGCGGCCCAGGCGCTGATAAAGATCACGCCGACAATCAGCACGGCAATATTTTTGGCGCGTTTGGCCGGGATGAGACGCGCCAGGCCGATGGAGAGCAGTCCGGCCAGCCCGGTGGGAAAGGCGAGAAAGCACAAAGCCGCGGGCACGGCGATCAGATAATAAAAAACCGGCGCCTTGATCACCAGGCCGTAGGCCAGCAGTAGCGGCAGACCGAAGGCCCAGAAGATCGACGAGTTGGCGAACAGGCTCTCGATGTATTTGAACAGATACAGGGTGGCGTTCGACAGCGGAGCGGCGCGCAGCAGCGAATGGTCTTTAGA
This sequence comes from bacterium, assembly GCA_036788095.1. Taxonomy (GTDB): domain Bacteria; phylum Zhuqueibacterota; class Zhuqueibacteria; order Residuimicrobiales; family Residuimicrobiaceae; genus Anaerohabitans. Next base: position 1,951 of record DAIQOA010000050.1, on the reverse strand, counting down.
CAAAAAGAAAAAATGCAGCGCTACAGTCAATCCGCTGAAAATCAGAAAGATCAGCAGGGCTGCCAGCGAGGAGTTGAGCAGCAGGTGGATGACCGCCAAACCCTGGGGAGAGGAAGTAAGCAGCTCTTTGAACACCTCGAGGATGGATACAGTCAGCAGTGATGGCACCAGCAGATAGCCGAGGAGGGCAAATCGTTTGCGGTTTCTTTTTTTCGGATCGCTTTTCGACACCGTGTTCAGCATTCCGCGCAGTCGATTTGTCAGAAGAAGCCGCAGCACGCCTCAGTTCTCCTCCAGATAGCGGGTGAGGCCTTCACGGCCGGTGTCGCCGGTGAGGACGAGAAAAATGTCCTCCAACGAGGCGCCGGGTTTGCCGGCCTGAATCGCCAGCTCTTCTATGGTGCCCATGGCGATCAGTCGGCCCTGATGGATGATGCCCACACGGTCGCACATACGCTCCGCCAGTTCCAGGATGTGGGTGGACATGAACACCGTGCGGCCTTTATCCACCAGGCCGCGCAGCATGTCCTTGAGGTTGCGCGCCGCTCTCGGGTCCAGGCCCACCGTGGGTTCGTCGAGAAAGAGGATCTCCGGATCATGCACCAGCGCGCCGGCCAGCGAGATCTTTTGTTTCATCCCGTGGGAATAGTCCTCGATCAGATCTTTGCTGCGTCCGTTGATCTCAAAGATCTCGAAAAGACCATTCATCCGTTTTTCGGCGTCGATCTTTTCCACGTCATACAGGCGCGCCATAAAATGGACGAACTCGGTGGCGGTGAGCTTCTCGTAGAGCACCGGCTCTTCCTGCACCAGACCGAACAGCGCTTTGGCCGCCAGTGGGTTTTTCTGAATGTCGATCCCGTGCAGCTCTACGGAGCCCGAGTCGGGTTTGAGCAGGCCGGTCATCATCTTGATGGTGGTGGTTTTACCGGCGCCGTTGGGGCCGAGAAAGACGAACAGTTCCTGGCCGATGTCAAAGCTGACCTGAGCCACCGCGCGTCGGGCGCCAAAGTATTTTACCAGATTGCTGACTGCTATCATCGCCTGTTCCGTATCAAGAGAGTGGCTGGTTCTATGACATGATCCCGTGGATTATGAACTGAACAAAGGCCACGTGCGTCGCCTTGCTTCTTTTCATCACGCTTCAGGCCCCAAACCTTGAAAGCCGGCGCGTATTGGCTGGGTCGAACCGCCGGCCCGCTCAATCCGTCTTGAGCACCGCCAGGAACGCCTCCTGAGGAATCTCCACATGGCCCAGCTGCTTCATCCGCTTCTTGCCCTCTTTTTGTTTCTCCAGCAGCTTGCGCTTGCGGGTGATGTCGCCGCCGTAGCATTTGGCGGTGACGTTTTTGCGCAACGGCCGAACGGTCTCGCGGGCGATCACCTTGCCGCCCACCGCCGCCTGTATGGCCACCTCATACTGCTGGCGGGGGATCAGATCGCGCAGCTTTTCGCACACGCGACGGCCCCACTCATAGGCCTTGTCGCGATGGACGATCACAGACAAGGCGTCCACCGCCTCTCCGTTGAGCAACATGTCGAGCTTGACCACCGGGCCTTCACGAAAGCCGAGGAATTCATAATCAAAGGAGGCGTAGCCGCGGGTGACCGATTTCAACTTGTCGTAAAAATCAAAGATCACCTCGGCCAGGGGAAATTCATAATGCATGTTGACGCGCTGACTGTCGATGTATTCGGTGTTGATATAGATGCCGCGCCGTTCCCGCGAGATGGCCATGATGGCGCCGATGTACTCCGACGGCGTGAGAATGCTGGAGCGGATGTAGGGTTCCTCCACGTGATCGATGTCGTTGGCCGAGGGCAGGTTCGCGGGATTATCCATCACCAGCATATCGCCGCGCGTGGTGAACACATGGTATTCCACGTTGGGCACTGTGCTGACCAGGTCCAGATTGTATTCTCGCTCCAACCGTTCCTGTACGATCTCCAT
>DAIQOA010000049.1:0-24699 GCA_036788095.1 bacterium | reverse complement strand
TGCCTGGGCCAAGGGCCGCGGCGCGGCCGGCCTGGTGGCTATCAAAATCAAGGAGGGCGATTGGGACAGCTCGCTTAACAAGTTTTTCAGCGAGGAACTGCGCCTGCGGATCACCACTGCCATGGCGGCGCAGAACGGTGATCTGCTGCTGTTGGTGGCGGAAAAGCGCGAGACTGCGCAGACCATCCTCGGCGCCCTGCGCCTGGAGCTCGGCACTCAGCTGGGCATGATCCCGCAGGATCAGCTGGGTCTGACCTGGGTGGTGGATTTTCCCCTGTTCGAATACAGTGATGAGGAAAAGCGCTATGTCGCCCGCCATCACCCCTTCACCTCATCCAAAGCAGCGGACCTCAACGATCTGACCACCCGGCCGGCGGAGGTTCAGGCGCGGGCGTATGATCTGGTCATGCAGGGCATGGAGATCGCCGGCGGCAGCATCCGGATCTACGACACCGAGACCCAGAGCCGGATGTTCCAGGCGCTGGGCATCAGCGACCAGGAGGCGCAAGAAAAGTTCGGCTTTTTATTGGAAGCGCTCTCCTTCGGAGCGCCGCCGCACGGCGGCATCGCCTTTGGCTTTGACCGCCTGGTGATGATCCTGGCCGGATGCCAGTCGATCCGGGATGTCATCGCTTTTCCAAAAACCGCCAGCGCCATGTCGCTGATGGAAAACTGTCCGGCTCAGGTCCACCCCAAACAGCTGGAGGAGTTGGGCATTGTTTTTAGAGTGGATTAACGGTTTTCTCCGCTTTTCGGTGAAAAAGGGGTTTATAAACACGAATATTCTTGACAATTACCCAATTTTTTCTTAAAATGGACCAAGGAGAGATACCGCTTATTCTTACGGTGTTTGTACGTCTGGATGGTAACCGGGGATGCCACGTAAAAATCTTGTATCACCGTAGCAATAGAAGGTACGAGCAGTTCATGCGAAAGGAGGTGTAGCCTTGATGAAGCGATTCTCCACCACCAGCATACGGCTAGCCGTATTCGTTGTTCTTTTGGTCGCATTGGTGATCGTTGGGTGCAGCAAACATCCCAATGAGAAGCAACTGAAGGCATTAGAGGATGCCAAAGCCGCAGCCCTGTCCGCCGAGACAAAGGCCGCCGACTGCAGCAGCGAGAAAGCCAAGCTGCAAGCTCAGTTAGCGGAAGCGAAACAAAAGCTCGAAACGATGAAGCAGGAAAAAGTAGATGTGGCGAAAAGACTGGCTGCATGGTAATTGGGAACAAGAGTCTGAATTAAACCTTTACGGAGGGAGTAAATGAAGTTCTCCAGCAAAGTTTTGCTTATTCTGACGCTTGCGCTTTCCTTTACGATGCTTTCGGGTTCCTATGCGACTGCACAAGAAAAGATGAGCATGGACGAGTACAATGCTCAACTCAAAGACTGGCAGACCAGAGAGGCCAATGCAAAGAAAGCAGTTGAGGAGTGTGCATCAAGCGTTGCCGCGTTAAAAACCGAATTGGCCGGCATTACCGCCGAAACCGAAAAAATCTGGGGTGAAATCCTCAAGATGATCGGCACCGACCAAGCCAGTGTAGATGCGTATCGCAACATGTTGAAAGCTTTGGACAGCCAGGCGGACGGCCTGTTGGCCCTGTCGCCGGAAGAGCTGTTCAAGCGGAGTGATGAAGTGGCGGCGTTGGAAGCCAAACTGGCGGAAGCCAAAAAGAACAAGATCTCCGTCCTGACGGAGATGCAGAATCTGATCGCTTCCATCGAAGGCAAAATCACCCAGATCAAAAACAAGATGCCGAAGGCCATGTACGACAACTATACCGTGGTGGTCGGCGACTATCTGTGGAAGATCGCGGGCAAAAAGGATATCTATGCGAATCCCTATCAGTGGATGCGCATCTATTCGTATAACAAAGATCAAATCAAAGATCCCGACCTGATTTATCCGAAACAGGTCTTCAAGATTCATCGCGAATGCGGACCGGATGAATATCTGGTTGCCAAGGGTGATTATTTGAAAAAGATCGCTTCGAACCCCAAAGTGTTCGGTGATCCGACCAAGTGGACCAAGCTGTACGAAAAGAATAAAGCCATCATCGGCGGCAATCCCGCCCGCCTGTATCCGTACACGGTGCTGGTGATTCCACGCTGATCGCTTTGATCGTTTCCGGCAGCATCCGGGCGTTCTTCGAAGGCTTGAATGGATTCGAAACGCAAAACGGCAAAACCGTATGGAATTCAGTGCTACGGCGACCGGAAGCTGTGTGAAAGTAGACTCTCGATCCGGGTTGTGCGACAACCGGATCGAGAGTTTTTTTTTAAGCCCTGTGCGCCCGGCCGCCCGCCGCGCGGCGCACGCACGGCCTGTGGCGCCGTGACCCCGATGAACCCGATGTGAGAACCCGAACCGTGACAGTTAAAAAAGGTGTGGAAGGAGATTACGAACGCCGGATGGTGATCAAAGGCATCGATCCCCTGATTCTGTTCGGCATGCGGGACAGCCACCTTCGCCTGCTGGAAAAGGAACTGGACGCGCAGATCATCGCCCGTGGTCAGGAGATCATTCTGCGCGGGGTGGAAGCGCAGGTGCATCGCGCGGAAAAGGTGCTGCAGGAATTGATCTACCTGGCCAACCGCAACGGCCTGATCTCTCCCGACGACATACTGACGGTCTCCCGGGTGACCGATTTGACGGCCAAGAGCAGAGAGCAGAGCGAGCCCGCGGACAGCGAGCAGGTGATCGTCTATACCCGCAACGGTCTGATCAAGCCCCGGACCGAGGGGCAGCAGGCTTATTGGGCCACCTGCCGGCAAAACGACATCGTCTTCGCCATTGGGCCGGCCGGCACCGGTAAAACGTTCATGGCGGTCGCCGTGGCCATGGCTGCATTGCGGGATAAACTGGTGGAACGCATCGCCCTCTGTCGTCCGGCGGTGGAGGCGGGAGAGAGTCTCGGTTTTCTGCCCGGCGATTTTCGCGAAAAAGTCGATCCGTACCTGCGGCCGCTGTACGACGCGTTGTACGATATGGCGCCCGCCGACAAACTAAAACGGCTATTGGAGACCCGCGTCATCGAAATCGTGCCGCTGGCCTATATGCGCGGCCGCACCCTCAACAACGCGTTTGTCATTCTCGATGAGGCGCAGAACACCACGTCGCTGCAGATGAAGATGTTTCTCACCCGCCTGGGCAATAATTCCAAGGCCATCATCACCGGCGACATCACTCAGATCGATCTGCCGGACAAGACCGAATCCGGTCTGGTGCAGATCCAGGCCATTCTCCGCGGGATCGAAGGCATCGGCTTCGCCTATCTGTCGGATCGCGATGTCGTTCGTCATCCGCTGGTTCGCAAGATCATCAAGGCCTATGAAAAGAACAGCACCAAGCCGGGAGCTCCTGAATGAACGCCATGCGCCGACGATTGGAACGGATGATCAATGAATCGCAGGATCCGCCGGGATTGTATGCGAGCAAAGGCGAGCCTACCTGGTTCCTCCGCTATCAGCGGCAGATTTACGGCGTGCTCGTTTTGGCGGTGCTCATCACCATGCTGTTCCCGGGAACCGCCAAGTTTCAATACGGGGATCTGCGCGAGGGCAAGGTGTATGTCGGCCCCGAGATCATCGCGCCCTACACCTTTCCGGTCAACAAGAGCAATCTCGAGTATACCGCCGATGTCGCCCAGGCCCGCTCTTCAATCGCGCCGGTGTTTCAGCGCGACAGCAGCATCGCACCGGTGCAAACGCATGCGGCGGAACGGCTGTTCACGCAGATGCATGAGCAAATGAAAAAGCCCTCCCTCACCGTGGAAGAGTTGCGCGGCTTTTTCGAAAAGAACGGCGTGGCCCTGGCCGTCGACGACCTGTCCATGCTGATCAACCCGGTGGCCGCCGGCGCCGCAGAGAACCACAACGGCGTGCTCTCCTCACGTCTGGCTTTATCCCGTTCGATTCAGACGATGGTGCTGCCGTTGCTCAAAGAGATGTTCAGCGCCGGCATTCTGAATGTGGAAAAAAAGAGCCTGTCGACGCAGCCGAGCAAGATCTCGGTCCGCTCGAGCACCGGCGAGATGCTGGAGGACGCCAACTATTACCGTGGCCCGCTGGAGGCTCAGGCGCGCTTTCTCGAGCAGTTGCGGGGCGACTCTGAGTTGAGCGAGAACACGGCCCGATTGGCTTACAAGATCGCCGTTCATTTTTTGGCGCCCAATCTGTTTTACAACGCCGCGGAAACCAGTCAGCGGCAGGAGGAGGCGGTGGCCAATGTGCCGCTGGCCAAGGACCAGGTGCTCGCCGGCGAACGGATCATCGACAGCCATCAGCGCATCACCCTGGAGCACATCGACAAGCTGAATTCGCTCACGCAGGCGCGCATCGAACGCAAGGAGGCCTCCGGCCTGTGGTCGCGATTCTCCTACAGCATCGGCAACTTTTTCTTCACCCTGTTGCTGCTGATCATCCTCGCCGTGTTTCTCTACAAGGTCCGCCGGGAGATCTTTGACCGGCCCAAGCAACTGCTGCTCCTCGGCGTCACCATTCTGCTCACCGGGCTGGTGGTGTTTCTGGCCAATGAATTGAGCCTGCCGGCGCTGGTGGCGCCGATCACCATGGGCGTGATTATCGTGGTCGTTTTTTTCGATATTCCGGTGGCCCTTGCCTATGCCGTCACCATCAATCTGCTGATGGGCGCCATGCGCGGTCATGAGTATGACATCACTTTTGTCTCGTTTTTCGTCTCCCTGTTCGCCATGCTCTCCTCCAGCCGCGTCCGTTCACGGCGGTGGATCCTGAGCACTATGGCCGCGGTCATGGCCGCCTATGTGGTCGCTATTCTGGTGCAGGATTATCTGAACTATCTGTCCATCAAAGAGATCTCCCGGGACCTGGGCTACGGCCTGATCAACGGCTTTCTGGCGTCCATCTTTGCCTACGGCCTGATCATGATTCTGGAGTATCTGTTCAACATGACCACCGACATGACGTTGCTCGAGCTGTCGGATTTGAACCACCCGCTGATGCGGCAGCTGGCGCTGCAGGCGCCGGGCACCTACCATCATAGCCTGATGGTAGGAAACCTGTCCGAGGCAGCGGCCGAGGCCATCGGCGGCAACGGCCTGCTGGCGCGGGTGGGCGCCTATTACCACGACATCGGCAAGATGGAAAAGCCCGAGTATTTTGTCGAGAACCAGGCCCGCGGCCGCAATCCGCAGGAAAAATTGACGCCGACGATGAGCTCTCTGGTTCTCCTCAACCATGTCCGCAAGGGCAGTGAAATGGCGCGCACCCTGCGCCTTCCTCAGGTGGTGGAGGCGTTTATCGAGGAACATCACGGCACCAGCCTGATGAGCTTCTTCTATCAAAAAGCCATGGAACAGAACAAAGGGGAGTATGTTTCCGACACCGAATTCCGCTACCCGGGCCCGCGACCGCAAACCAAAGAGACCGCCATCGTCATGCTTGCGGACGCCGTGGAGGCGACTTCACGGACGCTGAAAGAACCGTCGCCCAGCCGCATCAAGCAGATGGTGGATCACATGATCGACGAGCGCTTTAAGAGCGGTGAATTGGATGAGTCGCCGTTGACGCTGCAGGATCTGACTAAAATATCGCTCTCGTTTCAGAAAATTTTAAACGGTTTGTTCCATCGCCGTATCGAATATCCTAAAACCGGGGCGTCGCAGTCGGGCGCAGAGGCAAAACATGAAGACGAAACACCTGCGCAGAGTTGATATCTGGCCGCAGACCGGGTGGAGGATGAACGAACGCACGGTCCGCCGGTTGGTGCGTACTATGCTGAATGCAAATCGGCGCCGGCCCAACTATCACCTGGATCTGTATTGGGTGGACGGCGAGTCCATTCGTAAACTTGGACGCCGTTATTTCAGCGCGCGCCGCCTCACGGATGTGATTTCGCTTACCTATTCCTCGGGACCGGGTTTTCTCCAGGGCGAGATCTATATCTGCGTGCCGGTGGCGGAGAAACAGGCGAAGACGTACGGAGTCTCCCTGCAGGCAGAAGTGCTGCGCCTTATCGCTCACGGAGTTCTGCACCTGCTCGGCCATGACGACGGCAGCGAAGATCAGCGGCAGCGCATGCACCGGCTGGAAAACCGCGCCCTGGCGCAGTTGAATATAAAAACCCTTGACAACAAAGCCCAAAAACCGCTAATTTAAATATCATGTTGTTGTTTTGTCGTGGAGGAAGTCATGCATACATTACGGTTTGGTGCACATGATCTACTGCGAGCGCCGCGGCTGGCGTTCAGCCTCCAACGGATTTGGATTCAATGGCTGGGAACCGGGAGCGGTTATCTCATCTATCTGTTGTTCAGCTATGCCGCGCTGTCGGCGCAAGGCGCTTCGATCACTGAGGTCTGGAAAAGCCATGGGCTGTTGCCCTGTCTGCCCGGCGCTCAGAGCGGCGCGCCCTGGTACGCCTGGCTGCTCTGGGGCTTGGGTGTTCTGGCGCTGCTGATCGCCTTTCTGTATACGAATACCGCTGTGGCGCGCGCGGCCTACATGCATTTAAAGGGCAACCATTTTTATTCCTGGCGCGAGGCCTTGACCTTTGCCGGAAAAAAAATAGCCTCCATCCTCTCAGCCCCTATTTCGTTGCTGATCCTCATCCTTCTACTGGTTTTCTCCAGCATGATCTTGGGTTGGATGGGCAGGATACCCTATATCGGCGCATTGGGCGTCAGCTTTTTCACGATCATCTGGTTTCTCGCTGCCCTGTTTATCGTGTATACCCTTGTAGTGACCATTGTATCGCTTTGGCACACTCCGGCGATCATCGCGGCCTCGGATGAGGACGCGTTCGAAGCGGTCTTTCAATCCTTCTCCATCACCTGGACGCAGCCCTGGCGCCTTTTGCTTTACCAGGCGGCCAATCTGGCCATCGCCGCCGCGGCGACCGGCTTTTTTGCTTTTGTGGTGAAAAAAAGCCTGGTGCTGATGAACCGGCTTTTCAGCCTGTTCATGGGTGCAGACTATGACGCGTTCGCTATCCATGGCCAGGGTTTGCTGCAGGCCGGCCTGGTAAAACTGGAGGCCTTATTGCACGCGCCCTTTCAGCCCTTTATGTCACAACTATATTATTCAAAAGAGCTTATACTAGGGGATACCGCCGGGATGCCGGCTACGATTCATCTTTCATCCTATTTTTTCTTTTTCAGTTTGCTTTTCATCGCCGGCTGGGTTCTTTCTTACGGGCTCTCCTGTTATACCATCGGCAACGTCTTGTCCATTCTGGCCCTGCGAAAACGCAAGGATGGTGAAAACCTGCTGGAGCGCAAAGATCGGGAAGAGCGAGCCGAGGATTCGGGCGCTGAATTCACCGCGCCATCAGCCGGCATCGATTCTCCGCAGTGACTCTGACTGCGTTTGTTTTGGAATAGTGTTTGCTGCGGAGAGGGGGTGGGATACCTCTATGCTGTTTGGCATTTGGAAGGATAGAAATGACTCACGGAGTGGTCAAAGCATGGGACGCTGCCAAAGGGTGGGGTTTCATCGTGACAGCGGATGACGAGGATCTGTTTCTGCACGTCAGCGATCTGGATATCACACTAAAGCCGAAGGACATACGCGTCGGCATGGCGGTTAAATTCGATGTCCGTCAGGATATGAAAGGCGCGAAGGCGGTAAAAGTGCGCAAAGCCTGAGGGTAGGTTGTCCAACGCTTTTCTAGGGGAAGAATCAAGTCCATGGCAGAACTTTTCGTCAAATTAGCCAATCAGCAGGCCAGACCTTACACTCTTCCGGAATTGAGAAAAATGGCGAGCAACGGCATGTTTGGGCAGGATGATCTGGTGTTCAACGAAGACAGCCAGGAGTGGGTGAAAGCAGCCACGGTGTCGGAATTGGACCCGTTATTTCACGCCTCTCCGGCTTCGCCGGAACGGCAGATCGTATACGCCGTGGGCGGCGGCAAAGGCGGAGTCGGCAAAACCGTACTGACCGCTTCTCTTGGCATTGGTCTGGCTTCGCTGGGTCATCGGGTGGTGATCGTGGATGCGGATCTGGGAGGCGCCAATCTGCATACCTGCATGGGCATTCTCGAGCCCGAGTACACGTTCTACCATTTTTACACGCTGCAAAAGGACACGCTGGCGGATATCATGCTGGACACGCCGGTGGAAAATCTCAAGCTGATCAGCGGGGCATGCGGGACCTTGGGGATGGCCAACCCCCGTTTCACGCAAAAGCTGCGCTTTATCAACGAGCTGCGCCGGATTCACGCCGACTATGTGTTGCTGGATCTCGGCGCCGGCTCTTCGTTCAACGTCATCGATTTTTTCGTCGCCGCCGACCAGGGCATCGTCGTCACCACGCCCGAACCCATGGCCATCCAGGAGACGTTTAATTTTTTAAAGATCGCGTTGATGCGCAAGATCATGCGCCAGTTCAAGAACCAGCCGGAGATCGCCGCGTTGTTCGAGCAGGAGGCCTTTGCGGAGAACATTCAGCACGGCGCCACGCTGGGATCCCTGCTGCAAAAAATCCGCGCCATCGACCAAACGGCCGGGAACACGGCGGCCAAATTGTTTGACGCCTTTCGACCTTCGCTCATTTTAAACATGGTGCATTCGCAGGAGGAGGTCAAGGAGGGCATCGCCTTGAGCACCGCCGCCGAGGAACTGCTCTACATCAACCTCGAGTTCCTCGGTTATATCGATTATGACGACAGCGTTCGCAAAGCGGTCAAGGAGATGCGGCCGTTCATGATCGACAATCCCAAATCCAAGGCCTCCAAAAGCCTGGCCAAGCTCATCTCCGTGGGGCTGCAGGGTAAAAGCGGCTGGAAGGGTTTTATGGATCGGCGCCGGGTTATCCGCCAGGCGGCGGAGGAGGCGAAAAATTACCCGGTCAACCAGATGCGCGAGAGCGAGACCATCTGTTCCGTGCAGTGCTTTTACTGGGGCGACTGCGAGTATCAGAACGGCGGCTATCCCTGCCCGGTGCGCCACCTGGATCCGATCTTTCGGCGTTAGCCGGAATAAATTTACTTTTAGATTTGTATTATTTTGACTATAATGAAAGGTGAACGCTCCGTTCACCTTTTTTTATCGGTCCGGCGATTTGTCTACGGCATGAGAAAAATCCGATGATGAGGCAGCGACGGCGCACAAGGCCCCTTCAGCCCGTTTTTTCGCTGTAAGCCGCTCTTGCAGACGGATCCCACCCTTGTTTTATCATTCCGACCGGACGCACGCTACTGGACCGCGATCAGGGTTTCAGGACCCCTTCGGGGACACCCGCTACGACTTATTGGCAGGAGGCAGGCATGGCCTTGCGTGTTATCCGCGTGATTCGAGAATTGGCTGATCAGGGGTCGCCGGCGATCCATCGGCCCCGCAATTTTTTCTGTACCGAGGGGGACGATGCCCGCTGTTCCAAGTGGGAGCCCAACACGGATATTTTCGAATGCGCCGATCAGGTAACCATCCGCTTGGAGCTCGCCGGCATCCAGCGCGAGGCGATCTCCGTCCATTTGAAAAACGGACGGCTGACGATCTCTGGGGTGCGCAAGGAGAAAAGGCCGAATGAAACGATCTATTATCATCAGCTGGAGATTCACTACGGTCTGTTTCGCAAGGTGATCTCCATCCCGGAGGACATTGAACATAACGACATCACCGCCGTCCTGGACGACGGTCTGCTGGAGATCAAAATTTCCAAGAACAGTCAAGTGGTGGAAATACCTATCTCGGCGGAAGGTGCGGAGCCGAAAGCGTAACTTGGAGAAAGTATGAAAGAGTTGGAAGAACAGCCGGTGATCCCGGAAAACGCTCAGACGAATATCCCGACGGAACTGCCCGTCCTGCCATTGCGCGATACGGTGGTGTTTCCCAATATCGTGACGCCGCTGGTGGTGGCGCGGGAAAAATCCGTGCAGCTGATCAACGACGTCATCTCCGGTCATCGCATCCTCGGCCTGGTGGCGCAAAGACAGCCGGAGGTGGAAGAGCCCGGACCGGATGACATCTATGAATACGGCTGCGCCGCCATCATTTTGCGCATGCTGAAATTCCCCGACGGTTCTCTGCGCGTTCTGGTGCAGGGCCTGGCTCGCGTCAAGTTGGGCGCAGTGGTTAAATCCGCGCCCTATCTGGTCTCTCAGATACAAGTTCTGAGTGAGGATTTTCCCTCCAGCACCGAAATGGAGGCATTAAAGCGCAACCTGTCCATACAGTTCCAGAAGGTGGTCTCCCTGATCCCGCAACTGCCGGACGAGCTGCAGGTGGTGGTGGTCAACACCACCCACCCGGGCAAACTGGCGGACCTGGTCGCCTCCAACCTCAATTTGACGGTGGAGGAAAAACAGTCGATTCTGGAATCCGTGGACATCAAGAGACGGTTGAAGCGACTGACGGTCTTTGTCAACCGTGAACTGGAAGTGCTGGAGATGGGGTCCAAAATTCAGGACAAAGTGCAGACCGAATTAGGGAAAAATCAACGCGAATATTTTTTGCGCGAACAGCTGCGGGCCATCCAAAAAGAACTGGGCATGAACGACGAGCGTTCGCAGGAGATCGAAGAGCTGCGAACCAAGATCAAAGAGGCGGCCATGCCCCCGGATCCGGAGAAAGAGGCTTTGCGCGAGCTGGACCGGCTGAGCAAAATGCAGCCCGGGGCCGCCGAGTATACGGTTGCGCGCACCTATATCGACTGGATGGTGGCTTTGCCCTGGTCCGTGGCCACGCCCGACAACCTCGACATCAAGGCCGCAGGCCAGGTGCTGGATGAGGATCATTATGATCTGATCAAGGTCAAGGAACGCATTCTCGAGTATCTGGCAGTGCGCAAGTTAAAGGACAGCAGCAAAGGCCCCATTCTCTGTTTCGTCGGTCCTCCGGGTGTGGGCAAAACGTCGCTCGGCCGCTCCATCGCCCGCGCCATGGGGCGCAAATTTATCCGCATCTCTCTAGGCGGGGTCCATGACGAGGCGGAGATCCGCGGCCATCGGCGCACCTACATCGGCGCGCTGCCCGGACGGATCATTCAGGGCATCAAGAACGCGGGCAGCAACAATCCCATCTTTATGCTGGATGAGGTGGACAAGATCGGCCAGGATTTCCGCGGCGATCCCTCCTCCGCGCTGTTGGAGGTTCTGGACCCGCAGCAGAATTTTTCCTTCACCGATCACTATATGGATGTGCCGTTCGACCTGTCGCGGGTTATGTTCATCACCACCGCCAATGTTCTCGACACCATCCCCTCGGCGCTGCGCGACCGGCTAGAGGTGCTCGAGTTGCCGGGCTATATCGAAGAGGAGAAAGTTCAGATCGCTTTCACCTATCTGATCCCGCGCCAAATCGAAGAGAACGGGTTGCAGAAAAATCAGATCCGTTTCAGCAAGGCCGCGGTCGAGCGCATCATCCGCGATTATACGCGGGAAGCCGGCGTGCGCAATCTGGAACGCCAAATCGCAGCGGTGTGCCGCAAGGTGGCGAAAAAAGTGGCTGCCGGCGAGGGCGGCCGTTCGGATATCAAACCCGCCTCTTTGCCCGAAATGCTCGGGCCGGTGCGCTATTTTTCCGATGTGGCCGAACGCACTCACGAAGCGGGCGTGGCCACGGGTTTGGCCTGGACGCCCACCGGCGGCGACATCCTTTTTATCGAAGCCACTCAGATGCAGGGCAGCAAAGGGCTTATGCTGACCGGACAGCTGGGAGAGGTGATGAAGGAATCGGCGCAGGCTGCGCTCTCTTATCTGCGCGCCCATCTGCCGGATTTCGGCCTTTCGCCCGATTATTTTGAAAAACGGGATATTCATATTCATGTGCCCGCCGGCGCCATTCCCAAGGACGGACCCTCAGCCGGCGTCACCATGGCCACGGCCCTGGTCTCCCTGATCACCCAGAGGCCGGTGCGCCATGATCTGGCCATGACCGGCGAGATCACCCTGCGCGGCAAAGTGTTGCCGGTCGGGGGCATCAAGGAAAAAGTGCTGGCGGCGCGGCGCGCAGGACTCAAGACCGTGATCCTGCCAAAAAAGAACCAGGACGACTTGGAAGAGATCCCCAAGGACACCCATAAAAACCTAACGTTCCATTTTGTCGAAAAATTGGATCAGGTGCTGGAGATCGCCCTCACGATTCCTAAGAAGAGCAAAAAGCAGACGATGAAAAAATGACAAATATTCTGGAGCAGCGATATCGGCGGATACTCGATGAGATGACCTCCCTGGGTCAGGAACAGGTTTTGCGTTTTTGGCCGGATTTGACGGACACAGAGAAAACGTCGCTGCTGGATCAAATAGAGTCTCTGGATGCGGAACAGCTGCAGCGGCAGAGTGAATTGGTCAGGCAATTCCGGGCTGAGACGGCGCCCTGTCTGTCGCAGCCGGAGCCCTTTCCCGTCATCCCGCTGGCAGCCACAACGGCAGAACGGACGCGGGATCAGCAGGCGGCTGCAGCCGGCCGGGAGTTGCTGCGCCAGGGCAAGGTGGCGGTCCTGGTGGTGGCCGGCGGCCTGGGCTCCCGCTTGGGCCGCGAAGAGCCCAAGGGCTGTTTGGAAATCGGCCCGATCAGCCGGCGTTCCCTGTTCCAGTTTCATACGGAGAAAATCATCCGTCTGGAACGCCTCTACGACAAGCCCATCCATTTTCTCATTATGACCAGCGAACAAAACCACGCGGACACCATCGAGTATTTCCATCGCCATCATTATTTCGGCAAAAATCCCGACACCCTGTTTTTTTTCAGCCAGTCCTCGCAACCGGCGTTCGATCAGCACGGCAGCTTGCTGCTGCGATCGCGCCATGCCCTGGCCCTGTCCCCGGACGGACATGGCGGCCTGTTGACCGCCCTGCAACGCCATGACCTGGTCAATACCCTGGAAAGCGCCGGCGTGGAGCTGCTCTATTACTTTCAGGTGGACAATGTTCTCTGCCGCATCGCGGACCCGGTTTTTCTCGGATATCATGTTTTGCAGCAGGCGGAGATGGCCTCTAAATCCGTGGCCAAGCGCAATGCCGACGAAAAAGTGGGTGTGTTCTGCCGCGTGAACGGCCGGCCGACGGTGGTGGAATACTCTGAATTAGACGACGCCCTGCGTCATCAAAGCGATGGGCAGGGCGGCCTTCGCTTCAAGCAGGGCAGCATCGCCATTCATATATTCAGTCTAGCGTTTTTCAAACGGCTGTTCGCGGCAAAGGTGCGGCTGCCCTATCATCTCGCCCTAAAAAAAGTGCCCTGCATCGATGATCAGGGCCGCCCGGTCAGGCCGGAACGCGAGAACGGCTACAAGCTGGAACAGTTTATTTTCGACGCACTGCCCTATGCGCGGAACACCATCGTGGTGGAGACCAGTCGCGAAGAGGAGTTTAGTCCGGTTAAAAACGCCACCGGCCTGGATTCGCCGGAAACCGCAACCCGGGCGTTGGTGGAGTTGTTCGGCCGCTGGCTTGAAAAGGCCGGAGTGGCGGTGCCGCGCGGCCCGAACGGTCTCTCCCGGCACCAGTTGGAGATCTCGCCGCTCTATGCACTGGATGAAGAGGAACTGCGTGCGAAAATACCCGGCAAATTGGTGATCAGCGGCGATACCTTTTTCGATGACGCCCGGTCCGCTGCCGGCGAAGGATTTCGGCCGGTCTGGTCCGAGTGTGGGCCAGACTGCGGCGGCTGATTAACGAGCTGGTTGTTCCGCCTTCTTTTTTTTGCGGCTATCGCAGCTGCGGCGGCGAGGCCCGGGGCTGTTTTATGAAACATCGTGGTTCTTGCAGTGTCGTATCTATTCTCAACAGGGCATGCGCATGAAAAATATTCTCGCCATGATTCTCGCCGGCGGCCGGGTGGACGAGCTTTCGGTGCTCACGCTGTATCGTCCGAAATCCGCTCTGCCCTTCGGCGGCCTGTATCGCGTCATCGATTTTCCGTTGAGCAATCTGGAGCATTCGGGCATTGAGAAAGTAGGCGTGCTGTCGCAGTATCGATCGGATTCCCTGCTCAGCCACCTCGGCTCCGGCGCCGCCTGGGATATGGTCGGCAGCCGGCGCGGCATTCATCTGCTGCCGCCGATGAAGGGCACCGTCAGCTCCGACTGGTACAAGGGCACGGCCGATGCGGTTTACCAGAACAAGGACTTTATTTTCCGCAATCAGCCTGATTACGTCCTGGTGCTCTCGGGCGATCATGTGTACAAGATGGACTATGGCGACATGCTCGCCTTTCATCAATCGATGAAAGCGGACGTAACGGTTGCGTTTGTCCGTCCGGATGACCGCGGCATGGAGCGCTTTGGTCAGGGCGTTATGGAGGAGGGGCGCGAGCAGGGAGGTCGCCTGCTGCGCTATGTGGAAAAGCCGAGCCAGCCGATCTCTGAATGGGCGTCCATGACGGTCTACCTGTTCAACGCCGATGCGCTGCACTTTGTTTTGGATGAGATGATGAAGCCGCCGTCCACCGAGCATTTTGGCCGGGATATACTGCCGGTGCTACTGGACCGCAAACGGGTGTTCGGCTATAAATTTCATGGCGCCTGGGCCTATTCGCGCACCATCGATGAATTCTGGGCCGCCAACATGAGCCTGTTGCAGGACCGCCCGGCTCTGGACATCGATCGCTGGCAGGTGCGCACCAATCTTGACAACGAGCGGGTCCGCGACCGCGCCCCCGCTGTGATCGGCGCCGGCGCCCTGGTGCGCAACAGCCGCATTCACCATGGCTGCGTGGTCGAGGGCAGCGTAATCAACTCTATTCTGTTTCCAGGCGTCAAAGTGGCGGCGGGCAGCACGGTCAAGGATTCGATTTTATTTTATGACACCCGCGTCGCCGCCCATGCGCGCGTGACCAAGGTGATCACCGATGTTGAAGTGACCATCGGCGCCCAGGCGGTGGTGGGCGGCGCACGACGGCCGGGCGCCAATAAGGAGTATCCGGATCTGCTCAGTTCGGGGATCACCCTCGTCGGCCGCAACACCGTCATCCCGGTCCGGGCGCAGATCGGCGCCAATTGCATCATCTATCCCAATAAGCGTGAACAGGATTTTTCCGGAAAAATGATAGCCGGCGGGAGGACCTTAAAATGAGACAGACGGTTGCGTTTCTGCTTGCCGGCGGCGTCGGCAGCCGGTTGAACATTCTGGGTTGGATGCGCGCCAAGCCGGCCGTGCCGTTCGGCGGCTGTTATCGTTTGATCGATTTCACCATGAGCAACGCCATGCACTCCGGCGTTCAACAGATCGGCATCCTGACCCAATACCGGCCTTACTCGCTGATGGGGCATATCGGCTCCGGCGAGGCCTGGGACCTGATCGGCCGCCGGCGCAGCGCCAAGATTCTGCCGCCCTCCACCGGACGCGAGGATTTCGACTGGTACCGCGGCACGGCCGACGCGGTGGCGCAAAACCTCGACTTTGCCGAGCGCTATAGCGCACAACGGGTGCTGATTCTGTCCGGCGATCATATCTACAAGATGGACTACGCCGCCATGGTGGAATTTCACAAACAGCAAAAAGCGGCCATCACCATCGCCATGATGCGAGTCGCCTGGGAGGACACCCGTCATTTCGGCATCGCCCAGGTGGATGAGGAGCAGCGCATCACCGCCTGGGAGGAAAAGCCGGCCAAAGCCAAGAGCAACCTGGCCTCCATGGGCGTGTATGTGATCGATTTCGAGTTCCTCAAAAAGAGTCTGGCCCGTCGTCAAGGTCCTGATTTCGGCAAAAATATCATCAACGATGCCATCGGCGTCGCGCCGGTGTACGCCTACCTGTTCAGCGGGTATTGGGCGGACGTCGGCACCCTTAAAGCCTACTGGCAGACCAACATGGATATTCTGACGCCCGGCTCTGGTTTGAATTTGCCCGAATGGGGCGTGCGCACCAACATCGATGAAGAGGGCGCGCTCGGCGATCGGTCGCCGGCCGTCATTGCGTCTTCCGCGCAAATTCGCAATGCTCTGATCTCCGCCGGCTGCGTCATCGAAGGCACGGTCCTGAATTCCGTGCTCTCGCCCGGCGTGCATGTGGCGGCCGGTGCGGTGGTCAGAGACTCGGTCATCATGCATGATGTGCGCATCGGCGGCAAAGCGGAGGTGACTTCGGTGATCGCCGACAAGGGCGTTGTCTTTGGTCCGGCCTGCCGCGTCGGCTTGGCGGGCCCCAGCGAACAGCCCAATGAAAAATATCCCGACCATCTGTTCAGCGGATTGACCCTGGTGGGAAAAAAAGCCGTGGTGCCGGAGCGGATCAAAATTTTTCGCAACAGCATCATTGAACCGCAGACGACGCCGCGGAGCTTTGGCGATTACAAACCGCGGGAAGGCGCTTACATCCGCGGCGCCGTCCCCTCGGATGGAAAAGGCGTGGGGAGGACCTCCTCCAGATGAAACGAACACCCTGGATCATGGTACTGTGCTTTGCGGCGATGATGAACCTCTGTTCAGCGCCCGGCGACCGGGCGGCGGATGCCTCCTATCGGGAGGAGATCGAAGCGGGGCGCCGCCGCCGTGTCGCCCAGTTGACCAAACCCAACGGATGGCTTAGTCTGGCCGGCCGCTTTTGGCTCGAACAGGGTGAGAACACTTTCGGCCGCGCAGCCGATAATGCGGTGGTCTTTCCGGCCGCGAACTGCCCGGATCATATGGGTGCGTTCATCGTCGATCAAAATACCGTCCGCCTGCGCGTGCAGCCGGGCGTTGCCATTTTCACCGCCGATCATACGCTCGCTGCGAATAGGGAGCTGCAGAGCGATGCTCAGGGCAAACCGACCCTGTTATTTTATCATACGCTGTCCTGGCATATCATTCAACGCGGCGGCCGGTTTGCCGTGCGCCTGCGCGACAGCACCCACGTCAATCGAAGAACCTTTCGCGGCATCGACTATTTTCCGATCGATCCGGCCTGGCGGGTCAAGGCGAAATTCGTGGCTTATGAGCCGGTGAAAACACTGCGGATCGTCAATGTGGTGGGTCAGGTCGAAGACCAGCCTTGTCCCGGCGCGCTGCTCTTTACACTGCAGAACCGCGAGCTCCGGCTTGACGTGCTGGATGAGGGGAAGGACGAACCCTTCTTTGTCGTCTTTGCCGATGCCACCAGCGGTGATGAGACCTATGGCGGCGGCCGTTTTCTCTATGTGACGCGACCGGATTCTGCTTCTGAGACGTTCATTGATTTCAACAAAGCCTACAATCCTCCCTGTTCGTTTACACCCTATGCAACCTGTCCCCTGCCGCCGGAAAGCAACCGGCTGACGATCGCCATCCGCGCCGGCGAAAAGCGCTACCAGGGTAGTGCCTCGCACTGATGAGCCGAACCGCTTAGCTGCTTCACCGATCCCAGCATCCGTCCAACAGCGATGAAGCGGATGTTACACGCTGTGCAAGGTGGTCGAAAAAAAGTCGAGGCAAAAAAGTCTGTGCGAGCCTCAAGCAGTGCATGGGCATGTGAGGAACCGGCAATGTTGCCTGTGAAAATATTTTTCTGCATAGATTTGTTTAGAAAGCCTGACGAGTGCGTATTTGCTTTCGTCTTGCGTACCCGGCGATGAGAGCCTCTTTGTCATCCGCATCCACTGCGGTGCTTGCCCTTCCCACGGGCCGGGCCATTCGGCGGCTGGCTCTGCCGACCATCGTCTCTCTGCTCTTCATCATGCTGTTCAATGTGGTGGACGGCTGGTGGGTGGGCAAACTCGGCGCCGAAGGTCTGGCCGGGGTCAGTGCCGCATCGTTTATTTACTGGGCCCTGGAGGCGCTGGCCACGATCACCAGCACCGGCGTCAGCGCCCTGGTGGCGCGCTATGTGGGCGCCGGCCGGTTTGGCCGTGTCCATAGCACGGCCGTGCATGGCATCTCCCTCGCCGCCCTGCTGGGGTTGATTTTCGGCGGTCTGACCATTTTTCTGATGCCGGCCATTTTAAACTTGATGAGTCTGCAGGGTGCGGTACGGCAGTCCGCCGGCCATTACCTGACCATTATTTGCGCCGGCCTTTTTGTCCTCTTTGCCTCTCTCAGCGCTGAGGCGGTGTTCCGCGCCATGGGCGACACCCGAACGCCGCTCAAGATCACCGCCGGCGCACTGCTGTTCAATGCGGTGATCGATCCCTTTTTCATCTTTGGCATCGGCCCATTGCCCCGGCTCGAAGCCGCGGGCGCCGCCCTGGCCACTGTGCTGGCCCATGTCATCACCCTGATTCTGATGCTGCGCATTCTCAGGCAAAGGAAAATTTCCGTTGTTTTTCGCTTTGCGGTTTTTCGCCCGGCTGTGCGACGGTTGCTGGCCGACATTTTGCGCATCGGACTGCCCATCGCCATCAGCGGCGTCATGTTCAGCCTGTCCTACGCCTTTTTGACCAGGATCATCGCCCGTTTTGGGCCTGAAGCACTGGCCGCCATTGGACTCGGTCATCGCATCGAAGGTCTGGCTTATTTCACCTGTGTCGGTTTTAGCGTCGCCGCCACCACGCTGGTGGGACAGAATCTCGGCGCCGGCGATCCGCGGCGTGCAGAAAAGAGCGCCTGGCTGACGCTGGGTTACGCCTGTGTGGTGGTGGTGGGTTTTTCCGTCTTTTATCTGGTTGCGGCAAAACCGCTGGTGCGCTTTTTCATCGATGATGCCGCGGTGATTCGAGAGGGCAGCGCCTATCTGCGCATCATTGCGATTTTTGAAATTTTTCTCGCTTTTGAAGTGGTTCTCGAGGGCGCTTTTAGCGGCGCCGGCTTTTCCCTGCCGCCCATGCTGGTCTCAGTGCCATTGACCTGGCTGCGTATTCCGCTCGCCGCCTGGCTGGCCGGCCCACTGGGCCTCGGCAGCACCGGCATCTGGTGGGCCATCTCGTGTACCACGGCGTTGAAGGGGGTGGTCATCGGCATTTGGTTCAAACAGGGTGGATGGAAAAAACCGCGGTTCTGATTTCATCGTCAGTTCGGTTGCTGTCGATGGGAAAAAGCGAAACATCCCCTCGCCGGCATAGAACGCGCACTTAGAGCTTGATAAAAATTTTTTTCCGGTAAAACCAGGTCAGAACAGCCAGCCAGATGAGGATGAAGAGCAGCGCATGCATCAGCGAGGCGCCCCAATCGCCGAACACAGGTCGCAGCAGGTTTTCATAAACAAGCGCTTTGAGCGAAATCTGCGTGCCGTCGGCCCGGGTCACCTTGCACAGCATCATGGTCTTGGCCATGATCCCAGAGCCGAAAAAAGCAAGGATGGCGTTGCTGCCAAAAATGACAAACGGTCTGGCGTATCGGCCGTACTCTTTGATGTCGATCAGCCAATAACTAACCGCGAGCAGGTTCAGAGCGATGCCGCTGGTATAGAGCACATAACTGCTGGTCCACAGCTGCTTGTTGATCGGCATGGCCAGGGACCAGGCAAGGCCGAGTACGATGGCGATGTTGCCGGCGATGAACATCCCGTTGGTTTTTTGCAACGGCTCTGCCTGGCTTCGCAGCCATTGGCCGGTGAAATAGCCGAGCAGCACCTGGCCGACTGCCGGAAGGGTGCTGAGCAACCCCTCTGGATCAAAGCCAATGTCTTTTTTATAGACATGGCCTTTGAGCAAAAGGCCGTCCAGATATTGGGCGAGGTTGCTGTTGAGCGCCCATACATCTTCGCCCCGGCCGGGAAAAGGGATCAAAGCCATGGCCAGCCAGTAGCCGACCAGCAGTAAAAGGGTCGCGATGATGCAGCCGCGCCGGTTGGTGTGTAGAATGATCATGGAGGCCAGCAAGTAGCACAGGCCGATGCGCTGCAGCACGCCGGGAAAGCGCAGGGTGGAAAAGCTCCAGCGCAGATACCAGGCCATGAACAGGCCGAGAAAAATCAGCAGAAGCGTGCGCTTGAGGATCTGCAGATACAGCGGCCGGCGCGACGCGTTCTCCTGCGTACGGCGGTTGAAGGAAAAGGCCATGGCTGCGCCCATGATGAAAAGGAAAAAAGGAAAAACCAGGTCCGTGGGCGTGCAGCCGTGCCATTCGGCGTGCTTGAGCGGGGAAAAAACATACTGCCAGCTTCCGGGATTGTTGACCAGGATCATCAGCATGATGGTGAAACCGCGGAAAGCGTCAAGAGAGATCAGGCGGTTGGATCGGTTCATGGTTAGCCCTTTTCCGTTTATAGATAGGATGGCATAAAAATTGTAGGACAATTTGGGATGAATGTCAAGGAATATTCTCGGGAGATGACAAGTTGAGAGATAGCCTATGATGACCTTTTGTGCACCGCTGCCGGAGATCATAAGAAACCGGCGCTCCTGCCGCACCTATGAAAACAGATCCATCGCCGCGGAGACCGCCGCGCGGCTGCGGGCCTTTGCCGCATCGCTTCAGCATGGGCCCTTCCACACCTTCCTGCGCTTTGAACTGGTGGCCGGCGACGAGAAGGAGGCTCGAACGCTCAAGGGGCTGGGCACCTATGGATTCATCAAGAATCCCGCGGGATTCTTGATCGGTGCTGTTGGACCTGGGGAGAAAAATCTGGAGGATTTTGGCTTTGCGATGGAGGCTTTAATCCTGTATGCCACCAGTCTGGGTTTGGGCAGCTGCTGGCTCGGCGGCAGTTTCAGCAAAAGCCGCTTTGCAGCCAGGGTGCGGGCCACTGCTGCCGAGATTGTGCCAGCTGTCGCAGCGGTCGGCTATCCGGCTGAGGAGACCCGGCTGCGCGCTCTGATGCGCACTCAGATCAAAGCTGATGCACGCAAGCCGTGGGAAGCGCTTTTTTTTCAGGGCAATTTGGCGACACCCCTGGCGGAAGAGCACGCAGGCGCCTATGCTGTTCCGCTGCACATGCTGCGTTTGGCTCCATCTGCCTCCAACAAGCAGCCCTGGCGGGTGATGCAGCAAGACGCCTGTTTTCATTTTTATTTGCAGCGTTCCCCAGGCTATCAGCGCAACCGCTCCCCCTTGCCCTCTTTTATCATCGCTGATCTGCAGCGCGTGGATATGGGCATCGCGATGTGTCACTTTCAACTGACGGCTGAAGAAATGGGATTGAAAGGGGAATGGAGTGTGGCTGATCCGGATATCGCCAAGCCGAGTGAAACGGTTGAATATATTACCAGTTGGGCGGGAAAATGAAAATCATGGAGTGGATAGGACCACCGGTTATGAAAGGGCGGTGTAATGGGTTGAACCCATGGATACCGGTTGTTGGTGAACGAACGGGAGTGGCAAAGCGATGAAAATTCTTTCGATTCTCGGCACGCGGCCGGAGGCCATCAAGATGGCGCCGGTCATCAAAGAGCTGGAGAAATTTCCGCAAGAGCTCACCAGCGTGATCTGCGTCACCGGCCAGCATCGCCAGATGCTGGACCAGGTGCTGCAGCTGTTTGACATTCATCCGCACCTGGACCTCAATCTGATGCAGCCCGATCAGCGGTTGGCAGCGCTCACCGCCCGGCTGTTTGAAGAGTTGGATCGGGTGGTGGAACAGATCCGGCCGGACTGGATTCTGGCTCAAGGGGACACCACCACGGTGTTTGTAGCCGCGGTGATCGCCTATTATCACAACGTCCGCTTTGGCCATGTGGAAGCCGGGCTGCGCACCCTGGACAAGCGTCGTCCCTTTCCGGAGGAGATGAACCGACGCCTGGCTGATGCGGCGACAGACGCTTATTTTGCACCCACGGAACGGGCGCGTCAGGCGCTGCTGCGTGAAGGCTTTGCGGACGCAGCCATCCATGTCACCGGCAACACCATCGTCGACGCGCTGCTGGAGATCAGCCGCCGGCCTTTTGACTGGAACAGCTCAGCGTTGAGCGCCATTCCGCAGAATGAACGCATGGCGCTGATCACCGCTCATCGCCGGGAAAGTTTCGGCGAGCCTTTTCGCGAGCTCTGTCATGCGATTAGGGAATTGGCCGCCCGGTTTGCTGAGACCCGGTTTATTTATCCCGTGCATCTCAATCCCAATGTGCGCCGGCCGGTGGGTGACATTCTCTCCGGCCTGAACAACGTCCATCTCATCGAACCGCTGGATTATGCCGCCCTGGTTCATCTAATGAAGCGGTCAACGCTGATTCTCAGCGACTCGGGCGGCATTCAAGAGGAAGCGCCGACCTTTGGCGTGCCGGTGCTGGTGATGCGCGACACCACCGAACGGCCGGAAGGGGTGGAGGCGGGGATCGCCAAACTGGTGGGCACGCGCCGAGAGTCTATTGTTGCTGAAGCGAGTATGGTGCTGAGCGAAGAGCCGGTGATGGCGAACAGGAAGAGCATGGTTAATCCCTACGGCGATGGTCTGGCGGCGCAGCGGATTGTAGAATTTTTGCGCAACAGCGGGTGAACGGATGCTGCTGCCGGGTGCGCGTCATCTATTTCACATAACTGATCCGTATGTGCGCCCACTCATTTTCCGCGCTGACTCTGCAGACATAGGCTCCGGAAGCCGCCTCCTCGCCGGAATCCTTGCGGCCGTTCCAATGGATAGTGTGGAAGCCGGCTGATTGCATTCCGCTGACCAGTCGCCGGATGATTCGACCCTGCAGATTATAAATCGTCGCCTCCACCCGGCCCGAGGCCGGCAGGTCATAGGCGATAGTGGTCCCGGCATTGAAGGGATTGGGATAGTTGCCGTGCAGCGTCAAATGGCCGGGCAACTGTCGCACAACCTTCACCATGGGCAGCAGTTGAGACCGTCCATCGCGATCCAGCTGTTGCAGCTGATAGTAGAGCTGCACCCAGTTCTCCTCAGCGTCCAGAAACGAATACTCATGCTGTAGCGCCGAAGTGCCGTTGCCGGCTACAAAGGCGATCTGCTCCCAAGTGCTTGCATCCCTTGAACGGAGCACGGTAAATCCGAGGTTGTTGGTCTCGCTGGCTGTTCGCCAGAACAACCGCACGCCGTCCGCCTGTACGGCGGCGGTAAAGGAGATCAGCTCCACGTCCAAGACTTTGCTGTTCCCCTCCAGAATGCGGATATAGCTGTCGGTAGATGCGCAGGCCACATCGGAGATCCCGTTGGCATTGACATCGCCGATGGCAGCGACGCCGGTTACGCCGCCTCCTGCGGTATAGGTCCAGAGCTTTTGGCCTTTGGCGGTGCCGCCGCCGCTGATGCAAGCTATTTCGTCGGCGTCGGAACCGAACACAGCGTCCGGCCAATTGTCCTCATTGATGTCCTTGACGCCGGCAGCGGATAGGACCGTAGAGAGGAAGGCGACCTTCCACAGCTGCTGTCCGTTGGCGCCGGAGAGTGCATAGGCATGATCATCCGCGGAGCCGGCCAGCACATCCCATTTTCCATCTCCGTTCAGATCCGCGATAGCCGCTACGCACTGGGCGTTGGCGCCTGTGGTGAAGCTCCAGAGTCTGTTGCCGTTGGCGCCGGAGAGACACTCGACCAGGTCCATATTGCTGCCCAGCAGCACGTCGGCTTTGCCGTCGTTGTTGACATCCGGGATAGCTGCGATGGAGAAGACGCGGTCGCCCGCGTCATAAGGCGCTGACCAGATCGCCTTGGCGCCGGCGCCGCCCTGCTGGCCCTGGGTTGCGCCTGCGCCGGAGAAACAGTAGATGAAATTATCGCACGAACCCACGCAATCCATTTTGCCGTCGCCGTTGATGTCCGGCAGAGCGATGACGTTCCAGAAATCGGCGTCGCTGCTGAACTGCCAGAGTATTTTTCCCTGCTGGGCCGCGGAGCCGGAGATGCAGATCATGTTATTCATGGCGGTTCCGGCCACCACATCCCCGATCCCGTCTCCGTTCACGTCGCCCAGGGCGGCAACCGAATGGATCGTCGCCGAGTCCGCCCGCTGCCAGAGCTCAAGTCCTCCATCCGCCGGTTTTCCGGAGATGCAATAGACAATGTTGTCCCTGGAGCCTGCCACCGCATCGGCATAGCCGTCGCCATTGACGTCGCCCATGGCCTCCACATCGGTGATGGCGCCCAATGTTTTGCAGGCCCAGATTTCGCGCATGTCAGCCGAGCCGCCGCCAGAGAGACAATAGACCAGGCTGTCGGCTGATCCGGCCAGCAGATCAGGCCGGCCGTCGCTGTTGACATCCGGAAAAGGCGTCACTGCGGTAACCGGGCCGCCGGTAGAATAATCCCACAGCAGTTGGGCAGGGATGGACTGGGCCGGCGCACCGACAACCCCAACGATCATGAGCAAAGTTGCAGCAAGCAGAAATTTTTTCATCCTGATCCTCCTATTCTCCCCAACCATACCAGAAAAACAGACCAATGCGCAGATCCTGGTAACGGCGTGCATACGGGTTTTCGTATTCGCCGGTACGATCATAATACTGTCCCCAAAGGTATTCGATGCGAAGATTTAAATCCACATCGGTCCATGGCGTGATGCGGATCCCCGGCGCCATATCGGCATGGTTGTTCCAAAAGTCGGCGTTCTTGTCGTAATAGGCATAGGCCACGCCGTAGAGATCAAAGCGGGTTTTATGCAACCTGAGCAGCTGTACTCCGAGTTTGGCTTCCAGATAGTACACGATATTTTGGCTGTCCTTATCCAGGTAATTGGCATCCGCGTAGACTTCGCTCCAGGGCGTCAGGGCCAGTCGTTTTTTGGGCTTCCAGCCGCCCGGATCCCATCCGTGCCAGAATATCAGTCCGTAGCGCCAATCTTCATACGAAGGGCTGTACGGCATGATTTCGCTTTTATCGGTGATGTATTCACCGCGCACATATTCGCTGTAAAACGCCAGGTAGAGTTTTTCAAAAAAGCGGAGGCGGGCGCCGAACATGGTCTCGGCGCGGTTGTTCCAGAAATCCTTGTTGGCGTCGTTGCCGTAGCGCAGTTGATAGGCGACGTCGAGGTTGACGCGCTGCTTGA
>DAIQOA010000048.1:0-25466 GCA_036788095.1 bacterium | reverse complement strand
CGGCATTCTAGCCAAACGGGAAGAGCCGGCGCAGATGGCCGAGATCGCTGAAAAAAAAATCCAGCCCATCGACCTGGTGGCGGTGAACCTCTATCCTTTTGAGAAAACCGTCGCCCAGCCGGACGTGACGCTCAAGCACGCGCTGGAGAACATCGACATCGGCGGACCGTGCATGATCCGCGCCGCGGCAAAAAATTACGGCGGCGTAACGGTGGTGACCCATCCGGACCAATATGATAAAGTGCTGCAGGAGCTCGTTCAGCATCAGGGCTGCACCACGCTGGCCACGCGCGCCTGGCTGGCGCGACAGGCGTTCAGCCGCACCTGTGAATACGACGCCGCCATCTCCCGCTGGCTGTATCAGCAGGCGGAACCGGAGAGCCGCTTCCCCGACCGCTTTCCGTTCGTCCTGCACAAAAGCCAGGATCTACGCTATGGTGAAAATCCCCATCAGCAGGCGGCTTTTTATCAGGATGATTCGGGACGGGCTTTCGGCCGGCAGTTGCACGGCAAAGAACTGTCCTTCAACAACATTATGGACGTTCATTCCAGCGTCGGGCTATCGCTCGAGTTCAGCGAACCCTGCGCGGTGATCGTCAAACACAACAACCCCTGCGGCGTGGCGGTGGGCGCGAATCTGCTCGACGCCTATCAAAAAGCGCTGCAGTGCGATCCGGTCTCCGCGTATGGCGGTGTGGTGGCGTTCAACAAGCCGGTGGACGAAGCGCTGGCCGCCAAACTGGCCGAGCTGTTTCTGGAGGTGATCACGGCGCCCGCCTTCGACCCGGCGGCGCTCTCCATGTTGACCGCCAAGAAAAACCTCCGCCTTTTGCAATGGCCGGATGTTCGGCTTCAGATCGGCGATCTGGATATTAAAAAGGTGCTCGGCGGCTATCTGATCCAGACGGTCGACATCGAGCCGGCCGACGCGGCCGAGTTCAAAGTGGTCAGCAAGCGGCAACCGGCCCCACAAGAGTGGCAGGCCATGCGCTTCGGCTGGAAAGTCGCCAAATGGATCAAGAGCAACACCATCATCTTCGTCGCCACCGACAGAACCCTGGGCATCGGCGCCGGCCAGATGTCGCGGGTGGATTCCTCGAGAATCGCGGTGCTCAAAGCCGGACAAGCGGGTCTGAACCTGACCGGTTCCGTGGCGGTCTCCGACGCATACTTTCCGTTCCGCGACGGGGTGGATGTGCTGGCCCAGGCCGGCGCAGTCGCCGTAATTCAGCCCGGCGGCTCTGTGCGCGATGAAGAAGTCATTGCCGCGGCCGACGAACAGCATCTGGCCATGGTATTTACCGGGCTGCGCCATTTCAGACATTGAGAAACAGCGATCGGCACGGATCTTAAACCACAGAACCTAACAACCTCAGACAGGGCCAACGCAGCATGAATCTTTTTAAATCCGTTTTTGCCAACGATCTCGCCATTGATTTGGGAACCGCCAACACGCTGGTTTATATAAAAGGTCGTGAAGTCGTTTTAGATGAACCCTCCATCGTCGCCATCCGTAAAAGCACCCAGGAGATCGTCGCCTACGGGGACGAAGCCCGGGAGATGGTCGGCCGCACGCCGGGAGAGATCATCACCATCCGTCCGCTCAAGGACGGCGTCATCGCCGACTTTGATCTTGCCGAACAGATGATCCGTTATTTCATCCGCAAGGCCATGCCGACGCGCGTGCCGCGGCCGCGCATCGCCATCTGCGTTCCCACCGGCATCACCGAGGTGGAAAAACGCGCGGTGCGCGATTCCGCCGAACATGCCGGCGCCCGGGAAGTCTATCTCATTGAAGAGCCAATGGCCGCGGCTATCGGCCTGGGCCTGCCCATCGAACAGCCGGTAGGCAACATGATCATCGATATCGGCGGCGGCACCTGCGAGATCGCGGTGATCGCCATGTACGGCATCGTCAACTCGATCTCCATCCGCATCGGCGGCGACGAGATGAACGAGGCGATCGTGCAGTATTTTAAAAAGAGCTTTAACCTGCTCATCGGCGAGATCACCGCGGAGGAGATCAAATGCAAACTGGGATCCGCCGCACCCTATGACGGCAAAGACACCATGACCGTCAAAGGCCGCGATCTGGTGGCCGGCATTCCTAAAACCGTCACCATCAGCTCCAAGCAGGTCCAGGAAGCTCTGGCCGACACCATCAACACCATCGTCGATTCCGTCAAACTCTGCCTTGAACAGACGCCGCCGGAACTGTCCGCGGATATCCTCGACCGCGGCATCCTGATGAGCGGCGGCGGCTCGATGCTGCGCGGTCTGGACGAACGGCTTCGTCGCGAAACCAACCTGCCGGTCATCCTGTCGGAAGAACCCCTGCTCGCGGTCGTACGCGGCACCGGCAAAGTTCTGGAAGACCTGAACCGCTATCGCAAAGTACTGACCCATATTCGCAGGTATTAGTCTTTCCCATGTCCATGAAACGGCTTTTCCGCAACGTTGCTCCGCACCCTCCTGCCGGAACAACCCTATCTCCGAACCGGCGCAGGCTGTTGTTCATCCTGGTGGCGCTTTTCATCGCGTTCCTCTCCTGGATCGTCTATCTCAGCTTCAGTCTGCCTTCTTTCGACCAGTTGGAGAACTATAATCCTGAACTGGCGACCAAGGTCTTTTCCGCGGACGGCGTTCTCATCAAAGAATTTTTCACCGAACGCCGATTCTACGTTCCCCTGGCGGAGATCCCCGATCCCATGGTCAAGGCGGTATTGGCCATCGAAGACCATCGTTTTTACAGCCATTGGGGCATCGCCCCATTGCGCTTCCTGCGCGCCGCTCTGTCGGATGTTCTGACCATGAGCCGTCAACAGGGCGCCAGCACCCTGACCCAGCAGCTGGCCAGGCGCCTGCATCTGAGTCCGGAAAAGACCATCACCCGCAAAATCAAAGAGATGATCACCGCGGTGCAGCTGGAACGAACCTACACCAAGCAGGAAATTATGGACATGTACCTCAATCACATGTCCTTTGCCCATGGCAGCTATGGCGTCGATGCCGCCAGCCAGTTGATGTTCGGCAAGAAAATTCAGAACTGCACCCTCGATGAATTTGCCCTGCTCGCCGGCATGGCGCAGCGGCCGGCCTATCTCAATCCCTATCGCTATGCGGACCGGGCCCTCAAACGCCGCACCATGGTGCTCAACCGCATGCTGGACGAGCATTATATCACCCGCGCCCAATATCAGCAGGCGGTCAACGCCGAACTCAAGCTGGCGCCGAACTATGAGCGCAAGGATCTGGGCATCGCGCCCTATTTCACCGAAACCATCCGGCAGGAACTGCAGCGCCAGTACGGCTGGGATCTGTACAAGGCCGGCATGCAGATCTACACCACGCTGGACACTCGTGTGCAAGAGTGCGCCGAACGGGCGGTGGCCGGTTTTCTGCCCCACAATCAAGAAATCTCCAACCGCGCCCATCGCAATCGGGATGATCTGCAAAAGCTTGCGCCCAAGGAGATGATCGACAAATACGGTTTGGAAAAAATCATCTACACCAAAGCGCTGGCGGACTCGGTGCTCAACCACAAAGCGGCGGTGCAGGTGTCGGTGCTGGTCCTGGATCCGAGGAACGGCCACATTCTCGCTATGATCGGCGGCCGCGATTTTACCGAGAGCAAATACAATCGATGTGTGCAGGCGATCCGTCAGCCCGGTTCGGTGTTTAAACCCATCGTCTACACCGCGGCGGTGGACAACGGCTATATGCCCTGTTATGAAAAGTTGAACCAACCCATCGTAGTTCAGCAGTCGGATGGATCGCGTTGGACCCCGGCCAACTATGACAACACCATCGGCGGCAAGACCACTCTGCGTGAGGGGCTACGCCGTTCGTTGAATCTGGTCAGCGCCCGGCTCGTTCAGGAAGATGTGCCGCCCCGTCAGGTGGTGCACTATGCACGGAGCATGGGCATCACCACCCCGTTGGATGCCGTGGATGCGATCGCCCTGGGATCCACCGGCGTGAAACCCATTGAGATCACCTCTGCGTTCGGCGTGTTCGCCAATCGCGGTGTGCTGGTGAGCCCGCTCAGCGTGCTGCGGGTGGAGGACCGGTTCGGCAATGTGCTGAGCACCGCGGCGCCGCAAAGCCGCGGAGTTTTGCGGGAAGAGACCGCCTACATCATGGTGGATATGCTGCGTAGCGTGGCGCAGGAGGGCACCGGCAGCGCCTCGGTGTCTCAATTCAACTTTCGCCGGCCGGCTGCCGGAAAAACCGGCACCACCAACGATTGCACCGACGCCTGGTATATCACCTTTACGCCTCAGATCGTGGTCAGCACCTGGGTGGGACACGATGATCCAGCCCTCAACCTCGGCGCCAGACAGACCGGCTCCAACGCCGCTTTGCCCATCACTGTGCCCATTATCAAGAACAGCCTGGACACGTTGAACCTGCCGGTGGTGGATTTTAACCGCCCTGCCGGCGTAGTGAACGTCTCCATCTGCAATGAGTCTAAAATGCTGGCCGGCAAATACTGCCCTGAGGCGGTGAGCGAAATCTTTGACACACGATACCTTCCGCAGGAAGAGTGCCCGATCCACAAAAACCCGAGATCCATGATCCGTGATTATAGGGGCAGAGGCGGTAAAAAGAAAATAAAATACTGAGCGCCTCACCCTGCCGCCGTTTTCCGCTCTCCTGTTCCGGCTGACGTCATCCCCTGCGCCGCCGCTCAGCGGTGCGGCGAGCCTCCTGATCCCCAACCAGCGGGTTCCTCCGCCAATTTCCTTGTTGAAAATTCCGAATATTTTCCGTACTTTTAGTTTTTACTCATCGTATCAATTGAGGTTGTATTATGCAAAAAGCAGACCATATAAACCTGAAAATCGGATTAGCGGAAATGCTCAAAGGCGGCGTCATCATGGACGTCACCACCCCGGAGCAGGCCAAGATCGCCGAGGACGCCGGCGCCGTGGCAGTGATGGCCCTGGAGCGAATCCCGGCGGACATCCGCAGCCATGGCGGCGTAGCCCGCATGTCTGACCCGACCGTCATCAAGGCCATTCAAAAAACCGTTTCCATTCCAGTGATGGCCAAATGCCGCATAGGCCATTTCGCCGAGGCGCAGGTGCTGGAAGCCCTGGGCGTGGATTTTATCGATGAGAGCGAAGTGCTCACCCCGGCGGACGAAGACTATCATATCGATAAATGGAAATTCAAAGTGCCTTTTGTCTGCGGCTGCCGTGAGCTGGGCGAAGCCCTGCGCCGCATCAGCGAGGGCGCGGCCATGATCCGCACCAAAGGCGAAGCCGGCACCGGCAATATCGTCGAAGCGGTGCGGCATATGCGCAGCGTCATGAGCGGCATTCGACGCATTCAATCCCTGGGCGATGAAGAACTGGTCACTGAAGGCAAAAAACTGGGCGCGCCGGTAGAGTTGATCCGCGAGGTGAAAAAACTCGGCAAACTGCCTGTGCCCAATTTTTCCGCCGGCGGCGTGGCCACTCCGGCGGACGCTTCGCTGATGAGACAGCTGGGCGCGGAGAGCGTGTTCGTCGGCAGCGGCATTTTCAAATCCAGCGCGCCGGAGAAAATGGCCAAAGCCATCGTTTCCGCGGTAACCCATTTTGACGATCCTGATCTCATCGCCAGGGTTTCCGAAGGCCTGGGAGAGGCCATGCCGGGGCTGGAGATCAACGCCATTCCCGATAACGAGCGCATGGCCGGCCGGGGCTGGTGATGCGCGTCGGAGTTCTGGCCGTCCAGGGCGATTACAGTAAACATGTGGATATCCTCAAGCGGCTCGGCCAGATTCCGCACCTGGTGCGCACCGAGGTGGAGCTGAATCAATGCGACGGCCTGATCATCCCCGGCGGCGAATCCACCACCCTCACCATCGTCATGCACAAACACGGATTGTGGGAACCGCTGCGCCTTTTCGGTGAACGCCGGCCGATTTTTGGCACCTGCGCCGGTCTGATCATATTGTCCAGCCAAACGCCGAATCATCCGTTCGAACCGTTGGGGCTGATCGATCTCACCGTAGAACGCAACGCCTACGGCCGGCAAAAAGACTCTTTCATCGACGAGGTGGCGGTCACCTGGGAGGGTCGCAACCATTCCATTCCCGGTTTCTTTATCCGCGCACCCAAAATTATCGAAATCGGAAAATCCGTGTCTGTGCTCGGCCGGCATCGCAACGACATCGTGTTGGTCGAAAACGAGCGCATCCTGGCCGCGACCTTTCATCCGGAACTTGCGGACGATCCGTCGGTGCACGAGTATTTCATTCGCAAACTGTAATCAGCGCGCATAGCCGATGCCTTTGCCGGTTCCACCCCTCACTTCGCTCGGGCGGAATGCAGCGCAAAGCGGGGGCCGCATCGGCAGATTCTGTGGAAGAAAAAAATCAATTAAAGCGAAGACCTTCGTGGTTTTAACAACTTTTACTTTCAAATAGACTGCCGACGCATGTTCACCTACCAGCCAGCTGGCATCAAACTGAACCCCACCGATCTTTGGCTCGACGCCCAACGCAGAGTCGATTTCTCTTTTGTCTCCCACGGACACGCTGATCACCTGAAAAAACACCGTAAAATTCTCTCCACACCAGCCACCGCGCGATTCCATCAACTCCGTCAGGGCGCCGCAGAATTCGTCTCTCTGGATTTCGGCGTGCCGCTGCAGATCGGCGATGTGAGCGTCGAGCTCTATCCCGCTGGCCATATCCTCGGCTCCGCGATGATCCGGGTCCAATACGACGGCCTTTCCCTGCTGTACACCGGCGATTTTAAAATTCAATCCGGTTTGACCTGCGAACCCATCGTGACTCCACAAGCGGACATTTTGATCATGGAATCCACCTACGGCCATCCGGACTATGTGTTCAACCGCTCCCGCGATTCCATGGCCGGCGAACTGTTGGATTTCGTTCACGGCTGCTTTCGTCAGGGCGCCACGCCGGTGGTCTTGGCCTACAGCCTGGGCAAAGCCCAGGAGGCCATGAAGCTGCTCGGCGATCACGGCTGCACCGTTCAGGTGCATCAGAGCGCGTGGGAACTGGCCGGTATCTATAGTGAGTTCGGCGTCACGTTTCAAAACTGCCGGCGCTGGGACGAAACGCCCCTGAACGGCGAGGAGATTCTGATCCTGGCGCCGCACCTCATCCGCACCCGACTCGCACGGACCATCGGCCGCTATAAAACCGTGCTGCTCTCCGGATGGGGCGCTGGATTCAATCCCATGGGCAACAGCGCCGATCACGTCATCCCGCTCAGCGACCATGCTGATTTCAGCGAGCTCTTTCAGCTCATCGACCGGATACAACCCAAACGAATCTACACCACCCACGGTCCTGAGGACTATCCGCTGCTCCTGCAGGAGCGGGGATATGATGCAGTCCGGCTGGGGTAAATTGGCCCGGCCGGATCGGCGCAACCGATTCAGTACATTCTGTTGCTAATCCCTTCAGGAGGCGAAAACTCCTTTGCAACTCTCTGCCCCGGTAAACCAATCGACCAACCCTCCCGAACGCTTGAACCTCATTCTAGAGGGAGCGCTGAACGGCCTCGCCGATGCGCAAGAGCGGGAAGAGCTGCGCTTGACAGCGCAAATTTTAGCCAACGCCACCTGGCAGCGCTGGCAGTCCGGCAGACCACCGCAGGACAACGGACAAGATCATGAATGGATCGTATTCGCCCATGTGCTGAAAATCGCGGAAAGCGAAGGATTGTCCCTGACGGAAAAACGGATCGCCACTGCCTTTGCCTTTGTGCACGATAATTACTATATACCCCGCATTATGGAAGAAGAGATCCGCGAATGCGAGCGCGCGGGACTGCACGATAAAGCCACCGCGTTGAGCAAGCAGAAAACACAGCAGCGCATCGAACACATGCAACGCGGCGCCGTCAATGCCGGAACCCTGCTGCACCAGCTCGTGCGGGGCGATCACCCGGCCTCCCCCCTGTTCACCGCGGAGGAGATCAGCCGCTGCGTAGAGTTGGTGAACGGACACGATTTATGGAAAACGGATCCGCCCGCGCCGCCGCCGACCGCCGACCGTTTGGCGCTTTGCTGCGTCGAGGCCGATGCCCTGTGGCCTCTGCATCCGACCGGCGTGCTCGCCGATCTGCTGCGCTTGGCCGCCGGCGGAGTGACGGTCGATCTGACCGATCCGCTGGTGTGGCGCAGACAGCTGCAGCAGAGCCTGCAAACGCTCATCGAATTCAGGCCGCACTGGGTGGAAAAAGCGGCGATCGCCGAAACCGATTTCATCGATCGTGAATCCATCTTTCGCACCGTAGCAGGCCAACAACTCTTTCGCGAATGGCGGAGGTTCTGGAGTCTGTAAGATTGGTGCTGAGTATTGCCCCGCAGAAAAGCCCTCAGCCTTCAAGACACTGATGTTCAGATTGTGCCGGGGGCCTCGGATGATCATAACACCAGGGAGGCCATATGCGCCGTTCGATTTGCCGACCCGCCATCGTGGTTCCGTTCCTCGCCGTGCTGCCGCTGGTCCTCATCGCGCTTCTCGGGCTGCAGCACCAGGTCCATTTCTCCCGCATGACGCGCGACGTGGCTGCCATCGCCCGCATCCATCCCCTGTCTGGATTTCTCTCCAGCCTGGGAATTCTGCTGTGGTGGACGAGCGCATCCCTTTGGCTTTTCTCAGCAGGCGTATACAGAACCCTGCATCTGAAAAAATTGTTTAGGTTCGCCCTCGCCACCGGTTCGCTCTCCGCTTATTTCGCCCTGGACGATCTTTATCAGCTGCACGAATCGATCGCACCCAACTATCTGGGCATTCCGGAAAAAGGGGTGTTCGCGATTCTCGCCGTGTCGACGATTCTGTATCTGGTCCTCTGCCGTCACCAGCTGCTGAAAAAAAACGGAACCTGGATGTTGTTCGCGGTAGCCCTGCTCGGCGCTTCGCTGATGATGGATGCCGCGCTGGAAACCCAGCTGACGCAACTGGGCCAGTGGTCCTATCTGCTGGAGGACGGCTGCAAATGGCTGGGCATCGTCTGCTGGTGTTTCTTCTGCCTGATCTCCTGCCGCTGCGGAATGATGGCGCTGATCCGCAAATGAGCGGCAGCCGGCACAGCGGCAAAGCAACCGGTAAATCTGAATTGCATTAGTGATGGATTTTCTCTACATTGGCTTGATGAACGACAAACTGAATAAATATCTCGCCCCTCCGGTCGTAGAAAAAATGCGCGCCGAAATCCGGAGCGCCAAAGACAATGAGGTCTTTTTCATCGGCTACACCGAAGAAGATCTGCTGGTCCACGATGTGGAAACGGCGGCGCGCGGCCATAAAACCGCGGCGCCGGCGGTGCTGGAAAAAGCGCGCGAGGCGGATGTGGTCATCCACAACCATCCCTCCGGCGATCTCACCCCTTCGGAAGCGGACATGGCCATCGCCGGCCATCTGGACGCGTTTCGCGTCGCCTTTTACATCGTCAACAATACGGTCACCGACATCTATGTGGTCGTCGAGCCGTTTGAAAAAAAAGAAAAGATCGCCCTGGATGGCCGCGAGCTGGCCGAGATGCTGGGCCCGGCCGGGCCCATCGCCAAAAGCCTGTCCGGCTTTGAACACCGGCCGCAGCAGGCGGATATGGCCCAGGCGGTGGTGACAGCGTTCAATGAGGATAAAATCGCCACCATCGAAGCGGGCACCGGCACCGGCAAAACCCTGGCCTACCTCGCCCCCGCCATCCGCTGGGCGCTGCAGAACAAGGAACGGGTGGTGGTCTCCACCAACACCATCAACCTGCAGGAACAGCTGATTAAAAAAGACCTGCCCTTCCTGCAGACCGTGATGCCGCAGCCGTTCACCGCCGTGCTGGTCAAAGGGCGCGGCAACTATGCCTGTCTGCGCAAAGTGCACGAGGCGGATTCGGAATTGGATCTGGCCGATGAGGAGGAACGGGAGGAATTGCACGCGCTCATCGATTGGGCCAAATCCTCCAAAGAAGGCAGCAAGGCGGATCTGAGCTACCTGCCCAACGATATGCTGTGGGAAAAAATCGGCGCGGAAAGCGACACCTGCACGCGCAGCCGCTGCGCCTTTTTTCGCGACTGTTTTGTCAACAAAGCGCGCCGCAACGCCGGCCGCGCCAACCTCCTGGTGGTCAACCATCACCTGCTCTTCGCCGATCTGGCCATTCGCCACGAACTGGGCGACGCCGGCGATGCGGCGGTGCTGCCGCCCTACGAACGCATTATTTTCGATGAGGCGCACCACATCGAAGACGTGGCCACCAGCTATTTCGGCGACCGCATCACCCGCGCCGGCCTGCAGCGCATGTTCAGCCGGTTGCACCGGCAGCAAAAGGCGATGCTCAAAGGCTATCTGCACTCCTCCCTCACCCGGGTCAGCCGCCTGCGCGGCGCGCGCACCGAGGGGGTGCGGGAAACCATCACCCGGCTCGTCACCGATCACCTGGTGCCGGGCGTCATCAGCCTGAGCGAGGACACCCAGGAGCTGATGGATCACATCTATGAGCAGGTTAAATCGCTGGCGCCGGACGCGCAAAGCGAAGAGATCAAACTCCGCCTGATTCCAGAGATGGCTGAAAATCTGCGCGACAAGGGACTGGGCAACCTCATCCGCGACCATTTGCAAGCACTATACGCTTTCAGCGACCAGCTGTTGGTTGTGGTCAAAGAGCTGGATAAAGCCCAGGAGTTGGCGGACGAAGACTGGAGTTCGCTGATCATCGAAATCCGCGCCCAGGCGCTGCGGCTGACCGCAGCCGGTCAGATCATCGAGGATGTGGTCTTTCAGTATGACGAGGAGCATATCCGCTGGATCGAGATCAAACCGGGCTTTCGCACGCGCCACATCGTGCGTTTTCTCAAATCACCGTTGGATATCGGCGCTATGATGCAGAAAGCGGTGTACGAATCCTTCGGCACCGTGGTCATGACCTCCGCCACGTTGACCGTGGACGGCAAATTCGATTTTCTCGAACAACGCATCGGCCTGCAGAGCGTCAAGCCGGAGCGGCGCATCCCCCTGCTGCTGCCGTCTCCTTTTGACTATCAAAAGCAGGCGATGCTGTGCATTCCGGTGGACATCCCGGAACCCGGCCAGGGCACTTATAATAAAGAGCTGGTGCAGTTGATCTATCGCGCCCTCGCCATCTCCCAGGGCCGCGCGTTCGTGCTGTTCACCTCCTATGGACTGATGAACATCGTCCACCGGCAGTTGGAGGACTCACTGCATCTGCTCGGCATCAACGCCCTCAAGCAGGGGCAGATGAATCGCCACGACCTGCTCAACCAATTTCGCCAGGACAAAACGTCCGCGCTGTTCGGCACCGACAGCTTTTGGGAAGGCGTTGATGTGATGGGCGACGCGCTGGAACTGGTCATCATCACCCGTCTGCCTTTCAAAGTGCCCAACGAGCCGATCATCGAAGCGCGCTACGAGGCCATCGAGAAAAACGGCGGCAACGCCTTTATGGATTACGCCGTGCCGCTGGCGGTGCTGAAACTCAAGCAGGGCTTCGGCCGCCTGATCCGCCACAAAACCGATCGCGG
Source organism: bacterium (assembly GCA_036788095.1). Classification (GTDB taxonomy): domain Bacteria; phylum Zhuqueibacterota; class Zhuqueibacteria; order Residuimicrobiales; family Residuimicrobiaceae; genus Anaerohabitans. The sequence continues at coordinate 13,955 of DAIQOA010000048.1, read as the reverse complement.
CTCGGTCGTCATTCTTGATAACCGGGTGGTCAACAAAAACTATGGCAAGCGGTTTATGCGCTCTCTGCCCACCTGCGCCACCATCATCGGCAAAAGAGACCTGGTCTTTGACGCACTGGACCGTTTTTTTGCCGATCGCAACCCATCCCGTTGAAATTAGCGGTTGGCCCAGCCGCACGCGAAAGCGCTGAGAAAAAAACTGTGAAATCCATTCTGCTGATATACCCGCCGCTGGTCAAAGCCTGCGAACCGCCCGTCGGCATCGCCAGACTGGCCGCCTGCGTCCGGCATCAGGGCGTTCACTGCGATTTATGGGATGCCAATTTGGAAGGCCAGATGGCGTTGCTGCAGCTTTCGGCGCCGACAGGTCAAGACCTGCCCCGCACCCGCCAGGCCCGCAGCCGCATGCAGGAGGACCTGGATTTTCTCCGCCATCCGGACGGCTACTCCTCCTTTGATCGCTATCAATTGGCTGTCCACCGCCTCAATCATCTCATGCGCGTCGCAGCCAAACCGTTCTCCTGCACCGCCGGCCTGGCGGATTTCCTCCACCAGCGGCTGCAACCAGTGGCCAGCGATGATCTGCTGCAGGCAGCCGAACATCCCGAAGAGCTTCCTTTCCACGCCTTTTTCCAGGAGCAGTTGCAGAGCCGGCTTGCTCAGAACAGCCCGGACCTGATCGGTCTGTCGCTGAATTATCTCAGCCAGGCTCTGTGCGGATTCAGCCTCATCGGCACGCTGCGCAGGTTGATGCCTCGCGTTCCTGTGATGCTCGGCGGCGGACTGATCACCTCCTGGATGTGCCGGCCGGGGTGGCGCAATCCTTTTGCCGGACTGGTGGACGATCTGGTGGCCGGACCCGGTGAGACTGCTCTGCTGCAAAGGCTGAACATCGCCGACCCGCCGGCTGCGGTGACGCCGGACTATGATCCTCTGCCTCTGCGGAGCTATTTCTCTCCCGGCCTCACGCTCCCATACAGCGCCTCCTTTGGTTGTTACTGGAACCATTGCGCGTTCTGTCCGGAGAAGAGCGAAGGACGGCGTTTTCAGCCGGAGTCCATGAACCGCATCTCCACGGATCTGGAGACACTGGTGGACCGCTATCATCCGCGGCTGCTGCATCTGACCGACAACGCTCTGTCGCCCAGGCTGTTGCATCATCTCATCGACCATCCGCCGCATGCGCCGTGGTATGGATTCACCCGCATCACCGCGGCTCTGACTGACGCGGATTTCTGCCGGTCGTTGAAAAAAGCCGGCTGCGTCATGCTCAAGCTGGGCGTTGAATCCGGCGATGATGACGTGCTGCACGGGATGAACAAGGGACATACGGTGGCGCTGGCGAGCAGCGTTCTGCAGCAACTGCACCGCGCCGGCATCGCCACATTTGTCTATCTGCTCTTCGGCACCCCGTGGGAGGACGAATCCGCGGCCCAGGCCACGCTGGAGTTTGTCGTCCGGCATCAGCGCGAGATCACCTTCATCAATCCGGCGATTTTCAACCAGCCCATTGAAGCGGAGCAGTCGGTGCAGCCGTTTTACAGCGGCGACCTTTCGCTGTACACGGACTATGAACATCCGCGCGCATGGTCGCGCGGACGGGTTCGCCGTTTTCTCGATCGCAGCTTTAAACGGCAGCCGGCGGTCGCAGCCATCCTGCGCCGCACACCGCCGTTCTTCACTTCAAACCACGCGCCTTTTTTCTGTGAGCAGGAAGACTGGCCAAATAAATAGGGATCATTCAAATCACGTGTGCATGAGTTAACCGCGGAGAAAGCACAAAACAAAACCGAGGGAAGGAAAAACGTGATGAACCAGGAATAATTACGCTTCGTGGTTATGAATGGTTCAGGTCAACGCCATAATTATAGTGATTGTAGAATATTGCCTCTCGGCGCTCCTGGCGACCTTGGCGGTTGAACAGCTGCCCAGTTGCCGGATGAACCATCTAGGTTAGAAAGGGGAGGGAGAGATGAAAACCGCGGAATACTGGATCGACAAACTGCAGCTGCAGCCGCATCCGGAGGGCGGATGGTACCGCGAGATCTATCGCAGCAGCGAGCGCATCGAGGCCAAGGCGCTGCCGAAACGGTTCTCCGGGCCGCGCTGTTTCAGCACCAGCATCTATTTCCTGCTGCGTGAGGGACAGCCCTCCCATCTGCATCGCATAGCGGCGGACGAGATCTGGCACTATTACTGCGGCAGCCCGCTGACCCTGTTCATGATTCAGCCACAGGGCGAAATGGCCGCTGCCAGACTCGGACCGGACCCTGAAAAAGACGAACACTTGCAACTGGTTGCGCCCGCCGGTTGCTGGTTCGGCGCCAAGGTCGATGAGCCAGACTCTTTTACCCTGGTCGGTTGCACCGTGGCGCCTGGATTTGACTTTAACGATTTTGAACTGGGGGACCGCGGTCAGCTGCTTGAACGCTATCCGCAACATCGCGCGCTGATCGAGCGGTTGACCGCTGACAAAAAATGACTCTATTTCATGAGGATTCCGTTATGCATCGTCGTTCGTTTCTAAAGCTCGCGGGCTGCGCAGCCCCTTTGATCTCCGCAGGCCGCCTCGCTGCATCGCAGAATAAAACCGCTGAATCCGGCCAGCCAATTTTCAAATCCTTGATCCGCCAAACAGACCGGCGCATTCCGTCTCTGCTGCAACGCCAGGAGACCAACCGTTCGCATCGTTGGGCCGGCGGGGTCATGGATCCCTGGGGCATCCATGCGGCAGGAGAGACGGCCAGGTTCATCCGCACGTTGAGCAGCGTGGTAGTGGAGCCCGCGTCGCGCTATTATCAGGATCCGCGGTTGATCGAATCTCTGCTCGCCGCGGCCAGCTATCTTGTCCGCGCTCAACATGCCGACGGCGCCATCGATCTGCACACCACCAATTTCAATTCTCCGCCGGACACCGGCTTTGTCGTTGAACAGGTTGCCCTGGCCTATACTCTGCTGCAGCGCCAGCCGAAAGAGAACAGCGCAGAGATCCGCCAGACGCTGCAGACGTTTATGCTGCGTGCAGGCAAGACTTTGTCCACGGGCGGCATCCATACGCCCAACCATCGCTGGGTCGTTTGCATGGCGCTGGCGCGGCTGCACACGCTGTTCCCGGATCCGGTTTATCTCCGCCGCATCGATCAATGGCTGGCGGAAAAAGTCGACATCGATCCGGACGGCCAATTTCACGAAAAAAGCAGCGCCATCTACAGTCCGCTCACCGACCGCTGTCTGATCACCATGGCCCGGCTGCTGAAGCGGGAGGAGCTCTTTGAACCGGTCCGCCGCAATCTGGATATGACGCTCTACTACCTGCATGCGGACGGTGAGATCGTCACTGAAGCGTCAAACCGCCAGGACCAGTACCGGCGCGGCCGCATGGCGGTGTACTATTATCCCTATCGTTACATGGCGTTGAAGGATCAGAACGGCCGCTATGCCGCTCTGGTGCGGATGATGGAAGAATCCGAAGGGGAATCGCTGACCGAAGCGTTGCCCTATCTGCAGGAGGATCCCGATCTGCAGGCAGAGCTGCCGGCGCTGCAGCCTCTGCCCGAAAACTATAGCCGCGTTTTCTCTCATTCCCAACTGGCCCGAATACGCCGCGGTCCGGTCAGCGCCACGGTGCTGGCGCAAAATCCTTCTTTCTTTTCCTTGCATAAAGGCTCCGCGGCCCTGGAGGCGGTGCGATTGGCCAGCGCTTTTTTCGGCAAGGGGCAGTTTAAAGGGGACGCGCTGCAGGTCAAAGACGGCCTATACCTGCTGCAGCAGAATTTCGAAGGACCCTATTTTCAACCTCTGCCGGCCGAGCAACTCCAACAGGAGGGAAATTGGAGCGACGGCAATCGCCGGCTGCGGCCGCAGAGCGAGATCCAGCGTCTGCAGGCCCAGGTGAGCGTCGCCGAGAGCGATGGCCGCTTTGAGTTGACCTTTACCATTCAGGGAACCGAGAACGTGCCGGTGGCGATTGAATTGGCATTCAGAGAGGGCGGCCGTTTGCAAGGCGTGACGGGATTGGCGGACATCGACCGCGGTTACCTGCTGGAAAAAGGGATGGGGAAATATTCGTACGATGGAAAGGAAATCGAATTCGGGCCCGGGCTGGCTGACCACCGTTGGACGCAGCTGCGCGGCAGTCTGCCCAAGATGAACAGCCTGAGCGTCTATGTCACCGGCTTTACGCCGTTCCTCTATCGACTAAAAATCAGCTAGGCCGGCGCGGTATCGAGCACCAGCTTGCGTTGGTAATGCTCTTCGAACAACTCTTTCTTTTTCTCCAGCCCGGCCATGGCCAGCGACGGATCGCGGCCGGCGGCCAGGCGAATGCGGATATGGGCATTCGCAGATGTGCAGGTGATGCGTTTAACGCGGCCGTCATGCAGACGGTCCAAGCCGTCGGCCAGACGAAGAAGCGCTGCCAGACGGATGACCGATTCCTGGCGTTTCGACGACAGCCGGGCAAAGTGACGATGCGTGGTGCGCGGCGCTGATTTGCGATGATACCGCGCGATATTGGCGATGATCAAAGCCTCTTCCTCGCTCCAACCCGGCAACCGTTCATGCAGAATCAGCCTCAGGCTCGCCTTGTGATGCGCCTGGCCGGGCTGCGACCAGCCGATATCGTGCAACAGGGCGGCGGCCTCCAGCCATTGCCGCTCCAGGCCGCTCAATCCGTGCAGCGCCTGCAGCTGATCGAACAGCTCCAGCGCCAGCTTGCACACATGGCGGCTGTGCGCATCTTCACGATCATAACGGCGCATGAGACGAAACACGCCTTCCATGCGTTTATCTCCCATCACTGCCCCTCCTGCAAAAGAACGCCATACAGCAGATCCGCCAGGCTGATGCGCATTTCGGTTAGTTGCCAATAGGACATGATCGCCTCCAGGATCACCGCGCCGGCGAGAATGACGTCGGCGCGCATTGGATGGAGCCCGATCATCTTTTGCCGCTCCGGGATGGAGCGCGCAGCCAGCTCGTGCAGCACCGCGGCCAGTTCCTCCTGCGTTAACCAATAGCCGTGAATTTTTTCCGCTTCGTGCAGCGGCGTCCTGGTGGCCATCATGGCCAGGGTGGTGGCTGTGCCTCCGCACGCCAGGCCCTGTTTGGGGTGCGCCGCACCGCTAAACCTGCGATCGAGTTCCTGACGGCAATAACGCCCGGCCTCGGCCGCCGCCTGTTCCACCGGGCGCTCGGATAAAAATAAAGTCTCGGTCAATCGGCGGCTGCCCAACGGCAGGCTGGCCGCCAGCCGCATTCGTCCACGTCGACCCATAACGAACTCGGCGCTGCCGCCGCCGATATCGCAGACCAGGGCCTCGCACTCCGCCGGCTGGTCGTGCAGCGCGCCGATAAAAGAAAGGTACGCCTCTGTTTCACCGGTCACCACAGACACCCGGAAACCGGTCTCCTGCGCCATCTTGCGCAGAAAAAAAGCTTGATTGGAGGCCTCGCGCGTGGCGCTGGTGGCGATGACGTGATAGGCCTCGACGCCGTACGCTTGCGCCAGGGAACGATACTCGGCCAGCGCCTGGCTCACCCGCGTCATGGCTTCATCGGACAATGCGCCGCTGCGGCTCAGGGCCTCGCCGAGCCGGGTGATGCGCTCGGCGGCGTACAGAGGCGTGATGGTGTGATCCGGGTTGATTTCCGCCACCAGCAGGCGGGTCGAATTCGTACCGATATCGATGGAAGCTTTGCGAGCCATAACAAAAACGGCGAAGCCGCCCCCGAAAGGTCAGCTCAATCCCAGTTGTTCGGCGATCTCGGCCACCAGCTCGTCGATACGGCGAATGTCTTTGAGCCGGCCCTTTTGCGGCTTGAGCTTGACCTCCTGGACCGCCTTGATCAGCGTCTGCCATTCGCGGCGACTCTTTTTGCCGCATAACAGATCATCGCTGTCCTTGGCGGAAAGGCTGTTGACGCATGCAACCAGAACGGCCTCCACGTTGGCCTGATAACGGGTGGTGATGTCGTGAAACTGGCCACGCAGGGAAGCCAATTCACGGGCCAGTACAAGGCAGGAGGTCTCCTGATCCGCCGTTTTGCAGGATGCATCGCTCTTTTTTTTGTTAGCCATGACCGAGCCTCAAATATTTAATATCACTTCCACCTTTTTCTGCAAATCCATGGCGATCGCTTTCGCCGAACGGTTGCCGTTGATCACCTCAAAATGGTACATCTCTTTCATCTTTTGGAATTCGGCCTTCATGCGGCGCTGATATTTGATAAAGCTGTCGAAAATATCGCGCGACATGCGCACATCCATGCCCGATTCCCAGTAATCCAGCGAGTTCTTTTTCTGAAAAGTTCGTTCGATAAGAAAACTCGGCGAAACGTTCAGATAGAACACCGCGTCCGGAACCAGAGCCAGGGAATAGATCGTCTGCAGCCAGCCCGGATCGCTGCCGCGCAGGATATCGCGGGCCATCAATGTGTAGATGTAGCGATCGGCCAGCACGATGAACCCGGCGCGCAACGCCGGGATGATGTTGTTCTCCAACTGGTCCATAAAATCCGTGGCATAGAAGAGGGAGAGCGTGCCCTGGCTGAGCACGTTGCCCTGCATGGCCTGTTCCAACTCTGCGCTGACCAAATTCGACCGCTTCAAGCCGACGTTGACCGTGCCGTAGCCGCGGCCTTCGAGAAAATCGGTTAAAAGCCGGATTTGCGTGGAGCGGCCGCTGCCGTCCGCGCCTTCGATCACGATCAGCTTGCCGGTCAGATCATCGGCATTGACATCCGGTATGCCTTTTCCGTAAAATTTCATAGGCCGCTCCTTGCCCGATGCTTAAACGCCGGAAGATCCACTTTTTCCTTGACGATCTCGCGCACCGTATGCTGTTGCACGTCCACCGGCAGAGACGCGTCGATGGAGATAAAGTCGAACTCTTTGATCATCCGGCTGTACTTTTCATGGATCATGCCCTGAAACAGGCGAAAGCTCTGATACGGATCGGTGGACAAGCCCAGATCCATGCCGGCTTCATGATATTTCAGCGTCGGACGGCCTTCGAGGATGCGGTTGATGGCGATCTCGGGCGGCAGATTAAAATAAAAGGTGATGTCCGGCAACGACGCGAAACTGTAGAGATTGCGCACCCACTCTGGATCGCAACCGCGCGCCGCATCGCGGGCAAAGGCGGTGAACATGTACCGGTCCGCCAGCACGAGATAGCCGGCGCACAACAACGGCCAGATCTGTCGTTCGTAGCGATCGGCGAAATCGGTGCAATGTATCAGCGAGAACGTGGTGGGCGTCAGCAGATTGAGCTTTTTACCTTTTTTGGTGGCGTTTTTTACCAGCACCGAAGAATTCCATTCGGTAAAAAAAACCTTAAACCCTTCCAGCTCCAGCCACCGTTTGAGCAGATAAACCTGGGTGGATTTTCCGGAACCGTCCAACCCCTCGACGGCGATCAACCGTCCTTTGCAGTTATGTTTGGTGATAAGATTCATGGCTCATCCCGGGTTACGGTACCCTGTTCATGGTAAGATAAAATTTTTATGCCTTGGAAGCAAGCAAATTTGAATCCATGGCCGCCGCATAAGCGGCAAACGCAGGGGCAGCACCATGGCCGGCACGGTTTCAGACGTTCAGCCGGTTGAGCAGCTCCACCCCTTTCTGCATGTCGAGCAATTGCTGGTCGCCGACGATCTCCCGCTCGATGGTCAGCGGCCCGGCGTAGCCGATCTCATTCAGCACCCGGATAAACGCCGCCATATTCACATCGCCCTCGCCCAGCGGAACCTCCTGGCCCCACTCCTGCCCCGGACGGGCAGCCCATTTGGCGTCCTTGCAATGCACGCTCTTGACCAGCGGTCCCAGCAGCTTTAGGGCGGGTAGGGGTTCGCCGCAGCCATAGAGGATCATGTTGGCCGGGTCGAAATTGACCGCCAGATTGGGCCGGTCCACTTTGGCGATAAACCTGATCAGCTCCTGGGCCGTTTCCTGGCCGGTTTCCAGGTGCAGCCGTTGATTGTTCTTTAGGCAATGATCGCACAGCTCCTGAGCGATGGCGACCATAGCCCGATAGTCGGGGGAATCCTGGTCCTCGCGGATAAAGCCGATGTGCAGCGCCGTGGCCGGGACTCCCAGTTCAGCGGCAAAATCAGAGATCTCCTTGGCCTCGGCCAGACGCTGGGACCGGGTCGCCGGCGGCACCAGTCCGACGGTCGCAGCTACTGTGGGGATATCGGCATAACTCTCGCCGCTAAAGCCGCAGAACACCACGGTGATTCGTATGCCCGCCTCTTCAAACCGGCGGGCCAACGCCTTGGCCGATGAGCTGTCGCGCCGGCCGGGCGCCAGTATCTGTGCGGTGGGAATGGACAGCTGCCTGCCGGCCTGCAAACGGGCGGGCAGAGCTTCATCACAGACCATGAACAACCCCAGGGGACGCTGGAGCGACATAGGGACCTCCTTCTATTATTCGCTTTGGATAATCTTGAATTGTTAGTACTTTAAGCCGACCAAACCGATGTTCTGCGTTTTGCCGGAGCTCTTTTCATGATCAAAAAAATTCTCCACCAATGGAAGCTGATCCTTGGCCTGTTGTTCAGCATGCTGTTCCTTTACCTGGCGTTCCGCCGGGTGGAATTCAAGCACATGGCCGCCGCTCTGACCACGGTGGACTATTGGTATGTTCTACCCACTGTTGCCGTCATCCTGCTCAGCCTCTGGCTGCGGGCCTGGCGCTGGCGTTATTTCCTGATGCCCTTGCAAAACGTGGCGATGACGCCGCTGTTCAATTCGCTGCTGATCGGCTATCTGTTCAATATTTTTCTTCCAGCCCATCTCGGTGAAATCGTTCGCGCCTATGTGCTGGCGCGCAAGACGCCGCTCACCGCCACCGCCGCCTTTGGCACCATCGTGATCGAACGCATCATCGACGTGCTCGCCATGCTGCTGCTTCTGGCCGCCGCCATGATCGTCTATCCGTTTCCGCAATGGGTTAAGACCGGCGGCTATCTCACCGGCGTTCTGGTCGTGTTGCTGTTCGTCCTGCTGATGCTGATGAAAAAATACCGCTCGTTCTCTCTGCGTCTGCTGGACCGGATCACCCGCCCGCTCTCGGCTGGTCTGGCAGCCAGGCTCACCCATATGCTGGACTCTTTTATTCAGGGCATTCTGCCGCTGCAAAAAAAATCTCACTATCTCATCGTCGCTCTGCAGTCGATCGCACTATGGGCGTGTTACGGTTACATCTTTCAACTGGTGCTGCACGCTTTTGATTTCATTCATCTTTATCATCTGCCCTGGACCGCCTCGCTGGTGCTGCTGGTGATCACCACCTTTGGCGTGCTCGTGCCCTCTTCACCGGGCTATGTGGGCACCTATCACTATCTCTGCCAGGTCTCGCTGGGATTGTTCGGTGTGCCGGCCAGCCCGGCCCTGACCTATGCGCTCGTCATGCACGGCATCAACTTTTTCCCCGTTTTGATTCTCGGTCTGATCATCCTCTCCAAGGAGGGCTTGAGCATCTCGGGCGTGCGCCAAGAGACCGGCGCTTAACCCGCCGCGGCTTTAACGCCAAATCGCCTCACTGGTGTCCGCGTCGCGGAACCGCACCTCCAGGATGACCGGCAGGATCTCCTTGATCGCCTCCACATGGGTGATCATGAAAATCTGCCGGAACTGCGACGACAACCGGTTGAGCGCATCCAGAATGCTCCCTTTGCGTTCTTCATCCTGAGAGGCGAACACCTCGTCCAGCACTAAAAAATTGACCGGAAAACCGCCGCTGCGTTCCGCCACCACCTGACTGATGGCGATGCGCAGACACAGGTTCACCAGATCCTGTTCACCGCCGGAGAACCGGTCGACGCCAAAAGCCTGATTGGCGTCATACACCTGGATGCCATAATCCTCATCCAACTCGAGCCACTGATACCGGTTGTTGGAAACCAAAGCCAGCAACTGCGATGCGCGATGAGCCAGCAGCGGCCGTATCCGGCCGGCCAGCTCCAGCCGAAAACGCCCCAGATGCATATCCAGGGCCTCCAGATAGCGTACCTCTTCATCCAAAAGCTTGATCTGCTCACCCTTTAGCGCCTGTTCCTCGATGGTCTTCGCCAGCGATTCGGTTTCACTGGTCACACGCGCCATGGTCTCGCGGCACCCGCTCAACGCCTCCTGACTCTGATCCAGGGCTTGGCTCTCATGGTCCACCTCAGCCTTGGCAGTTTGAAAATCCGCTTCATTAAAGTTCAACGCCGTCTGCGCTTGGCGTGTTTGGTCAAGATCTCTGATGATCTCCACCCTGGTTTTCTGCGCCCCGCTGAGATCAGCTTCCAGCGCAGTGCGTCGGCCCACCCTTTCCTCAAGCTGAGCCTGCTTTTGCAGCAACGCCTGCGCCGCCGCAACCCTTTGCGTGCAGGCCGCATGGGCGGCCGCATCGTAATCGATGACGCCCAACTCCGACAGCTGCGCCTGATTCTGCTCGTGCCTCTCCTGCAGCATTTTATGCTCCGCGGTCAGCTGTGCATGCTGTTTTTTCGTCTCATCCAACCCTGCCTGCCGTTTCACCAGCTCTTCCTTCTGCCGGCGCAGGGCTTCCACCGCAGTCTCTTGCTCACGAATGGCCTGGAGAAGCGTTTTTTCCTGGTCTCTGGCAAGGGCATATGCCTGCCTCAACTGGCCGACGGTCTGTTCCATTTCAGCCAGAGCCTGCTCATAGTGATCTTTCAGCGGCTGGGTGCAGGTGGGGCAAACGCCCTTGGGCCCCAATCGCCGCAGCGTTGCGGCTTTATCAGCCCATTCCCGGCCGTTGCGCTCGGCATGGGTGCGCCGGCCGCTGCACTCGTTATGCTGCTGCCGCGAATCCCGTACAGCCGCCTCAGCGTCCCGCAGCCGTTCGCTCAAGGCCTGCAGCTCCGCAACCACCTCATCATAGTGGAGCAGGGCGGCGCTGCAAACATCCAAACGCGTACTCAGACTTTGTTGTTGATCATCCAGGTGACGGCGGGCCTGCTCCAACCCCTCCTGCCGGGTTTTGCGCAACGCCAGACGATCCCACTCTTCCTTCTCCGCCTTGAGCCGTTCACTCTCCTTCACTTTGGGCCGGATCTCCGCCAGCTCTTTATCCGCTTCTTGGATGACCGCCAGCTCGTCCCGCAGACGGCGTTCGCTGTTCTCGCATTCCTGCAGCCTGCCTTGGTTCTTAACCAGGAGGGTGGACAGCAGCGTATTCTGATCGCGCAGCCTGGCCAGTGCCTCATGCCGGCTTTTACACTGCGCCAGCAACTTGCGCCGTCGTCCGGTCTCTTCGCTCAGGCGGGCCAGTTCCGCTTGCACCTCGCCCTGCTGCGCCCGCGTTTGCCGGTAACGCATCTGCAGCGCTTCGGGATCGAGAAGGCTGTGCCGCACGCCTTCGAGAAAATCTTTTTGCTTATTGCGATCTTTGCGCACACGCTCACGGCTGTCGTCAATGGCATCGATGCCGATCAGACGGTTGATGGTGCGCCGCCGCTCCTCCGGCTGCATGCCGGAAAGAGCCGCCAGCTCTTTCTGCCGGGCAAAGACCGAGGAGAGAAAAGACCGATGGTCCAGCTTGAGCAAATTTTCGATATACTCGTTTACGCCGCGTTCCTGCACCGCCTCCGGCGCGGTCGCGGTTGAGACATACACCGCCGCTTCGGCCACCGCGTTCTTGCCTTTGATCCTGCGCACCACACGGTACTCCCGGTCGCCGTAGAGGAACTCGAGTTCAACGCCGGCCGCACTCGCTTCGCCACTGAACTGGGAACGGATCTCCAGCTTGTCGGTGCGGGCGGCACGGGTGCCGTACAACGCCCAGCCTACCGCCTCGAGCAGAGAGGACTTGCCGGCGCCGTTCTTGCCGATAATGCCGATGACATTCTCGGGAAATTCCAGCTCCAGAGATTGAAAGCGGCGGTAATTCTCGACTTTTATGCGTTTGAGGATCATACGTCCAGATACCTGTAACCCAATTGCATCAGCCGCTGTTTGTCCCAGTGCGGCTCCTCCACAGCATCCAGATACCGGCCGAATTCCACCGGCAGAGATTCGATGCGTTCATGCACTCGATGCACCGCGTCCCCGGCCTCCGCCGGGCGGATGATCTTTTCAAGCTGCAACGCGTGGCCGAACAAGCTGTCCAGCCGTGCGGTTTCGAGCTGGAGAAACACCGAAGCATTGACCTCGTTCAATGTGAGTTGAACCACGGCGCCGTCCGGACAGGTGCGGCTCATCCGCTCCGCCTGCTCATAAATATCCGCGGTGGAAAGTTTTCGGCATTCTATCACCGGCAGCCGCAGCATCGGACGAGTGGTCAGCTCGTGAAAATTTTTCTTGCCGGAAGAGAGATCCACCTCCAGCAAACCACAGGGATGGTCGCTCTGCGATAGACTGGTGTGTTCCGTGGATCCGCTGTAGCGGATGTGCTCGCGAATGGCAAGGGGTTGGTGGTAATGACCCAGGGCGATGTAATCGAACGGACCCGCCGCGGTCGCATCCAGGTCCGGCAGCCGCTGCTCGTTGAACTCGCCCATGCCATAGCTGCCGCCGCTCCAGGCGCCGTGGGTCACCAGCACCTGATGGGCCGCTTCCTCGCACCGGGTCACGGCGTTGACCGCCTCCTCCAGCTCCTCGGTGAGAGAACAATGGGGAATGCAATGGACCGCCACGGATTGAATGACATGGCATTCATACCGGCTCTCATACACCGGCAGCACGTTTGGGAAAAGGGCCAGCGATTCAAAGATGGAACCGGTCGAACGAATGCGCGGCGTCTCGTGGTTGCCGGAAACGATCACTATCGGAATACCGGCGCTGCTGACCTTTTGAAGGCCCTCCAGGGCCACGCGGATGGCGCGGTTGTTGGGCCGCGGCGTGTGAAACAGATCGCCGGCATGCAGCACCAGATCCGGCTGCAACGACAGGATGCGTGCAATGGCCTGCTCCCACGCCTGGTACACATCCTGTTCGCGTTGATTGAGCCCGGTCTGTGGATCCGTGCGGTAGTACTCGGAAAATCCTAGATGGGTGTCAGAAAAATGAACCAGTCGCATGGAGGCTCCTGCATGGGACATGGGCCTGCCCAAATCCCGGAAACTGTGGCATGGGCTAAACAATAGCGCCTGATTCCGGCCGGCCCTAAGCTTCGGCTGGAAAGCGTCGAATATGCCATATGTTTTTATTATAGTTAAAACAGAATATAAGCTCTGATTGCGCCGGATATTTTACAAAACAGGCACAGCTTTTGCTTTCTCGTCTGCAGATCGAGGGTGAGTCTTGCACTCACCACGGCTGATTCTAGCAGAGGAAGAACAGGATATGAAAAAGTCACTCTTAATCATCGACGCGGACGAAAATGCACACAGACTCATAAAGGTTTTCACTGCCGCCGGACACACCGCCGCCGTAGTCGAAGACGTTGAACAGGGGCTCAGCCTGCTCAAGGAGGCTTCAGCCTATGACGCTGCGTTATTGGACGTCAATCTGTTTAATGGCAACCTGATCAAAAGCATTTCCGAAATCAAGATGATCAGGCAGAACCTGCTCGTGGTGTTGCTGGGACGGCTGGAAGCGCCGGCCCTGGTCGAATGCATCAAGCATGGCGCGGATGGGATCATCGATCAGCCGATAGAACAGCCGGCACAGGTGGTCCGTTTTGTCGAACAGCAATTCAAGAAATGCCCGGAGGCGTCGTCCGCGGCCAAGTCGCAGAAAGAGCTCGAGCAGATGATCGCCGACAGCTATCCGCTGGTGGGCCAGGGACGGGTGATCATGGATTTAAAGCGATTGATACAGAAAATCGCCCCCTTGGATTCGACTATTCTCATCACCGGGGAAACCGGCACCGGCAAAGAGGTGGTGGCGCGCATGATCCATTCCCTCAGTCCGCATCGCAACAACAACTTTATCGCGGTTCATTGCGGCGGCATTCCTGACACGCTGCATCTGAGCGGAGACAGGCAGCGTTACGAGCAGA
>DAIQOA010000047.1:19782-26494 GCA_036788095.1 bacterium | reverse complement strand
TTAAACGAATTTGATGACTTTATGCTCGAATTGCAAGTCGTTTTCACACAGTCTCTGGAGCTTGGGAATGCCAATGGGTGGGAAGCTCCAGCTTCTTAATTAAGTACAAAGTTTCTTGACTCCTTTGTCAAGAGCAAGGAGGTTCTTCGGCCTCATTTAAGCAAGATCATTTTCTTTGATGCAATGATTTGGTTTTCTGCTTGCAAACAATAAAAATAAACACCGCTGGGCAAATCCGCCGCATGCCAGGCTCGGACATGGCGACCTTCTTGCAGTTCTTCTGAAACTGGGACAGCAACCAATTTACCGGCACAATTATATACTTTTAACGTGACCAATGATTTTTTTTGCAGCTGAAACGTCAGTTGCGTGGTTGCATTAAATGGATTTGGAAAGTTTTGTTCCAATAAACAAGAAGAAGGCATATGGGTATTTGCTGCAGCAACACCGGTTATATCAGACAATGGAAATCGCCAAACCAAACCGTCGATGCTGCCGGCGTAAAGATCGGTACTGTCGATGGCCAAAGAGGTAATTGCCCAGTTTTGTAATCCGTCGTTCATCGTTCGCCAGGAATCGCCGTTATCGTTCGAAACAAACACCCCACCGCCCTCCACGGCGGCAAACAGGAAAGTGCCGCTCACCGCGAGGGCTCGCAAAGCTCCATTGGTCATTCCGGTATTCGCCGGACGCCAATGAGCGCCGTTGTCGCCGGAAATAAATACTCCATCGCCGTCGGTACCTGCGAAAAGGTTGGCGCCAATCACCGCCAAACAACGGACTTGTCGGTTGGTCAGGCCATCGACCCTTGCAGTCCAGGTGCTGTCTTGGTCATCCCAAACAAAAATTCCATCCATATTTGCGGCAAAGAGTTGACCCTTCAGTCTGACCAGCGCATATATCATCTGAGTCAAACCGTTGCTGGCCAGACGCCAACTTGAGCCATTATCACCCGAAATAAAAAATCCGGCATTAGTGCTTGCATATAGAATAGAATCATACCTGGCCAAGCAATAGATCTGCTGAGCGGTCATCCCATTTGAGACCTTGGTCCAAGCACCACCGTAATCGGTGGAATGATACAAACCTTTACCATTGGTGCCGCAAAAAAGATGATTATCTACGGCAAGAAAAGTATATACTTTCCTATTCGGCAGGCCGCTATTGATGTCAAGCCACTCTTCCCCTTGCGTGTCGGATGCATACACGCCGCCATAGGCTGTTCCAGCGTAAATGACCTTGCCGGAGATAGTCAAAGTCGTAACGATGTTGCCAAGCAAATCATGGTTTACCGGACGCCAGCCGGCGCCGTTATCGTCGGAACGGAACACGCCGCCGTTGGTTCCGGCATAAAGATTCCCGTCGCTTTGGACCAAATAATGGATATATTCATCCGTCAGACCGTTGTTAGCGCTGCGCCAATTTGCGCCATTGTCATCAGACATAAAAACGCCGCCCCCATAGCTGCCCGCAAAAAGAGTGCCCTTTGACACAATCAGGGGATAAATACGCAGATTGGTCAACCCGACGTTTACAGCCTTCCAGTCGCTCCCATTATTATCTGAGCGAAACACACCGCCAAAGTCGGCGGCGGCGAAAACGGATGTTCCGTTTTTTGCAAAGGATCTGACATCCAGGTCGCCCAGACCGTTATTGGCGGCACTCCAATGAGCGCCGTTATCCGTGGAAATGCAAATTCCGCCGTCGGTGCCGGCGAACAGAGTATCAGCATTCAGCATGAGTGAATAGACCGTTCCGTTGGTTATGCCGTAATGAGCCGGACTCCAGTTTGCTCCTTTATCATTAGTCAAGAAAATTCCACTGTTGGTGCCGGCAAAACACCTGCCGCTGTCGGCTGCAAGTGTATTAATAGATCTCGTGTACATGCCGTTATTGATCTCTTTCCAATGGGCGCCTTTATCCGTGGAGAGAAACACGCCACGAGCAGTAGAACCGGCAAATAGTTCCGTGCCGCTCAGAGCAAAGCAGTTGACCATGGTCCATTTGTCTACTGGCGTATTATTGATCGCACGCCAGGTTGCGCCGTTATTTTCGGATATAAAAACCCCGCTTGACGTAACGGTATAGAGCTCTGTTTTTTGCACCGCGAGCCCGCTGACAGGGCCGCCATAAAGGCCGTTGGTGCGAAGCCAAGGCGCAGGAAGATCTTTGCATAGGAATAGTAACACCATGATGAACACCGAAAAATATTTCATGAACTCTCCTTTAATTTGAATTCATACTGTTGACAAGTATCAATGAATTCCGCTCGCAAAAACGCTGAATGGGCCCATCTCCCATAGAACATAAAAATGAGCGTCAGGCCAAATGTGCGATTATCTCTTTTCAAAAGATTGTCCGGGCAACGCCGTATGTTCCTCAATAAAAAAAGCACAAACCAACTCATCATCGATGAATCAATTTGTGCTCTCTGCTCACAACCCATCCTGCGCCCTATAATGGAATCAGCGGCAAACTGCGATATTTATATTAAAAATAATTAATTGCCTTCAGAAATGCAAGTAGTTTCTCTTCTTTGTCCTTTGAATAATGAATTAAAGCTCAACAAGTCGCCTTTTTTTTTCGTCACCAGGCTCCAGCTTGGTAACGAGGGTAAACGACTACTCGAGTCGCGCCCCGCGCGGACGCGTGGATCACAAACGACACCCGGAGTTGCCGCAAAAACCGCGGCAACATCCGGGGTCAACTGGCGCCAATGGGTGGGAAGCTCCAGCTTCCTAAACAAGAGGATGAATTGTCGCCGGAGATAGGTTGACTACTGAAAAACAAGCTGGAGTTTTTAGACAATTGCGTTCCCGATCAGAGCTTGGGACGAGGGCAAATGGCTGCTCGAGTGGCGCCCTGCGCGGACGCGTGGATTTCAAACGACACCTGGAGTTGCCGCAAACACCGCGGCAACATCCGGGGTCAGGGTCAGCCGGTTTTCACACAATCTCACCAGCTTGGGAACGAGGGTAAAAACAAAAAAAACCTGGTGAATCCGTCTATTTGTCCTTCTTTTGCAGTTTGTAATCAGCAGGAACCTCAAACTGAGCAGCCGCAATATCGCCGGAGCTGATGCTTTTCACCTCAAGAATGGATTGAAAAAGCTCTTTGGTGCTGGACGAGCTCTTGGCTTTTGGTTTGGCCTTGGCTTTGGCCATGTCTTTGATCTTTTTTCCGAACATGCCGCCCAGCTTGCCTTTGACATCCCTGATTTCGGCCTGCGGTTCCTCTTCCTGTTCCTGCGCCTCGACCTCTTCGGAGGGTTGCATGGCTTTGGCATGGGTGGTCATGGTGAAAACCATGGTCGTGCGAATCGGATATCCCTCCAGCTTGCTCATCTCGGCCGTCAACTTTTTGATCTGCTCCCCGTACTGCGCGGCGACCTGCGCGAGCGCCAGTTGATCCATCTTGTCGAGTCCCAACGCTTTGATCAGGCGCAGCTCAAAGTCAGAGATCGGTTTGACGGCGTCGCCGACATCGCGGCTGTTGTACATATCGGCGGAGAACAGCAGCGTATCGAGCTTGCCGGTGGGCTTGTGTTTGCCGATGGTGGTCACCGTCACCAGATAGCGCTCGCAGGAGAAAGCATTGATCTGCTGCGCATCGCCGAGGCGCTTGACCGCGACGACCGGTTCCTGCCACTCATACTCGGATTCGCCTTTTTCTTCCGGTTTTGGCTGCTCAGGCATGGCCGGCGAAAGTTTCCCCTCTTCAAACAGCCTTTTGTATTCAGCAAAAGAGAGTTCGGTGTATTTTTTATCCTTGTCGTTGAATTTCCAGAAAACCTGCTTGTCCAGCCGGGTGATCTCCACTGCGGTCCCTTTGGGGCTGAGGTGTTTCATCAACGATCCGGTGAACTGTATGTTGCTCTCCTGCCGCCGGGTATCGCCGCTGATCATCGTCTTGTCCGTTGAGGTAAATGCGCCCATGCCCATAAAGCCGTTGCTGGTCATCGTCGTTTCGTAGGTGACCTGGGCGTTCAACGCGGTCACGGCAAGCAAGGCAAACACAAAAATCAGGATTGATTTTGCCATTCTTTTTTTCATAACTACTCCTTCTGGCTTTTTAATCAACGCCGGCCTGTTCAAGGTTGCCGGTTATAACTGTAAATACGGCAAAAACCGCTCACTGCGGAGGCATGCATCTTTATACAATCAGCGCGTAGAAGCATCGTCCTTGGCGGGCAAAGGCCATGGTAAATCCCGCGTAAAACCTGTTTTTTTCTACCCATCCCATCAAGCAAAAAGCTCGCGGTCACGGATCTTGTGCGCAACCGTGAAATGCTCCTGCCACCACGGTTTTTCGCCTGTCTTTCGCGGCGGCTTGGCCAGCTGCAGCGTTTTTTTCTCTTTCTTGGCTTCCTGTTGCGAGACGCGAAAATGATAATGGTCAAAAATCCGCAGCGCCTCGATCATGTACGAGGTCGCAACTCGTCGATCGCGGATAAGCAGCAGATGTTCGCCGTTTTTTGTGTCCGCGGCGGAGGAAAAATTGTAAGAGCCGGAATAGACGCGCGCCCTGGTTGTGTTGAAATCGACCACCAGAAACTTGTGGTGCATGCGTGTTCCGCCGCCCCCGGTCGGCTCTGACTTGAAGGGCTCCGGGACGTTTTTCGACAGAGCCGAGGCGTAGACCGGCGACACGTTGGTGCTGGGTTTTTGCAGTTCCAGTCCGCCGACCTTGCGATCCGATATGCCGTAGACAAAAATCTTGTCATCCATCGACACTTTTTTGATCGCCTCTTGCAGCACCCCGGGCGTCTGGTAGAGAAAGGCCAGGGAAAAAAACAGCGAGGATCGGGTGCGGTCGCCCAGGTCTTTTGCAATCTCAGGCAACAGAGCGTTGGAATCGGCGTGCGGCGAAAAAGTGATCCAGCTATCGATCTTGTTCAAGCTCAGAGAGGTCCATCCGGCGGCAGAGTCTGTCTGGCTAAAGCCCGCCGGCGTATCATACGACCAGTACTGTTCAAAGGCATTGAGAAAAGGGGCGATGGCGCCGGCGCCGCTCACGATCACCGCGTTATTGGATTGCACATACAGTCCACGCCAGGAAAAATTGGTCGATCCGCAGACCGCCTTTTTCACCTTTTCCCCATCCACCACAATGATCTTGTTGTGCTGCAGTTTTCCCATGTGCTGTCGTTGTACACTGCACCCCCGGGCCGACAGCCGTTTCTCCGCCTCGCTCTCGGCGCTGGTGGCCAGGCCATGACCAGCGTCATCGTCGATGATGATCCGCAGCCTCTCCCCCAGTTTCTCCAGAGAATCGACTATGCGCGGCTCGTTCAAGTCATAGGCGATCATGCACACTCGAGCGGTTTGGTCCAGAACCGCTTCCTCCAGCAGTGCCAGGATGGCCTGCCGCGCCTCAAAGCCCATCCAGATCAATGCCTCTTCAACTAACGGATGGTCGGGCGTAAATTTCAGCCCCTGCGCCGCTTTTGCCGGCAGCAAACGGGAGATGGAACCTTTGGACTGGTAAAAATCTACAAACGACTGCGAGCTCACATACCCGCGGGTAAAGGCGACGTTCAATTGGCCGGTATAGGTTTCATGGCTCAGTTCGATGGAAGCCTGTTGCGGCTCGCCATAACTCAACTCATCCTTGCTGTTCATAAAGACCGGCGTGACGCGATAGACAAACCGGCCGGGCAGCCCGGCGTTGCGGGGAAAATGGACCCAGCGGAACTTTTGGATGGGCGAAAGCAGGGTCGAAAGGCGGTTCGGATTGGTCTCACCGCCCGAGTCTGGAAAGGCCAGACGATTTTTTAATGGGTAGAATTTATCCCCCTCCGGCTCCCGGTACTCGATGGCATAGCCGACGAAATCCTCCGGAGGCGTACCCTGTTTCCAATTCATGGCGATGAGGGTCATGCCATCGCCGCGGTGCAGTTTGAGTGTGAAAAGAGCGGTTTTGTTTCTGCCTGTTGAATAATACCTACTCGCCATCGTGTCGTCACCCTCGCTAAAGATATTGCCCTTGCCTGTTAATAACAGAAAACACACAGCGCGGCGTTTTTATTCTCCGGGTCAAACGGCCGTATTGCCCTTTGTCAGGGGATTGCTTCGCTCCAGCGCGGCGTGCGGGCGCCGCGAGATCAGCGGCTTCGCTCGCAATGACAGTGTGTGTAGTGTCATTGCGAGGGCCGCGGTCTTGGCGGCCCGAAGCAATCCCCCGAGTCGAGGATCTGTCGATGTAAAGGGATTGCCCTTTGTCAGGGGATTGCTTCGCTCCAGCGCGGCGTGCGGGCGCCGCGAGATCAGCGGCTTCGCTCGCAATGACAGTGTGTGTAGTGTCATTGCGAGGGCCGCGGTCTTGGCGGCCCGAAGCAGTCTTCCGTACTCTGTCATTGCGAGGGCCGCGGTCTTGGCGGCCCGAAGCAATCCCCCGAGTCGAGGATCTGTCGATGTAAAGGGATTGCCCTTTGTCAGGGGATTGCTTCGCTCCAGCGCGGCGTGCGGGCGCCGCGAGATCAGCGGCTTCGCTCGCAATGACAGTGTGTGTAGTGTCATTGCGAGGGCCGCGGTCTTGGCGGCCCGAAGCAATCCCCCGAGTCGAGGATCTGTCGATGTAAAGGGATTGCCCTTTGTCAGGGGATTGCTTCGCTCCAGCGCGGCGTGCGGGCGCCGCGAGATCAGCGGCTTCGCTCGCAATGACAGTGTGTGTAGTGTCATTGCGAGGGCCGCGGTCTTGGCGGCCCGAAGCA
>DAIQOA010000047.1:0-19682 GCA_036788095.1 bacterium | reverse complement strand
TCTTGGCGGCCCGAAGCAATCCCCCGAGTCGAGGATCTGTCGATGTAAAGGGATTACCCTTTGTCAGGGGATTGCTTCGCTCCAGCGCGGCGTGCGGGCGCCGCGGGACCAGTTGGTTCGCTCGCAATAGCAGACCCTCTCATTTCCCGGTTATCTCCAGCACACAGGCCTCCCTGGGCTGCAGGAGATGATCGAGCCGGATCTGTCCATCCGAGTACCGGCCCAGCAGCCGCCTGCCGCGCGGATGTATCAAATACACTCTGCCCTTTGCCGGCAGGCTATAGTCGTCGGCCTGGAAAGCGCACTGCCAGCGAAAGGGCGCAGCGCCGATGTTGGTCAAGGCAATGCCAAGATCCTGATTCACTGCCTGCCAGGCGGCGGCGTAGATGAGCGGATATTTTCCGCTGAACCGGGTGACGGTCTCGCCTTTTTTTCCAGCATAGATGGACAGCCGCGACAAAGCCAGCTCCTCCTCCGGACTCGCAACCTCCGGCACTCTGACCAACTTGCCGTGCAGCAGGTATTTCAACGCCCGGCTTCTTGTCCTCGCCAGACTGAATAGATATTCAATCTCTTGTTTTCTTTCCAGGGCAAGAAAGGGCTGATAATTGGCAATGGTGGGCTGCAGACCCCAGACAAACGATCGCGCCTGTTCCATGAGAAACTGTGTGTTGAAATCTTTATCCAGCATTTGCAGCGGTTCTTTGGGCGCATACTGTTTCGGCCACAGCTCATCATAGGGCGGCATCAACAGAGAGGAATAGTTGCCATAGGTGATCGCATACGGATGGTACACCGCTTGAAAGAACGGAATCGTCTCCCAGATGCCGGGACCGGCATAGCGTTCCTTGCTGACCTCCAGGGTGAGAAAGGCGTCGAGATAGGGCAACCACGCCTCTCCGCACCCTTCACCGGCAAGCATCACCGGCCGTCTCTCTGGCGCCCGGCTGCGGATCTGTGCCGCCAGTTTGCTGAAATTTTCCACCCAGTAATTGCCGCCGCCGATCGGATGGCCGTGCGTTGGATCAAAGCATTTCAGGCTCAGGCAGGCCATATCCATATAGACGCCGTCCACCTGATAGCGGTTAAACACGCTGTCGCAAAGCGAAGCATATTTGTTGCGCCAAAAGGGCGTTGCCATGCACATATAGGCCAACGGCTGGTTCGTAAAAATATTAAATACGTGGGAAATAGTCTCTCCCTGCTGATTTTTTGCGGAATAAAGCGCGGCGTTCTCGCGTTGCCAGCTTGACGTGCCCATGCCCCACAAGACCTGATTCATGTACACCATGGCGTGCAGGCCCTGACGCTGCGCCTTGGTCAGCGCGACTTTGAAAGGCACGGCGCCCTCCCGCGGCGGAATATATTCCGGGAATCCGTCATCGTACAGACAGTTGTGCCACCAATGCCAGAACACGCTCACCGGTTTTCCCAACCTTTGCTGCAGATCCGCGGCAGGGATCAAAACATTGTCTGAGCGGCTGCGGTTCCACATCCACAACGAAGTGTCTTCCAGCCAATCCGGCGTCTTGCCGGCCGCAAACCGGCTCTCTCTGCACCAGCGTTGTTTCGTTGCCCATTCCCGATACCACTCGGCGGCAGTCAACCAGTCGCCGTGAAACACGCCGATCAGGGCGGCATAGGCCGGGGCATAGTCCGTCAACGTCGAATCATAGGCGGGAAAATGGTGCAGCCCATACACCAGGGTCTGCAGCGTATCGAGCTGAATAGAAAAGTTTTTAATAAAAGCCGCAGTGTCGTTGCAGGCGGCGTAAAGGCCGCTGCTCTGTGGATGATACAAGGCCAGGCACTGCAGGGAAAAAATGCCGGGATAGGTCCATTCGAATTTCTTCGGCTCGCTGTTGTGTTTCGCCAGTTCGAGCCTGGGATTTTTCATCAACCGTCCCATCCATTGCGGCACGGCCAGTCTTTCCTCGCCGCTATCTTTTAGCCGGGCGATGCGGGGAAAAATCAGCTGATCGATTCGTTTATTGTCGATGCCCTGCAGGGAGATGCGCCATGAAGATAGGGCCTTTTTTTCTGCCAAACTCACCGTTACCCGAACCTGCAGTGAGCTGTTCTCTGCTCCTGCGAAATCCCGCCATGTCATCACCAAAGTCCGGGGATCGGGACTGGTATATGTAAAAGTCCGGGCTGAACGGATATCCAGCGATGCGCGGCCGGACGCTGATGTCCATTCAAGCAGCCAGGGTGAGGCAGCGGAAAGCCGGTCATCCAGCCATTCATGGCTGCTGTTGCGATCGTACAGGGTGCACAGGCTGCCGTTTCGGCTGTCAAAGCCCAGCGCCAACGCATCGTTTGCTATGGTCACCACGGATGCGGCGGATACGTCCTGGTCCGGCGCCGCGTTGCAAGCGGCGGCGCACGCCATCAACAACAGAATGAAAAGTTCGGACATGCGATTTTTTTTCACGGTCAACCCCTTCGTTTACAGCAAAGTATAACCAACAAGGCGGCCAAATGCAAGCGAAAACCGTTCAGCACCCATCCATCAGGCTGAGGCGAAAATCATCAGACCAACCGTGCGCTTTACGCACTATTTCCCCTTTACAGGTATATATACATGATATTTGCATTTGACATTCGAACAACTTGTCACACTCTATCATGGGGTGAACCATGGGCAAATTACGTTCGCGGATGCTCCTGCTGCTTTTCATCTTCTCTGCCTCTCAGGCGCAGGTCTGGGAGAACGGCAAAGGCATCATGCTCTACACCAGCGGAGTCAAATTTCTCGGCGATGCAGCGGACCGTGCGGCGGTTGGCAACATCTCGGGCATCGGTTTAAAATATGCGCCGGGCAGTGTGGTGATGCTTGATCTGCAGGCCGGGTACGGCAGTTTCAAGCCCAGCCTGCCGGGATCGCACTTTGAAAAAAACGCCGACAGCCCGTATCGGACCTTTCTCTTTCCCGTTACCCTGGGCGCCAGAGTCGCTGCCAACAAAACCAATCCGATCAAACCCTACCTGACTCTGGGGGCCGGCATTCTTTTTTGGGACCTGCGCTATCTGTCCGGAGAAAAACAGACTTTCTGGCAGGATCACCAGTGGCGCTGGGGCGAACGGCTCAGCGGCTGGCGCAAGAACGGCCTGCTCTACCAGGGCCTGGGGCTGGAACTCTATTTCACCCCTGCCATCTCGCTGGACTTGCAGGCCCGTTTCAGCAGCCTTATCCATCTGCGCCGGGACAATACTGGCGAAGACGACATCAATTCACAGGTTCTGCAACTTGTGGCAGGCCTGACCTGGTATTGGGGCTATCAACGCGACCGCGATCATGACGGCATTCTCGACAAGTACGATCTCGAACCACTCAAACCCGAGGATTTTGACGGATTTCAAGACCAGGACGGCGCTCCGGACCTCGATAACGACCTGGACGGCATACCCGATGCCTGCGACCTCCTGCCCATGGAAGCGGAAGATAAAGATAATTTTGAGGACCACGACGGCGCTCCGGATCTTGACAACGACAAGGACGGCATTGCGGATGACAAGGACCTTTGCCCCGCTGCGCCGGAGGATTTGGACGGTTACGACGATCAGGACGGTTGCCCGGATCTGGATAACGACCGCGACGGAATCCCGGATGGAGACGATCAATGTCCGAACCAAAAAGAGGACCTGGATGGGTTTGAGGACAAAGACGGTTGTCCGGACCCGGACAACGACGGCGACGGCATCCCGGATACGATCGATAAATGCCCCAACCAGGCCGAAACAGTCAACGGCTATCTGGACGGCGACGGGTGTCCGGAGGTGACCGACACGGATGGCGATGGAATTCCCGATGACCGCGATCGCTGCCCGGATCAGGCGGAAAATAAAAACGGCTTTCAGGATGAGGACGGCTGTCCGGATGAGATGCAAGTTAAGCAAACCGAGTTGAGCAACTCAGCGGTCATTCTGACTGGAGTAAATTTTGCCTCAGGAAAAGCGACGTTGACTGACGAATCGCTGCCGGTGCTCGATGAGACCGCCAACACTCTGATCCTCGACCGGTCAGCCATTGTGGAGATCCGCGGTTATACCGACAATGTGGGCAAAGCGGAGGACAACCAACTGCTCTCCGAGCGGCGCGCGGAGGCGGTGCGCCGCTATCTGATCAGCAAAGGCATCTCCGCAGACCGCATCACCGCCCTAGGCTTCGGCGAACGCTATCCCATTGCCGACAACAGCACACCGCAGGGCCGGGCCAAGAACCGGCGGATCGAATTCATCCGCGTTAAATAAAAGCAGAACCAACCCTCAAGCCTGTTTCTCTTCGGAGGAACAGGCTTTTTTATGGCCTTTCCCTCGATCCGCCGCGGCTGAAGGGCCGGTGTGACCCGGCCGGATCACCAACCATTTGCTTTAAACCGGAACAATCGTTATATTTCCACAGTTGAAAAACAGACAGTCAGAAAATTTTTACCATCAGCGAAAGAGGCCTAACATGAAGCTGCCCTCCCTTCAGGAGATGGGGCGTGAGTTTGTCCGCCTGTTTTCCCGTTTTCCTCTGGTCGTAATCGATGCTCTGGTGGGAACCTGTGCGGCCCTGATTCTGATCGAGCAGCAGGGCCCCCAGCAACCGACTGTTTTTGTCAACATCCTGATGGCCGCTGGGCTCGGTTTTCCTCTGCTTCTGAGTTTGGCGTTGGTCGCAGAAAAAAGAAACTGGTCGAAATACGTCGCTATGACCGTGCAGGCCGTGGGCGTCATTCTGCTCATTGCCTATGGCTGCACGATCCCATCGTTTCTCGATAATGCGCCCTCCGTGCATCTCATGCGTTTCTTCCTTCTCCTGTTCGGGATGGCTCTGTTCGTCGTGGTGGCGCCCTTTGCACGATCTCGAGAACAAAACGGCCAATGGCATTTCACCCAAATGCTGGTCTACCGCATCGTCACCGCCGCGTTCTACGCCGGTGTGCTGCAGGCCGGTCTATCTCTGGCGCTTTTAGCCTTGGATCAGCTGTTCGGCATTGACATTCCCGACAAACGGTACGGCGAGCTGTGGGCCCTTCTGGTGGGCGTGTTCGGCGCCTGTTTTTTCCTCGCCGGTGTGCCGGAAGATCTTGCCAAATGTGAAAAGGAAAACGACTATCCCAAAAGCCTAAAACTATTCGCCCGGTATATACTCTCCACGGTGGTGCTGGTTTATCTGCTTATCCTCTACGCCTATGCTTTCAAAATCATTCTGGCCTGGAGCTGGCCCAAAGGCTGGGTCAGCACGCTGATTCTGGGATTTTCCGCCGCCGGCCTTCTGACGCTGTGGCTGCTCTACCCGCTTCGCGAACAAGAAGAAAACAAATGGAGCCGTATCCTGTGGAAATGGTTTTTCATTGTGTGGATACCGCTGATCGTCATGCTGCCCCTGGCCGTATGGCGAAGGATCTCTGAATACGGCCTTACCGAGGGCCGCTACCTCGCTCTGGCGCTAGCGGCCTATCTCGTCCTGCTGACAATCTATTACAATCTGAGCAAACGCAAAGATATCAAGGTCATTCCAGGTCTGTTATGCATCATGGCGGTTCTGGCTTGCTATGGCCCCTGGAGTGTCTTTTCGATTTCAGCCAACAGCCAAAAAACAAGACTGCAGCAGCTGTTGCTGAAAAACAGCCTTCTGGTCAACCATTCCATTCAAAAAACGGCAACCCCTGTCCCCGCGGAGGACGCGGTGCAGATCAGTTCCATCCTCTCCTATCTGTACGAGAGGCATGGGTATGAAACCATTCAACCCTGGTTTGCGGAAGCATTGAGCAAAGAAGTAAAAGGCCGCTTGGAGCGGCTAAAACCGGCAGAGGTGTCGGAAAAGATGGGCATCGAATATCTGCGCGGAGCAAGCCAGGCGTGGGGTGATATGCGGTCGCTGGGCAGCGAAAAGCAGGACCGGCTTGTCGTAAAGGGGTACGATTTTTTGCTGAGCGGGCGGTTCGTCGGTCAGGAAAGGCAAGAGATGGAGCTCATCGAAAACAGATTATCGTGCGCTGTTGACGCAGAGCTGACCGCCGCCGTCTTTACACTAAAGAAAGACGCCGTTTCTATGGATAGCGTGCGACTCGATCTGAAGGGGCTGGTGCAACGGCTGCACGAGGCATACAGTAGAACCGATCCGGATCGCATTCCGTTGGAAAAAATGTCCCTCTCTGCCACGCGGGGCCCGCTGCATGTGAAAATATATCTTTCACACATCCAGTATCAATACAAGGAGAACCAGATCACGCCGAGGAATGGCAGGATGGATATTTTATACTCCATTGGGGAATGATGTTAGCTTGATCGCAAAGGCGCCGATCCTTCAGCAAAAAACCCGTTGTTGCTGAAAGACCCCGAGCCGGCCGTTTTAAGCTGTTCAATCGGCGGTGAATTTTCACCGGCTCATGTTTCCCTTTTAATCCAGCATGAACATGCAGAGGAAAAGGAATGCCCGAATCTCCAAGCAAATACGTGTTCGGCGTAGACATCGGCAACAGCAAGACCTCCTATGCGCTGACCGGGACGGACGGCGTCGTCTATCAACTGCAGCGCGGCAGCGGCGCCAATTATCAAGAGATCGGCCGCGATGAGATGGTGACGCGCCTGACCCAATCCATCACGCAGATCCTTCGACAACAGGCGATCACGCCGGAACAACTCTGTTACCTCTATTATGGAGCCGCTGGAGCGGACACTCCTGAGGATTTCACGGTGCTGCGCCAGGCCTTCAGCGAGACCACGCCGAATATCCCATTTGATTTTGACAACGACGGCTGGATCGCATTGCACAGCGGTACGGCCGGCAAGCCCGGCATGGTGGTGACCTGCGGCACCGGCAACACCAATTTTGCCGTCAACAGCGCAGGCGTCCGCATGCGTATCGGCGGATTGGAAGAGATGCTCGGCGATCGGTTGGGCGCGCCGGCCATCTGCGGCTATGCCCTGGCAGCCGCCAGACGTTCTGAGGACGGCCGCGATGAACCGACGATATTGACCAGTATGTTGCCCGCTTCCTTTGGACTGCGCGACACCAGCGAGTTCATCAACCTGGAAAAGAATCCTTCGTTCGTTGAAAAAGTGATCTCTGTGCTGTTCGAAGCAGCTCAACGGGGGGACGGAAAAAGTCTGCAGATCTGCTGGGAGCTGGCCCAGGAGGTGCTGAAAATCGTCGGCCGGTTTTATGATACTCTGTTCCAGGAAGAAAAACGGTTCACCTTGGTGCTGGAGGGCTCTTTTTTTAAAGCCGGGTATCAGCCGTTGATGACCATGCTGGAGCTGGCGCTGCATCAGCGCTACACCATGGAACTGGTGATTCCGGATCACGAACCGGTCGTCGGCGCCGTGTTGCTGGCGCTGCGCGGCTGCGGAATAGACCTCACCGCGCAGCTGGTGGACCGGGTGATCCGCACCTCTCATCAAGCGGAGAAGAGGATATGAAAATAGCCATCGTCGGCGCGGGCAGCACCTACACTCCGGAGCTCATCGAAGGGTTGGTCGGCATTTCCACCGATGTGGCCTTGGACGAAATCTGGCTGCTTGACCTCCCGGTCAGCGAACGAAAATTTCACATCGTCGCCGGCCTGAGCGAACGCATGCTGAAAAAAACAGGACAAGGGGCCCTGCTGCACAAGACCTATGACGCACGGCTCGCGCTGCAGGATGCGGATTTTATCATTTTTCAGTTTCGCGCCGGACTGCTGCAAGGCCGCATTCAGGATGAAAAAATACCCCTAGAGTTCGGCCTCATCGGACAGGAGACCACCGGCATGGGCGGGCTGGCCTGCAGCCTGCGCGCTTTTCCGATTATTGAAACGTATGTGAATCTGATCGAACAGACCGCCCCCCGGGCCTGGATTATCAATTTCTCCAATCCATCGGGAACACTGACCGAGTTCATGGTCAACCATCTGCACCATGACCGCTGCATCGGTCTGTGCAACGTGCCCATCGAATTCGTGCTGGAAGCCGCCAAGGCGTTCGCCTGTGAACCGGACCAGGTTTTCCTGAAATATTATGGACTCAATCATCTCTCCTGGGTGGAGAAGGTGCTCATCCAGAGTCAGGACCGCTCTTCCGAGATGTGGGACCGGTTTAAAATGAATATGAAAAACATACCGCAGAGCGATTATGAGCCGCAATTCCTCGCCCAGCTCAAGCTGTTGCCCAATCCTTATCTGCGCTATTACTATATGACCGACCGTATGCTGGAGGCAGAGGTTCAGGAACGCGATGCACAGGGAACCCGCGGGGAGGTGATCCAACGGATCGAAGAGCAGCTGCTGCAGCTCTACAGCCGCGAAGAGTTGGACGAAAAGCCGGAGCTGCTCAGCCAGCGCGGCGGTTTCATGTATTCCACGGTGGCCACCGGACTGATGCGCGACATGGTGTTGGACCGTAACACCATCCACATCGTCAACACCCGCAACAACGGCGCCATCACCGACCTGCCCGATGATTATATTCTAGAGATTCCGGCCAGAATAAAAAAGAACGGACCCACGCCCGTCCCCCTCGGCGCCTGTTATCCGGCGACCACGGGATTGATCCATACGATTAAAAATGTCGAGCGGTTGGTCATCAACGGATATGCCGCTCAGCAGGATAACCTGATCAAAACCGCCATGCTCATCCATCCGCTCGGCCCGAAAGAATCTCAGCTGGAAACACTTTGGCGGCGACTGCAACAGGCCAACCGTGCGATCATGTCTGCCGCTGAATAAAAAAGTATGCTTCAGCAGCGCTCTCTGCACAGCCTAGACCAACGGCTCAGGCCTTCCCGCCTTCTATCCTGTTCCCTTTCTTTGTACTGCTCCAGCCACAGCCAGCCACAATCCAGCCACACACAGGCCCATACCCAGCATAAACAGCAGCCAGGAGTAGCTCACCCCATCGTAACCGTGCAGTTGGATAGGTTTGCTGTCCTTGAGGAACGACGCCAGCCAGAGTGCAGCACCCCAGACAGGCAGCCAGACGACCAATGGAGAAAAACGCAGCAGTGAACCTGAGGCCTCGCGGATCAGCACCAGACTTCCGGCCATGATAAAAAAAGCGCTGATCAGAACCGGCGCCAACACCGGACCGTACCAGGGCAGCGGAATTAAAAACAGACAGTCCCATTCGAGCCACGAAGAGGGCCATGCGACGAACCATTTCAAACCGACATAGTAGAGGATATCCCAGATGCCGAACAAATAAAAGAAAACCGCGATCCGGGATCGCAGGCTAAAGCCCGTCAACCAGGCTGTGGTCCACAACATGACCATGGTGCACAGTTCACGCAGCACTTCGATACGCGCATGGTTGAACGGAACCGGCGCATGGCTGCTATCCATTCCGTCCGGAAAAATCAATCGCCGTAAATAGACGACGCAGATGGCCTCCAACAGGCCCATGGCCACGGCAAAGAGGCCGCTCCAGAACAATCGCTGCCAAACAGTGCCAAATTGGAATACGGACAGTCCGGGAACGGCAGCGGCTGAATCAGACTGTTCCATTTGTCTGCCCTCTCTTGTTAGGGTTCTGCCTTTTCTATGAAACCACCGCGGATCATTTCCAGCTGTATATTATCAAACCAGCATTTTCCCCTGCCATGGAGATTCAACAGCAGATGAAGGCGGTCGGGCGGCGGCGAGATACAGGGGGTTTCCACGTGCAGCCGGCGCCACTCCGCTGTGCCGGCGGCCATGGTTGTGCTTGCAAACAGCTCATAGTCCTGCGGTTTGAACAGATCTCCGTGTCCGGGCCGGTGCAGCCGGATGGCCAGTCCAGCGCCCTGTTCCACCGCTTCGGTTTTGAGATATCCGGACAAACGGTATCGTGCCTGATCCGGGAACGGGGGGCCGCCAAAGGCCGGACCGAGGGTTGTTGCCAGCCAACGTGAATCGACGGCATGGCTGTTCTCGATGCACAGAGAATAGGTATCGTCAAATCCGATAGTGCGATCACGAAAAAAACGGCTGGCCCCTTCCCCTCCTTCATGGGACCATGGCCACAAGTGCGCCAGTTGCTCTGGATCATCCAGAATGGTCTGAGAGAAAGTGTTTATCCCGGGGACGTAGACCGGATGTTCTTCCAATGCGTCTGCCGGAAGCTCTGCGGCTTGGCGGATTGCCGCAGCAGCGACAGCTCGCGGCAGCGCATAGAGTGAAAAATTTGCCTGATAGTCCGATGGGCCGTGCACAAGGTGCTCCGCTTGTCCCGGCTGCGTCGCCCGATAGCCGAAATGGGCGTCCCACATATAGGCGCAAAGTCCGGCGTGCACCGGCGCCAGCGAGCGCAACTCAAACACCGGGTTAGCCTCTTCCAGCATCCACATCAAGCGATCATTCCGGACAAGCAGAATATTATGCTTGTCCTCGGTTTCCAAATGATGGTGCGGAATGCGGCGCACGGATTCAGCGCCCGCAACATAGCAGGCTTGATAGCGTTTGCCGGCGCCCGGCTCGATGCTGAATGATCCTGCAGGCCAAAAATTGCAGAACTCGAGCTCGCCATGGCTGGGATTGCGCAGCACGCGCCATTCGCGGCCGTATGGAATGTGCAGGTGGGCGTTAATTTGATAGTGATAGCTTTTCAGCGATTCGGACCAGGAAACCGTAATCCGATAGCGACTGGCCAGTCCGGCTGCATGGTGGCCCAGCGCCAGCAGCGTCACTTTGTCAGGCGCTTGCGCCACAAGGTCCAGTCTCGCATTATGACCCACATGGTGTTCGGGATTTTCATGGTTCTGGTACTGCCACCAAAAGAGCGGCATGGGCACTTGATTGCCGATAACCAGCGGGCCCCGCGGCTGAAAACACGCCTGGCACAGCTGCAGACCGCGTATCTCGGCGATGAGCTCTCTTCGATCGAATAGAAGGCCATCGGCCGGGCCTGTTCGTTTAAAAGCCAGTTTCGCCCCTTTTACCACTTAGCGTAGATTCTCCTGGTTTAAAAACGCCTCAAAATCCTTCACCCGTTTTTTGAGCATCTCGAATTGAAAAGAGTCGGCTGCGATCAGCGCCAGCGAGCCGCCGGCATTGGGATCCACGGCGGCGGTCCATTTCGCCTCAGCCTCACGAAAAACCAGCCATTTACGCTGGCTGTCGCGCAACAGCGCTTTCTGCTCTTCGTTCAGTTTCCCCAGAAGCGACCGGTACAGCGCGTTGAGCCGTTGATCCATTTTTTCAATGCCACGGGAAAAACAAAAGCGGACGCTGGCGGTGGAGCCGTCTGAAATTTCAATCCACCGCGCCAACGCGGAATCGATCTGAGCCGCGGTCTCCTGGCACCATCCGGGATCAGACCACGCCAGCATCATCAGCAGCATCCACCCTGCGCAAAAACGGTATGACATATCCACTCCCTGCAAATAGTTATCCCCGCAGGCCGCCGACGTTGATCCCTTTGATAAAATGACGCTGCGCCAGAGAAAAGATCAGCACATTGGGGATCAGTACCAGCACCGCTGCGGCCATGAGCACCGGCCACTGGGTGACTCCGGAACCGATGATCTGTGTTTTCAAAAAATTCAGGCCCAGGGTCAATGTGGCCTTTTCAAATGAATTGATGTAAATCAGCGGATTGAAAAAATCATTCCAAACGCCGATAAAGCTGAATACCGTTACCGTCGCCAGCGCCGGCTTGGCCTGCGGCAGAATGATATGCCAGAAAATGCGCCAGGGACCGGCGCCGTCCAGCCGTGCGGCCTCGTCATAATCAAAGGGAATGGTGAGAAAAAACTGCCGCAACAAAAAGATGTAAAACGGCGAGCCAAAGAACGCCGGCACGATCAACGGCAGCAGCGTGTCCACCCAGCCCAATCGTGCGAAAAGGATGTACAGGGGAATCATGGTCACCTGGCCGGGCAACAGCATGGTGGCGATGCACAGACTGAACATCGTCTGCCGGCCGCGGAATTTCAGCCGGCTGAAGCCATAGGCGACCATGGAGCTGGAGGTCAACGTGCCCAGCAGTACCAGGCCGGTGATGAGGAGGGTATTGCCGAAATAGCGGACAAACGGCAGCACGGTCAACACGCTGTGGTAATTCTCCCAATGCAATCGTTGCGGAATCCATTGATAGGGCACGCTGAAAACTCCGGAGAGGCTCTGTAACGAGGAGGAGAACAACCACAGCACCGGCGTCATAAAAACCAGGCTCAGCATGATCATAGCCAGATAAAAAACACCGCCTGAAAACCAGTGCAATAAGGAAAACCGGTTGGCCATCATCCCCTGTTCCCTCCGGATTCGTAATAAACCCAGCGACGGGAGAGGCGGAATTGCAAAATGGTAAAAAACAGAATGATGACAAACAGAATCCAGGCCAGCGTAGACGCATAACCCATTTTAAACTGCTGAAACGCTTTTTTGTACAGATAGAGGACAAAAAACAAGGTGGCGTTATTGGGACCGCCCTCACTACCTTCAGCGGAAGAGGCGGTCATGACGAACGCCTGAGTAAAAACCTGAAAAGAGCCGATGGTATTCATGATCAGGTTAAAGAACAGCGCCGGCGAGATCATCGGCAGGGTGATGTGGAAAAATCTTCGCCATGCGCGTGCGCCATCCAGCTCCGCCGCTTCATACAGTTCCGGTGCGATACCTTGCAGAGCGGCCAGAGTGATGATCATGCCGCCGCCGATCCCCCACAACGACATCAGGATCAACGCCGGTTTGGCCCAGGTCTCACTCTGCAGCCAGAGCGGACCAGCCACGCCCACCAGCGACAAGGCCCGGTTCAACAGGCCGAACTCGGGATTGAAAATCCACATCCACAGAATGGAAACCGCCACCATGTTGGTCACCGACGGCAGAAAAAAAACCGTGCGGAAAAATTTTTGTCCCTTGAAATTCTGGTTTAACAGCAGAGCTAGAATGAGCGAAAAAAGCACGCCGAGGGGCACGGAGAAAACCGCGTAATAGGCGGTGTTCCACAGGCTTTTGTACACCAGCGGATCATGGAACAAGGCCTGTCGATAATTTTCCCATCCCACCCACTGCGGCGGCGACAACAGCGACCAGCGGGTAAAGCTCATGAACAGGGAGAGGATCATGGGGCCAAGGCTGAAAAGAATGAATCCGATCAACCACGGCGAGATGAACAGATAACCGGTCAGATGGGCTTTGAGCGTGTGAGGAGGCTGCTTTTTCATCCCTGCATTTCCAGCTTAAAGTTTGAGTCGTAAGTCATGACGGCCGGACATAAACAGCCGGGCGTAGGCGGTCCGGTCGGCCGGATCCCAGCGGAGCGAAATCTTGGTCTGATCCAGCGCCAGTTCCGGGCAGCGCGGCGATGAAAACAGCACGTCGACGGCGCCGAGGCCGTGTACCGTAAACACGAGATATGATTCATGGTTGATAACTTTAATCAGCGAGGCGCCCGCCAGGTCCAGCAGAACCGGCCCGGCCGCCGGCTCATCGCCGTACTCGATGTCGAGCTGATGATCCGCGGTGGTATAAAAAGAGTCGGGGACTTTACGGCTCGCCGGGACGGCGACGCCATCCACACGAATGAATTTGATTTCATTTCCTTCGCCGCGGCGCCGGACCGTCCAGCGTCCCTTGCGATAGCTCAGCCGGGTGAGCAGCGGCGGTTCGCCGGCGTAATTCGGCGTCGCGGTGCAGGTGATGCCGCCCAGATCAAAGCGCAGACCGAAAAGGCCGATCAACAGCGCGTTGTACCATCCGGCCGCACAATTCAGATTCCAGGCCGCGCCATGATGGCTCCACCTCTCCTCCGGAGCTGTGTGAAGGGTTATGAACTCGGGACAATATCCCAGGACCTGGTAAGTCTGTTCCAGCAGGCTCTGCCATCGCTGAACGGCATCGCCGTTCCGGGCCAGGGTCCACACCGTAACCGCGGGAAAATCCCAATAGGGATACCATGAAGACATGGCCGGTTCGCTCTGATGATGCCTATCCCAGGCTGGGGTCAGCGACAGTCCGGTCTCAATCAAGAGCTGTCCGGCGATAAAGCGGCTGCATGCATGGATTTTATCTTTCAGCAGATATCTGCCGAAAGCAGACTCTAGGAAAAGCAGAGAGAACAGCGGATAACTGTCCACCCGTTCGCCGGTGGCAGGCGCAAAAGAATCGTGAATGAATCCTTTTTCCTCGTCCCAAAACACCGGCAGAAAATGGTATCCCACTTTTTCCGCCAAAGCCAGGGCTCGCCGGGCGGTGAGCTCGTCCTGCAGCATCCAGGCCATCTTTTCCATATTGCGGCTTAGCGCATACCAGGCCGCATTGTCGATGGCCACATAGCTGGTCTCAGTACGCCCCATCTTTTGCGGAAGATCCGGGTACATGCCGATGCCCGGAACCAGGCCGTTGTCGTGGGCTGCACCGGCCAGGGTGTCGAACGCCCGCCGTACCGTCGCATAATTGGCGTGAAGGATCTGATCATCGCGGGTTTCCGCGTACAACATGAGAACCAGTTCAGAGAAGAGAAAATCAAATCCGCCGAAACCGCGGCTGTCCATGGGCTGCAGGGAACGGGTCCATCGCCCTGGAATGGCGCCGTCCTGATCACGATGCACGCGCAGGAACTCGACCATTCTGCGCAGGTTGTCGATATCCCCCCAATGCCGTTGCGCCAGGGCGGTGACCATGTTGTCCCAGGCCCAGATCCAATAATAGGTGCCGGGACAGGCTCGCGTCATGCCGTAATCCTGTACCCTTGCCGATTCGACCACCTGCGGTACGTTGGTGAAAAAGCCGCTGACCGCCTCATGCCCCGGCCAGACGAGTTCGGGAGATTCCGCTTGCATGTGCGCGTAGCGCCGCTGCTGTTGATCGAACGGCGCGGCCTCTTCCTTCTGCGCCTGCGCAGCTGGGGGAGCGGAGAAATAAAAACGAACCTTAAAGACGGAAGAGGTCCAGCCGCCCGGCTGCTGACAAAAGGGCGCAGAGTTAAATTGATGACGATCCGCGGCGGAGACAGATACGCTGAAACCGTCGCCGCCCAGGTCGATCCAGGTTCCGGCATCGTACAGTTTGAGCGGCGTCTGTTTGTATTCGTCGCGCACGTCTTCCCAGTGCGCAGTGCCGGAAACACAGCGGCGCCGGAAGATGATGCGGCGCCACTCCTCGGGAATAAGAAAATCACCCTGATAGTCGCCGGTTCTTTGCAGCCATTCGCTGAGTTTGATTTGGTCCCTGGCATATAGCCGCAGCCGATCGGCGCCGATCAACTCGGGTTCGGCCCAGGTCCGTTGGCCGTGCACCGCGGTGCTCTGGGAAAGACGATTCCAGGTCACGGCAAATCGAAACGGCGGCGGCGTGTGCACATCCTTAACGGAGCGGCTCCGACAACGAACCCACAGACAGGAACCGCGCACAACCAGTTCCAGATCAAAGTGCCAATCCGCTAAAGTCAGCGACGAACGTACGCCGGCCGGAAACACGTCTATCTGTTGCAGTGAAAAGGGCACAGTGACAACTTTCGAACCCGAAAGCGATTCCAGAGAAAAGCTTAAAACGCCCCCGGAATGCTGCAGCAGTTTGGCATTGCGGCTCACCGGCTGCAGTCCGTGAAAATCGATCTGGCTGATCGCGTTGCAGGCGGTGGCAATCTGCGCAGAGATCCGGTCGTCCGAAATCCACAGAGACTGATCAGCGAGCTCCAGCAGTGATAGGCGTTGGGTCATTGTGAATGCATTGGTTTGAGATAAAGGGCGGACGGAAAATATTCCGCTCCCGCCGCTGGATCGGCCTTGACCTCGAAATGAAAGAGCGGCTCCTCCTCCCCGTTCCAGCGCCGTGCCAGGATCTGTTCGTTAAATGGATTGAACTGAAAATCCAGTGTGTCGGATCCGATCATGAACTGGATCGAACGCCGACCGTTTTCCATTTCCCGCTCTTGCAGGAGAGCAGAATCGATGTACTGTAAAAAATCGCGCGTATGGGCAAAACGGCTACGCGTCTCCACCACGCAGACGAATCCATTGTGGATAAGACTCATTCGCTCGCGTTCGAGCGAAATCGCAGGGCCCTGATAATTGTACAATGAAAGAATGAGATGATCCGCGTCCTGCCGGATTTGCGTCAGTCCGCCGAATCCGGCCGGCATATCGGCGGATAACGGCAACAGGGCCAGGTAGACGTTAAAATCTGCGATGACAATTTTCTCAACCCGCCGGCCGTCAAAAGGAAACCGTTTCACCGGCTGGCCGTCGATATAGAGCTCATCGAATGGCGCGTGGAAGGAAAAGATAAGATCCAGCCGCAGGGAGGAAAAATTTTTGTGACCAGCCCGTTTGGCTGCGTAGCAGACCACCGCCGAGTTTTCATGCTGGCAGGTGAAACAGCGGCCCTCTTCATACAAATAATCCCGGGTAACCGGTGCGCCGACGACATGGCATATGTTATCCCGGCCCACTGTGGATTCATTAAAGACCATGCGGGTATAGAGACTGCGAAAGTCAGCCAGTCTTTTGACCTCCGCCGCCCTGCGCCAGCGCAGCGTAAAGCTGTCGCTCTGGCCGGCGTTGACATAGGGCCGGCTGGCGGTGGCCAGGCAATACTCCGGGGTTAGATAGGTGGTCAGATCGCTCCATCCACCGGGGTAGATCTCGTCGTCAAAACAGGCAACCACGCCCTGGCCCAGCGGCTGCACGCCGTTTTCATGATAGGCTTCACAATAGGAAGTCATGCGAAATTGATAGGGCAACGGTTTATTAAAAAACAGGGCCTCCGCCTGTTGCGGAACATGAAACCGGAGGATGGCTGGAAAGGCATTCTGAATTAAAGCGGAAGGATGGTTGAATCGCCTGGCCAACCGGGGCTCGAAAAACAGGGAACGATTGAGCGCGCACGCCGCTGTGCAATGCAGGGCGGAATAGCCGCCGTAAGAATCCTCTGCATAGGCGCGGGAAAAAGGGCCTGCCCACTGCTGCGAAGGCTCATGCCAGTGCATGCCCAGGTTGATCCACAGCCCTTGCTCCAAAGCCAGCGCCAGTTCCCGCGTTTCTGCATCCTGCGCCAGCTCTGCGGCCAGGGCCAGGAACCACAGCGTCAGTGCGGTATAGGTCGGGCTGTTGTACTCCGCCATCTCGGCCTGCTGATGAAGCTGATGCCGGCGGCTGGTTATAAGCCGGTGAAAAGCCTGCAGATTTTGTTTACCGATGGCGCTGTAGACCGGCTGCCGCAGCAGCTCGCCGCTGCAGATCAGGTTGACAAACGCTGCTACAGGATGATTGACATTGCCATCCGTGTAGCGCACCGTGGAAGAGATGAGCAGATTGGTCTGTAAATTTCTCAGAATGTTTTCCACCGCACATCCATCCAACACCGCGTGATAACGGTGGTAAATGGCCAGTAGGGTGCAGGGCGAATGGGTTCCATCCTCCACGGTCAAGCCGGAGAGAATCTCGTTGGCCAATTGAACATCCGCAATATAGCCGCTCTCCAGCAGGGTGATCGCATACCAGGCGGTCTCCCGCGGTATCAGGCAAAGCCGGGTGTGCGGATTATAGTGGCGTTCCGCTACCTGACGGGATAGCAGCAACAAACGACGCCGAATATCGATCACAGCAAAAATCCTCGTTTGGTTCGCAAAGAATCAACAACAGAACTTGAACCAAATTTACCGTGGCGCGACCTCAAACGCAATCCGATGGATTGCGCCACGGATTGCGTTTCGAAATCATTAAAAAAAATTAGAGTAACAGCGTGTTTTCCCTGCCGTCCAGACAAAAATCGAACCGCCATCCATCCGCTTTTTTCTGCAAATCGTATTTCACCAGGCGATTGCCGAAATCCAGCAACACACAGAATTCCAGGCTGCGCGCTCGCTGATAGAACTGAATAAAATGATCCCGCTCGCCGCCATGGGGATAGGCGGGCACAAACTCGCTGGTCCCGGACCGCCAGGAAATCGCTGCGGGCGACAGAGGGCATATTCGCAGGCGCTCGCGTCCATCTGCCAGTAGCAGCGTCAACGCAGGCTGATCTGTCATCAGCTGAGGATCCGCGTAGGTATGCAGATTCCATTGCACCTCACGTTCTCTTTCCAGCTCGATGCGGTCGTGCACAAGAAACACATCCGCATGGGGAGCAAAAATCCGCCGGTTCAAGGAACGGACGCCGAGAAAATCCAGATAAGCCGGCGCCAGTTCCGCCTCCATCAGCAACGAGGTCTGCTCCACCGAGGTTTGAATCAGGCGGCTGAATCGATCCGCGGGAATGAACTCCGGCGCCCAGGGTAGACCGTCGCCGATCTGGCCGCAGCCGTCAAAGGTAACCGTGTTGTGCAATGCCGTATCGCGCCGGTACACCGGACCCGGCCCGCAGACGAGAAAAGAACGGTTGCGGCAGATTAAAAAAGCGCCGTTGCACGGATCGCTGTGGCCATAGCCTCCCCACTCTCCGTGGGCGTATCGTTCGTGGCCCAGCGGTGCGCCGCTGCGGCAGGTGATCAGAGTCTCACTCCCCGTGTTCCGCCGGCGCAGAAAAACCTGTCCGCCATCCTGAAAAAAGACGACAGGATCATGTGGTTCAGCCTCTTGCACCCTTGGATCAAAATACAAGAACTCCCAGACTCGCCGGCGTGCGGGCGCATTGCGAAAATCGACACCGGCGGTCTCCCCCTCAGCCAGGCGTTGGGCCAACGCCTGGGCGGCTGAAGAGCCGGTGCGACGGGCGATCAAATAATGGATCCAGGCATCGCCGGCGACGCGATATTGCGGATCCCCAAAGGTGATTCCCAACCGGCCGTCCGGACTGAGGGAGGCGCGACGAAATTCAGAAGATTGGCGCCAATAGGGCGTGTTCTGCCAAAAGTCGAGCGCACACCCCTGCTTCAGCAATTCCAGATAACGCATCATGAAAGCATGTTCATAGATCCACAGGTTGATGCCATGGCCGTAAAATCCGTCCTCAGGCATTTGTTCCATCAGGACTTTGAACGCGCCGGCCAGATAGGCGGCCCACTCTTGAGCGCGGGGATGTTCGCGCCAAAACAGCAACGAAAAAGCCAGCAATCCATGACTGCAGCCGAGAAAATGGGCCTGGCTGTAATCCTCCCTTTCATACCCTAGATGAAGCCAAACCTTTTCAGCCAGGCGAAAAAGCTCTTTCTCCACCCGCTCGCGTTCCGCCGCCGGCAGCCAGGGATGAATCCAGTCATAACCGAGGCACAGAGTGAACAGACATTCACCGGCCTGGGTGTCGATGGACATCGGTTCATAGTCATCCGCCGCAGCAAGGCGCAAATATGCCGAAAAGGCCTTGACCGCTTCGGCCGCGCTCTGCGGATCCGGCTGCATCAACACGGAAAAAGCGGACAAAATCACCCGGTCCATCTCATGCAGGGCTTCCGGCCCATCCGGCAGCTTGGACTGCGCAGTGACGCTGAATGCCAGGCGCGCGTTGTTTAAAAGCGCTTTTATTTCAGCCCAGATCGCCGCATGGCTGCCCTCTTTGCGGCGTTGAAGATCGGGCAGATCCGCCTCAGAGAACAGCAGACGCGGGTGCACGGTCGTCAGGTTTGGTCGCAGCTCCAGCGGCATAGCCACAGCAGGCCGTTTGGCTGAAGGATACAGCGACAGCGAAACAGGGCGCAGCCGCTCGTCCGCCCATTCAAGGGTATACTCTTCTCCGTGCCGTTCGATCTCAATGAGGAAAAACACCCGGCAATGGCCGGTTTCAAATTCATCCCCCCAAAAATTATAGCGTCCGGCATAGATGCGCGAGCCGGCCCGCATCCTGACAGCAGGCATCTCT
>DAIQOA010000046.1:0-26748 GCA_036788095.1 bacterium | reverse complement strand
GCGGATATCGATGAAGAGATGGATGAGGAGTTGGGATTGCATGGCCGTGTGTCCAACATTCCGGCGCGCAATGTTTGTTTTGGGGCTGAATGGGAGGATGACGAGTACCTGCTGTGGGCCACAGGTGAAATCCGTGAAGCCCGCCTGTTCGGTCCGAACCTGGTGATGCGCCGCAGTCTGTATACCCGGTTGGGCGAATCGCGGCTGTGGATCAAGGATGTGATCGAGAACGAAGGATTTGAACCAGCCCCGCTGATGGTGCTCTACCACTGCAATATCGGTTTTCCGATTGTCAGCGAGCATTCAGAGTTGATCGCAGTGGTCAACGCCATGGAGCCTCGCGATGAGGAGGCGGAAAAAGGCGCTGACTTTTTTCAGCAATTCGAAGCTCCCACGCCGGACTATGCGGAGCAGTGTTTTTTCATCGACCACGATGTGGATGAAAAGGGCATGGTCAACGTCGGGCTGGTGAACCGTGTGTTTAACAACAACCAGGGTCTGGGCATCTATCTCTGTTATCCCAAAGAAGAGTTGCCGCTGTACACAGAGTGGAAGATGATGGGTGAGCAGGCTTATGTCGTGGGCATGGAGCCCGGCAATTGTCACCCGGAAGGCCGGCGCAGCGCGCGCGAGCGCGGCGCGCTGCGGGTATTGGAACCGGGGCAGAGCCAGACTTTTCATCTCGAGATCGGCGTGCTGCCGGGAAATCAGGAAATTCGTTCGTTCGAAGCCAAGTTGCGCGGCAATGGCGTTTAGGCTTTAATCCGGGTTAAAGCCCTTTGTTGCGCGGCCGTGTCATCGACCGGCCGGAGTTTGTCTGTAATCCAGTTCTGTGCCGAGCAGGCTGTGTGGGATGATGAACACCACCAGGGTTACGGCCGCTGCGATCAGAATCCAGCGTTTGGGGTGTGGGGATTTATACATCGCCCAAAGCGCCCACAGCCAACTGACCAAAGCGATCAGAGTTTTATTGTCCGTCAAGTCGTAACCAAACGGGAACCCGGTCCACAGATCGCCAAAGGCGTACTCTTGCACCAGTGGGCCGAAGATCATGCCGCCGAGGATGAGCAGACCGACCGTCCACCACACATAGGCGCGCAGGCGTTGTGAGCCGGTTAAAGCAGCCAGAGCGGTGCGGGTGGAGAGCAGCATGGCGGCGAACATGAACAGGATATGGGGCAGCAATGCCCAGGCCGGCACCGCGCCCTTGAAGCGGGTGGTGATGTGGCTGTCAGCAGGAATCCGCAAAGTCTCCTGTCCCTTTTCGACCTCCAGATAATACTCCAGCTTGCCTCCCGGCGGTTGATGC
Organism: bacterium; assembly: GCA_036788095.1. Taxonomy (GTDB): domain Bacteria; phylum Zhuqueibacterota; class Zhuqueibacteria; order Residuimicrobiales; family Residuimicrobiaceae; genus Anaerohabitans. Next base: position 25,439 of record DAIQOA010000046.1, on the reverse strand, counting down.
GGCAAACTGGAGATCAACGCGTCTCCCTGCCGGCTCATTCGTTTGCGCGTCCAATCATCCGCAGAGTTGAGCCGGCGGTAAACCAGAACGGCCTCTACAGCTGAATCGGGCGCCTGCAGGTTCACCGGCTGATCGCCGACATCGTGGCTTCGCAGCAGCTTGTACTGGATCAGGGAGCCGGCCAGATCAGCCTGTCCGGCCTCGGGATGAGTGGGACCGGTTTTTCTTTGATAATAGGCCGAAGCGACCGTAAGCAGCAAGGCCAAAATCCACATCATCAGGTTGCGCATCATGTCTTTTCTCCCTTACCCCCGGAACTTGGCTGATCATTGTTCGTTTTAATAGTGACCTATCGTATGGAATAGCGGCCGTGTGGTTTTTGTTCCTTACCATAGATTGCGGCGTGGGGAGAATTAATGAATTATGGCATCAAATTCAACCTTTTTTTCTCAATTTTATCCGTGTATTCGCCTGATGGAACGGCTTTTTAGGAGTATCCTATGAAAAAAACGCTGGCGATGCTGCTGGTCACGGTCCTATGCTTGAGCATGCCGGATGCAACCTTTGGTCAATATTTCGGCAAAAACAAGGTGCAATACAGCAAGTTCAATTGGTTGTACCTTCAGACCGAGCATTTTGACATCTATTTCACCGAAGGCGGAAACTCGGCTGCGACCTTTGTCGGTCAGGTGGCTGAGGAGTGTTACCAGTCGTTGCGCCACTCTTTCCGCTATGAACTGCAGGAACGCCTCAAGGTGATCGTGCACAACAGTCACAACGATTTTCAACAGACCAATGTGGACCTGTCCCCTCCTGAAGAGTCTGTGGGCGGCTTTACCGAGTTTTTCAAGAACAGGGTGATGTTGCCCTATGAAGGGGAATGGGAAAAGTTCCGCCACGTGATCCATCATGAGCTGACGCATGCGGTCATGTTGCAGATGGTCTACGGCGCCGGCGTGCAGTCTATCATCACCGGCCTGACGCAGCTGCAATTGCCCCTGTGGTTTATAGAGGGACTGGCCGAATATGAGAGCCGGGGGTGGGATATTGAGAGCGACATGTACATGCGCGACGCCACCCTGAACAGCTATGTGCCGCCGATTCCTTATCTCTACGGTTTTATGGCCTACAAGGGTGGACAATCCGTATGGAACTATATTGCGGAACGGTACGGCGAGGAAAAAGTCGGCGAACTGATCGGCAAGGTCAAGATCGCCAAGAGCTTTGAAAAGGGGTTGAAGAATTCCATCGGCGTGGACGAGGAAGAGCTGACCAAACGGTGGCACCGCTACATCAAACGCAAGTATTGGCCGGATATAGAAAACCGCAAGGAGCCGGAGGAGATCGCCAAACGGCTCACCGATCACCGCAAGGACGGCAGTTTTATCAACATCAATCCCACGCTCAACCATCGCGGCGACAAGCTGGTGTTCAAGAGCGACAAGAGTGATTTTTTCGACATCTATCTGATGAGCGCCATCGACGGCCGGGTGTTGAAAAGCCTGGTGCGCGGGCAGCGCGCCGGCAACCTGGAAGAGTTGCAGTGGGTCCACGGCCCGGGCATGAGCTGGAGTCCGGATGACAAGCAGATCGTGTTCACCGCCAAAGCGGGCGCTGAAGACGCCATCTATATCGTCAACGTCAAATCCGGTAAGATCGAAAAGAGCGTGCAACTCGGTCTGGACGGCATCTATAATCCGTCCTGGAGCCCGGATGGTCATGAGATCGCCTTCATGGGACTGAAGCACGGTCAAAGCGATATCTACGCCTATCACATCAAGAACAAAAAGCTGCGCAAGATCACCGACGACGTGTTCAGCGATGCAGAGCCCTCCTGGTCGCCGGATGGATTAAAGTTGGTTTTTGTCAGCGACCGCGGCGATTTTCCCAAGGACGTGCCGGAGCATTTCTCCCCGCGCCAGCTGGATATGAAAAATTACGATATCTTTGAGATAACCGCCGACGGCTCTGAGATCACCCGGCTAATTCAGTCAGATTTTATCGAACGTACTCCGGTCTTTTCTCCGGATGGCAAACACCTGGCTTTTTCCAGCAACCGCTCCGGCATCACCAACCTGTATCTGAGAAACATGGAGGACGGCCAGGAGTATCCCATCACCAACGTGCTGACAGGTGCGTTTCAGCCCTCCTGGGGCGGCACGGACCGGCTGGCCTTCAGCTCGTTCTATTACGCCGGCTATGATCTGTTTATGCTGAAAAATCCGCTGGCCATTCAACCCGGCGAGGTGGTGGTGCAGGAGACCAATTTTGTCAAGAGCCTGCGCGAGGGCAAGAATCCGGCGTTGGAGGCGGACCTGCTGGCTGAGGAGGGTGAGACGGCGCCGGCCAAGACCGAGGAAGAGGAGCCGGATGAAGAAAACGAGGCCTACCGTCATTTCGTCTTTGATGAGGGTTTTTCCAAAGGCCGCCTCTCTTCGCAGCCTGAGATGAAAAAGATCGCTTTGGATTCCAGCGAGTACGCGCTGCCCACCGGCGAGTTTAAAATCAACAAGTATAAAGTCAAGCTGACGCCGGACCTGGTGTACGGATCGGTCGGTTACAGCCAGTTCTTCGGCACCCAGGGGATGACCAACATCATGCTCTCCGATGTGATGGGCGATCATCGCCTCAACATCGCCGTGGGATTGTACGGCGATTTCCGCAACGCCGACTATGGGTTGACCTATTTCTACCTGCCCAACCGGCTCGACATCGGCGCGGGTTTTTATCATAATGCGTATTTCTTCTATTCCGACTATTTCGGCTGGGTGCGCGATCGCAATTTCGGCATCAGCGGTCTGCTGAGCAATCCCCTGAACAAATATGAACGCATCGATTTCGGCATCGGCGCCATGGGCATCAGCCGCAGCTATATGGACCTGTCCGATGAACTCGTCGATATGGCGGTGTCCGACGGCGTTTTATCGCCGCGCAACCGCTATTTTCTCCTCAACAGCCTGAGCTACACCAAGGACACCACGGTGTGGGGATATACCGGCCCCACCAATGGCAGCGGCATGACCTTCGGCGTAACCTACAGTCCGGGGCTGGGCAAAAACGGCATCGACTTTGCAACCTTTCGCGGCGACTGGAGAAAATACATCCGGTTGGTGCGCGATTATTCTTTCGCCCTGCGCTTTACTGGCGGGTTGAGCGAAGGGAAGAACAAACAGAAATTTTTCCTCGGCGGCGTGTCCAATTGGCTGAACAATTATTTTTACGGCGACATCCGTGTGGAAAAAATTGAAGACATCTACTTTGCGTCGTTTGAAATGCCCATGCGTGGAGCGGATTACTACACTCTGGAGGGCAACCGGTTCTTTATGAGCAACCTGGAGTTCCGCTTCCCGCTGATCCGTCAGGTGCTGTTCGGTTTTCCGCTGCCGATCGGCCTGTCCAATATCGGCGGCGCCCTGTTCTCCGATATCGGCGTAGCCTGGGACAAAAATTCGAAACGTACGAAAGAGATTCTGCGTGTGGATCCGGATCGTCTCTATACCGAGAACCTGTTCATGAGCTATGGGTTCGGCGTACGTATGAATCTTGGATTTCTCGTCCTGCGCATGGACCTGGCCTGGCCTACCAATTTTCATCGTTCCGCTTCCACGCCGCAAGTGCTGTGGTCTTTGGGCGCGGACTATTGAGCATGGCGGAGGCGGGAAAGCCGAACTCTGTCGGGAAAGCCGATGAGTTGCTGAACCGGCTTGAGCAGTCTGTTCTGGTCTGCGACGGCGCCATGGGAACGCTCCTGTATCAGCGCGGCATTTTCATCAACCGCTGCTATGATGAGCTGAATCTCTCCGCGCCGGAATTGGTACTAGATATTCACCGTCAGTATGCCGCTGCCCGGGCTGACATCCTCGAGACCAACACCTTTGGCGCCAACCGGTTAAAGTTGAAAGCGCATGGTCTGGAATCAGAGGTAGAACGCATCAATCAGGCGGGCGTTCGCCTGGCGCGCCAAGCCGCCGGGCCGGAGGGGCTGGTGGCCGGTTCCATCGGCCCGCTGGGCGTTCCTTTGGCGCCGCTGGGGGTTGTGAGCGAGGAGGGAGCGCGCTCCGTGTTCCGTCAGCAGGCGCTGGCGCTGTTGCATGAGGGCGTTGATCTTTTCATTTTGGAGACTTTTTCCGATCTCAACGAACTGACGCTGGCCCTCAAGTGCCTGCGTGAGCTCTCAGATGTCGCCCTGGTGGCGCAAATGTCTTTTGATGCGGAGGGGGTGACCAAATACGGCCTGCCCCCTGAGGCGGTGGTTCCAAACCTTATCGCCGCAGGCGCTAATGTCATCGGCGCCAACTGCTCGGTCGGCCCGCAGATGATGTTGGAGGTTGTGGAGCGGCTGGCGCACAGCGGCGGCCGGTTTCTCTCTGCACAACCCAATGCCGGCAATCCGCGGATGGTGGACGGCCGGCTGATCTATCTGTCGACGCCGGAATATCACGCCGAGTTCGCCCGCCGGTTTATCGCCGCCGGCGTTCAGATTGTCGGCGGCTGTTGCGGCACCACGCCGGAACATATCAAAGCCATTGCCAACGCAGCGGCTGCGGTTCGTCCCGGACGAATCCGTCCAACAACTGCCTGGACCGGCAAAAATCCGCTGCAGGTCGAAACCGTGCGTCGTGAAGAAAAATCCGCGCTGGCCGCACGGCTGGGTAAAAAGTTTGTCCTCTCGGTTGAAGTGTTGGCCCCGCGCGGGGTCGATGCGGCTCCGGTGCTCAACGGCGTCCGCAAACTGGTGGGCTTTGGCGTGGATGCGATCAACATTCCGGATGGTCCGCGCGCTTCCTCACGGATGTCGCCCAGCGCTCTGGCGCAGATCATCGAGCGCTCGCTGCCGGTGGAGACGATTCTGCACTATTGCTGCCGGGACCGCAATCTGCTAGGCATGCAGTCGGATCTGCTGGGTCATTACGCCCTCGGGCTGCGCAACATTCTGGCCATCACCGGCGATCCTCCCAAACTGGGGGACTATCCGGATGCCACGGCGGTGTTTGATGTGGATTCGATCGGCCTGACCCGCATGATCAGCGCATTGAATCAGGGCTATGATCTGGCCGGAAATGCCATCGGCCAGGCCACGGGCTGGCATATCGGCGTCGGCGCCAATCCCGGCGCCCTGGATCTGGAGCTGGAGATCAGGCGCCTGCACCAGAAGGCGGAAGCCGGCGCCGAATACGTGCTCACGCAGCCGGTCTTTGACATCGAGCAGATGGAGAGATTTTTTCAGCGGATGGCCGATCTCCGTCTTCCTGTCCTGGCCGGTGTCATGCCGTTGATGAATTTTCGCACCGTTGAATTTCTCAATAACGAAGTACCCGGCGTGACCGTGCCGGAGGCTGTGGTCCGCCGAATGGCCGCAGCCGCAAACGCTGAGGAGAGCCGCGCCATCGGCATCGACATCGCTCAGCGATCGATTCAAGCGTTGCGCGAACGGACGCCTATTCAGGGTCTTTATCTCATGCCTCCGTTCACCAAGGATAAATATGAGATCGCCCTGGAGGTGCTGGCCGTGCTCCGCTAATCCGGCTCGTTCGGCGCGGTGAGCCGTTGTGCATTTAACGGAAAAGAAGGACTATGATACGATACAGGCATGGTTTATTTCCGATCCTGCTATGGGGCGCCCTGGCTTGGGGCCAGATGGGAAACCGCTTGCCCGGCGGCCCCGGCGGTGAATCGGGCCGCAATCCCTACGGCCAGGATATCTTTGCCTACCGGATTTACAGCTTTGCGGATTCCACCGACCGCCGTCTGAATCAGGTGCAATTTCATTTCGCACTGGTCAACGACATGTTGACCTTTGTGAGAAAGTCAGACACCTGGTATCGCGCCAACTATGAACTCTCCGTCATCATCTACAACCGGAAGAAGGAGGTGGCGGCGTTCGAGAGCATTCATGACACCGTCGCGGTCAACGATTTCGCCTCCACCAACAGCCGGCAGCGCCCAATGATGAAGCGCATGTGCTTCACTCTGCCGCCGGAGGACTATACCTACCAGATCCAGTGGCTGGATGCTGAAACGCAGGTGAACATGGGACGGCCGATCGCGCTCAAACTTACTGACTACAGCCAACCGTCGCTGCAAATCAGCGATCTGGTGATGACCGATCAACAGGATTGCCGCGCGGGCTTGCGCCGTTTCACGCCCAACCTGCGCGAGGGCTTTCGAGATGAAGGAGCGCAAGTGGGCGCTTATTTTGAGCTGTATGGAACCGGCCAGGACAGCATGACCATCGAGTACGCTCTCTCGCTGGCTAATGGACAAAAGGCGGGCCAGCGCCGATATAGGGTCCCTGGCGGAGTGTCGGCACAATGTCTGCAATTGAACGAGCTGATCACGCGGCCCGGCGAGTATCTGCTGAGCGTGCAGGCCACCGCCGGAGCGGTGCGGGTGAAGAGCGAACGCTCCTTTTTCGTTCATTGGGGCCGCGTGCCGATGCAGCCCCACGGCGACCTTGCGGATTTGGAGCTGGAGCAGCTCGCTCTGATCGCCCGCGGCAGCGATCTGGACAGGATCCGCGCCGCAACCGGCGACGAACAGCAGCGGCTGTTGGCCGAATTCTGGCAACAGCGGGATCCGACGCCGGGCACCGAGGTCAATGAGTTGCGCGAGGAATTTTACCGGCGCATTGATTTTGCCGAAAAGAATTTCACCGTGGCCGGCCTCGGGCAAATCGGCTGGAAAAGCGATCGGGGGCGGGTGCTGGTGCGCAACGGCACGCCCGATGAGATCGAAAGACACGCCACAGAACCAGGTATGCCGGCGGTGGAGATCTGGCAGTATCGTCGGTTGAACAAACGCTTTATTTTTACCGACCGGCAGGGATCAGGGGATTTCCGCCTGGTCAAGGTGGAGTAGAATTTAACTTGATACTTTTCCAACATTATTTGTATATTGGCAAACGGAATCGCGCGCGGGTTGATCGGCCGGGGTTCCTGAATCTGGTTTTTTATTGCGAAGGAGCAGGCGGTAGATGAGACAATGGCATAAATCCGATCGCCCTGATTTTGGACGCGTCCTGTTGCGCTGGCGCCAAAAGGACAGCGGACGTTTGGTCGGCAAAGCGTTTTCCTGGCTGCTGGCCGCGTTTATTATGGGTATTTGCATCAGCATCCTCTGCGCGGCCCTGGGCCTGCACGGCGCGGCCAAACCGCTCAGCCGGTTGGCCTTTCTGATCACTCTGGTGGGCGGCATGCTCAATTCCTATTTTATCTATGCGGTCAGCGGCTCCGAATATCGCATCTATGAAAAGGCGTTTGTCGCCGTACGGCCGCTGATCGGCTACGCGCCGTTGGCGGAAAAGTGGGGGAGCGTGGATAAGCCCTTGGCAGCGCGCTTTGAGCATCTGACCTGGGAGGAGATCAAGGAGGCCCATGAAAAGGACGGCGCTCTGTTGCTGGTGTTGAAAAAGAATCTCGAAGAGGTCGAGGTCGGGGTGGCGCCGGTCACCTTCGTTTCCCAGGAAACGGCTGCGCCGTTGTCGAAAAAATCCAATGGGGATAACCTGGATCGTGAAACCCTCAAATTGATCCTGCAAAAAATTCGCGAGATCAAGAGGGTGTCCACTTTAAAGGGGTGAGTCGTCCCTCTTGGGGCCGCGGAATGAATTGCGGAGGACGTTCGTCATGCCATCAAGAATCACGCCACTGGATGTAAAAACCTACGCCGAGGCCGGCCTCTACCACGTGGGGGAACAGATCTATGACAACGGTCTGGTCCGGCATCGCTTTCAGTCCTCCTATGGTCTGCAAGCCATTGTCAAGGGCAAAGACAAGTATCGCGTCGAGGTGGTCGTGGAGGGCGAAAAGCTCTTCGGCCGCTGCACCTGTCCGGCCGGCAGCAGTCGGTGCGAACATCAGGTGGCGCTGTTGTTGTGCTGGTTGAACGAACCACAGACTTTTATCAGCCAGCAGGAGCTGCGCAAGGCCATCCGCGGTCAGGACAAAAACAACCTGGTGGATGTCCTGATCAATCTGATCGAAGTGTTTCCCGAGTTGTCGCTTTTTTTCATACCGCCGGCTGATGCCGACGAGCTGACCGCCATCCGCGAAGAGGTGGCGGACATTTTTGATTTTCCCCATTCCCACAAAATCAAACCGCAACAGATCATCGACGCCTGTCAGATCCTCTTCGCCCGCGCCAAGCTGTACCGCAACACCGGCCGGTGGCGAAACAGCCGCGTCATCTATTTCGAGATCATCCATCGCACCCTGGCGCTGGTGGATCGCGCTCAGATCACGGCGCCGTTCCGCGAAAATTTTATCGCCGAACTGGCCGATGACTATGAAGAGATCACCCTGAATGATCCGAATCTGGACAATTATGTCGACGAGGTTCAGGAGGAGGTCGACGGGATCCTGGAACACGAATCCGCCGCCGCCGAAGGGGTGACCCTGGATGATCTGCGTAAGAAATTGGGCTGAACGGAATCTTATACCGCCGCGCCGTCGCCCATCACCTTCCCTGTGACCTTTCTGAAAGTGAGAGACCCATGGCTGAAAAGACAATCTCTGTAGAATCCCTGAAGCAGTTCATGTCCGCCTGTTTTAGCCGCGTAGGGGTGCCGGAAGCGGATGTGGCGATTATTGTCGACGTGCTCATCCGCTCCGATCTGCGTGGCATCGAGTCGCACGGCATCGGCCGGCTCAAAATGTACATCGATCGCATTCGCACCGGCATCATCGAACCGGTCACCCGCTGGGAGATGGTGCGCGAATCAGCGGGCTCTGCGCTCATCGACGGCCGCAACGGCATGGGCCATGTCATCTCTTATCACGCCATGAAGCTGGCCATGCAAAAAGCCAGGCAGACCGGGGTGGCGGCCGTGTCGGTCGCCAACAGCAGCCATTTTGGCATCGCCGGATACTATCCGTTGATGGCGGTGGAGCAGGACATGGCCGGCCTGGCCGTCACTAATGCGCGCCCCTCCATTGCGCCCACCTTTGGTTGCGATCCCATGCTCGGCACCAATCCCATCGCCTTTGCCGTGCCCACGGACGAGGCCTGTCCCTTTGTTCTGGATATGGCCACCTCCATCGTTCAGCGCGGAAAAATCGAAGTGCTGGACCGCGAGGCCAAGCCGGTGCCGCCGGGACTGGCCGTGGACCGGAACGGCGAGGACGTTCTCGACGCGCCGCAATTGTTGAAAATGTTCGGCCAAAAGGCCGCCTCGCTGCTGCCTCTGGGCGGTCTGGGTGAAATGCATGCGGGCTACAAGGGCTATGGACTGGCCATGATGGTGGAGATCCTGTCCGCCGCGTTCAGCGCCGGCCCCGTTTGTTGGGGTGTGTCCGGAGTGGATGAGAACGGCAAAAATATTCCGCACCGCCTGGGCCATTTTTTTCTGGCCCTGGATATCGCTCATTTCGTCGATGTCCAAACGTTCAAAAAGATCGCCGGCGACCTGGTGCGCGAGATGAGGGCGTCGGCTAAATTGCCGGGCCAGGAGCGCATCTATACCGCAGGGGAGAAGGAGTATCTGAAGGAACAGACCATTCCGCGAACCGGGGTGCCGCTCAACGCGGAGCTGCAAAAGATGATGAAGCAGCTGAACGAAGAGCTGGGGTTGAACGAGAGCCTGCCCTTTTAAGGATTGAGAGGACGTCGGGGATAGCGGCGCAGTCGATTTAGCAGGACGATCAAGCCCATCCGCTGCATGCAAAAGAAAGAGACTGATTTCATGACCGGAAGAGAGACCTATTCGCGTGCGATCGAGTTCAGAAAGCCAAATTACGTTCCAGTCGATATCGTCGTGGATCTCGACTGGCTGCAGGATAAAGACCCGGGCAAACGTGAAAGAATTGCTGAACTGAAAGCCGACTTTCCCGATGACCTGCTGCGCTGGCTGAACGCAGCCCGCAATGCCGTTGAACCTGTCACTAAGGACGGCATCACCCGCTGGACCGACGAATGGCACACCGGCTGGGTGGACGACGGTTACGGCGCCAAAACCGAATCCTATCCGTTGAGCGAGGGGTATGAAGCTTTTACGGATTCACTGATTCCGGACGCTCATCATCCCGGCCGGTTTTTCGGAATCGATGAAATCCTCAAGGACCGCAGGGAGCGCTACGTGCAGGCCGCCGTCTGGTTCTCCCTCTTTGAGCGGCTGTGGATGTTGCGCGGTTTCGAAAACCTGCTGATGGATCCCTATGTGGACGAACAGTCGTTCTGCAGGCTGCGCGACCGCATTGTCGACTACAACCTGGCGATCATCGACGAATGGCTCCAGCGCGGCGCCGATGGCATCTTTTTTTCGGACGACTGGGGCAGCCAAAAAGGGCTCTTGATCCATCCCGACGTTTGGCGCAAGTTCTACAAACCATCCTACCAGCGGATGTTCGACCGGGTGCGTTCCGGCGGGGCGCATGTGTGGATGCATATGTGCGGCAACGTCGTCGACATTCTTCCGGATCTCGTCGACATCGGCTTGAACGTTTTGAATCCGGTGCAGCCGCAGGCCATGGATGTGCAGCGTCTTTCCCGCGAATTCGGCGGCCGTCTCTGTTTCTACGGCGGCGTCGATGTGCAGGGCCTGCTGATCCACGGCTCCCCGGAACAAGTGAAGACAGAAGTCCGCCGTCTTGTCGATTTGTTCGGCCGTTGCGACGGCGGCTACATCGGCGGCACCAGCCACTCCATCATGCCCGAGACGCCGCTGGACAACATCATCGCGCTGTATGAGGCCTTTCTCGAGTATCAGCCGGCCGCACCCTTGGCCAAATAAGATAGAGCCGCCGATCCTCTCCGGCAGAAAAAGGATCGCTACACTGAATCCATCCTCCCCTACGCCGGGAACGGCGCCCGCGAAGATGAAAGGGTGAGCGATCTTTTTACGTTAACGAATCTCTTCGGCTAATCGCCTCGACTGCTCGCCTTCCATGCTACAAAACGCCTTTGTTGATAAAAGAAGCCGCCTGTTGACGGACGATGGCGTCTATCCAGCCCGGTTTCCTCCTTCTCGTCCATCTGGCGAACCGGAGCTTTTCGCCCACATAAAAATTCCTGTAGGCCAGTACGGGATCTCCAGGAACTTTGTAGGATTCAGGCACGGCTTGCGCAAACTCGGTGAGCCCTATCGATTCAAACCGCATCTTTTGAATCTGCTCGACCACCGCAAGGGAACGGTGATCCTTGAGTGTCCGGTATCTGTATTGGTACTCACGATTCAGGGCTTCCGCCAGTTGCAGCAGCCATTGCAGATTGGCGAAGGACTTTCCTGCCCATAGAACACAGGGATGCTTGCTATGGGTGGACCGGTAAGGCGTCTGGAATCCCTTCTCATTGAGCGCTGTACAAGCGATCTGAACGCTCTCCAGGATCATCTTGACAACGTGTTGATCGCAGTGATAACGCGCGCATTGGTCGATGTCGAGATCAAGTACAAAGATGTTCATCCGTCGGCTCGAATCGTTGTTTCCATTCTCTACGATGCGTAAATATAGCTTTTTGCTCCATTGAGATCAAGCTGTTTGTAGACTCTCGCGCTAAGCTGTGACCCTTTTTCTTCGGCCGGTCGGACTGCGGTCGAGCACTATTCGCTTCTTAATGGCTGCAGGCGACCGGTCGTTCTTCCAGCGGATTTTGAAAATGCGTTTGAGTTTCAATGTGAATATGACTAGATTGCCGCAAAAGAACGGACAAGCCTTATCCTTCGGTATCTTAATCTTTGCAGGGCCCAGTGACGATAAAGGGATCACTATGAAACGCCGAACATTTTTTAAGAGCTGCGCTGCGGCTGCGATTTCTTGTGCGGGCGGGAAATTCGTCCGGGCTGAGGAGCCGCGAAAAAAAATACGCATCAACCGACTTGTCAAACCTTGGCCCAGACCGCCGGTCAAACCACTCAGATTTGATGATGCCGTACCGCCTTCCTATGCCGCGATGAGCGCCATCACGCCTTTGCCGGGAAGCAAACGCATCTATCTGCAACAGCCGTGCGACCATCGGATCATCACCGTCCGTCCGGATATGAAATTCCTGACCTATGAGGCGGCGCCTCAACAGTCCGGGATGGTGGTCGGCTATGGATTCGTGATCGTCAACGATTCAAGCGTGGTGTCGTTTGATTATGAGACGATGGAACAGAGTTTCGAGGAGGAGTGCCTCCCGCTTCTCACGCAACGCGTTTCGCAGCAGGGCTTTTCCTTTGAACAGAAATCCTTTACCACGACGATGAAGGACGGCAGAAAACTTTTACTGGTTCGGCTCACCATAAAGCGGCTATCCGCTGAATCGGCGCGTAATCTGACGCTCGCCTGGCTCACGGTGCAAGCGCCCCATTCGCGTTTCTATTCGCATGCGAATGAAGATTACATCGTCTTTGAGCCCTGGGGGGCGGCCTGGGAATCGCCCTTAAATCTCGAAACGGCGGAGAATGTGCAAAGGGACGGCTGGATTGTTTTCGATGCCTTCAGGCACAGCGAAAACGTTTTGCCGCAAACTCGAACAATCGCCGGCGCCCATTTGACCTTTGATATTTACTTTACGGGAGAGCAGGAGGCGTTGATCGAGTTTATCATACCATACGAAGGGCTCGGGCATGCGAAGCAGATGGGTGGAGTGGGAGGAAGCAGGACGCAGCCGGGAGCGTTCGCGGTAACGGAACGCTCCCGGCTGCTTTCCCTTTCGTTTGACGACGAGTATCGGCGGCAGACGCGATCGTGGAGCCGGACGCTCTCGCACGCCACGACGATTGCGGTTCCGGAAAAAATCGTTCAGAACATTTATCGGGTTCTTACCTGCAACAATCTGCAGTTCATGGGGGGGAACGCAGCGACCTCCCATTTAAAGCCTGGTCAGGGCGGATTCAACCCCTTTTCCACAGTGTATGGCTGGGAATCCTCCAACTATCTTTCTGTCATGGATGCGCAGGGTTTTCACAGCGAGGTGGAACGGGTGCTGGATTATTTCCTTACCACGCAGTACGGGCACAAGGGTCCGGAAGGAGACATCAGCACCGCTGAAGGCTCATTTCGTCCGCATATTCATTGGATGTGCGAGACCGGCGCCCTCATCGGGATTTTCGCCGATCATGCCATTCTCAGTGGGGATTTCAATCGTTTGCGCCGGGATTCTGCCGCTCTGCTCAAGGCCGCAGGCTGGATCTCGGGACAGCGGGCACGGACAAAGGATATCCGGTCCGGCGGCGGCAGGCCGGCTCACTATGGGCTCATGCCGCCCGGTAGAGCGACGGACTGGCCTGACTATTGTTATTCGCTGTTCACCGACGTCTACACCTGGCGCGGATTAGACAAGCTGGCGCGATCTTTTGAAATCGGTGGCTTTACCGAGGCCGAGCGTCTCCGTGCAGAGGCGGATGACTATCGGCAATGCATCCTCGTCTCCCTGAAAACGCTGATGGAGGAACAAGCGCAACACGCCTCACGGCAGAAGAAAAAGCCGGAAAACGACGCACCCCCCGTGCTCCTTTCGCACATTGCGCTCCTCGACAGTAAAATGGTCGACGCGCAGGATGACTTGATACCGGTGATCGAAGCAGAGTTCCGCCATTCAGGGGAGATGAACGATCTTTTCGCCACCCGGATGCCTGAAATGGAAGATGTAGAACTGATGAAAATCCAGGAAAAAACCGCCGGAGGTGAAATCGATCTCTATTACGTAAACAGCGCTGAAAAGGTCTGGCACCGGCTGTGGTTGGAGCGGGGTGAACGAATCAAAGCGCTGCGCTATTTCTATATGACGCTGGCGTATTCGACGTCACGGGACGTCCATATCGCCAGCGAAAGATTCTGTCCGCAGCTGATATGGCTCCTGCCCTGGCAGCCGAACGCCAGCGGCAATGGCCGCATTCTTGAGATGATGATCAATTCATTATGCCTTGAGTATCAAGATTCGATGCATCTTTTAGCGGGGGTTCCGGATGCATGGTTCGCCTCCGGCGGTCCCATCGGCCTCAGCAGGCTTTGCACCGCTTTCGGCCTGTTTTCCTTCACCGTTCAGCCAGACCCCACGAACCCGGGCAACTTTACATTTGCCTACGAATGTTCACGGGATATACCGAAGCGATTTCTACTGTCCCTGCCGATGGATTCCGGCCACCTTGAAGAGCGGCGTATCGTCCGCGTGGACACCCGAAAGGCAAAGAAAGCGGTCTGCACGATAAAAGCCGCCACCGGCAAAGTGTCTTTCCGGTAAAAAGCGGGCCGCTGGACCCATACTTTGCGGCGGCGATTCGAGCCGCTGCAGTCACACGACGCCAAGGGTCTTGAGAAACGCTGATGCAATCAGCGCATGTCCGGTATCTGTCGGATGAACGCCGTCTGCGGATAATTCTGCCGGCCGATACTTTGCTACGCAGTTTGCCGCCATCATACCATCCAACGGAATGTAATAATCCGCATAGCGTGCGGCCATCTCGCGCACGATCTGAATCTTGGGATCAAGATCTTCGCGCCAGCAGGCTTTGTCCGCCATGGTGGGCAGCAGAAAGGGTTCCATGATCAGTATCGGGGTTTGCGGAAGTCTGCTCTTGATCAGTTCGAGAAGAGTCGCATAGTGCGCGGCAAACTCCTGAACCGGCCGCGGCGTATTGGCGTCGTAGCGGCGCCAGACATCATTAATTCCGACGAGAATGGAAATAAAATCCGCTGCGGTTTCCAGGATATCGGTGCTATTCATCGAGATCAGATCAGAGATCCGTGCGCCGGATAGGCCCTTGTTGATAAATCGTACCCGGTCCTCCGCAAACAGCGTGTGATAGATGTGCGCCACTTTAGACGGATAGCCTGTGCCGAGTGAAGCGACGTCTTCTCGATTTCTGTCGCAATCGGTTATGCTGTCGCCCAGAAACAATACGGTCTGTCCGCTGCTGAAAATCTGCTTCATCGTTCCTCCGGATTTGCTGAATTTTCGATCAAAGCGATTGACAAGGGCGGCAGGTCCACTGTTAGTTCGCCGCCAACCGACTCGCGAAGGCTCTCCGTCATCTCTACGCCGGAAATAATTTCCCGGACCTGGCGCGTCAATCGCTGATCCTGAATATGGACTGTTTGACGATCTTCCGTCCAGTTCGCCAGCGTCACGGCAAACCGGCCTTGCGGATTTTGCCATGCACTATGAAATACGGCGGCGATCGCCTGTCGCTTGCCTTTATACTCCCACTCCATGACGCTTATTTGCTCGACGCGGGCAGGCCGCATCATACGGCCATACACAAGGTAATCTTTGCCTGCGCCACGGCGCAGGGCGGTTACCGTCCTGATCATTTCCAGTCCGTTGTCGGCGTCGCCTGTCCGGGGATTCCATTCTCCCCAATTCCATGTGTCTTTTTCCAGAAGCGTTCCGTCTCCGGTCAGCACCCCGCCGGGTATTTCACCCAGCACCCCGTTGAGCGCGTTGGCGATGGGCACATGATAGGGCTCCGGTCCACGGCTCATCATGCCATGCAGAATCAGGCATTCGTGAAAAAGAAATTGATAGAGCGGTATCGTGTGCGCGGCCAAATCATCCGCGGCATAGCTTCCTTCCGGCACGGCCCGTACATCCGCCTCCTGAAAGTACGGCAGGCAGTAATCATTGACGCAGGCTTCCACAGACAGAATGACCTGCCGGCCTTCCACTGATGCAGCCAGACTCTGCAATTCGGCGGCAAACTCTTGCAGTTTTTGACTCATCCACCGGCCCGGCATTGGGGGATGTTCATGGTCATCGGCAAAGCAGGCAAAGGCGGTGGCGCCGTTGTTTTGATCGAAAAACTGAATGGATTCAAATCCCCAGTCAATCATCTTTTCCACAAACTGCTTGGCCATATCCCGGGTCGTTTGGGCGCCGACGCAGCAGGGGTAGCTCGGCCGCCAGCTTTGATCCCAATAGTCCAGCCAGGCCCTGCCATCGGGCAATCTGCAAACGCTGCGGTCGCCCTGGTTTTCCTTGAAGAAGGACCGGCCATCATACTCATTCCAATTGTGCCCGATCACCCATCGAGTGCCGTTATTAAAAGCACCCACATGCCAGCCCCTCCGGCGAGCCATGGCGGTGAAATTTCTCATGGAATCCTCGCCGCCGACAGGCGGAAGGCTGTCCGGATAAACCCACGGTCCGCCTTTTTCCCAGCCCATCAGCACTGCGGTCACAGGCGACTGGACGCGTTGGGCGATGGACTCGAGAAGGGGAATGCATTTTTCATAAGGGAGAAATTCCGCCACCGGGAAAACCGGTGCGTTGTCGTCAAGGCCTTGAAGCCTGATCGCGATATAGGGCGTTGAATCCAACAGCCACTGCGGAATGTCCGTCCTTTGCCAGAGCGCCTTTCCCCACTTTTGCGCCAGACTCCACGTTCGATAGATTTCCGCTGCGCTATACCAATCGCCGGTAAAGCTGCACAGTACGGTTTCATACTCTAACTGGCGATTGCCCTTTTGCGGCCAATCGCCTATATGGGCCACGCCAAGTCTGATGCCGGGTTCTCTATGCACCGCCTGAATCCGTTTGATGTGTCCATGCGCGTCCTCGCAGGCCAGATAAAGCCCCGCACGATCATTATACAAGGCGATAAACTGAGCGAACTGCAACCCCGGGTAATGGTTCCAGGTGGCATAGGTTCGGTACAGTCCCGAACAGCCGCTTTCCCGCGTAACAGCCCAGACATCCATGCAATCCGGACCGATCATCTCCCTGGTCGGCGCGGGTAGCAGCTTGCTGAAATTAAACGGAAGCAGCAATCTCTCCGATCCTCTCTGCCCACCCAGGTCATAGGGGCAAACAACGAATGGATATTGCACCGAGACGATTTCCAGGCCGCTGTGATTTTGAATGTTGATGTTCCAGCGGACGAAGGGATCTGAAGGGCATGCCGCCACACGGACCGTCACCGCCAGATCCAGCTCCGGGGTGTAGTGATAGACAGCTTGGGCCGTGATCCCCTGCGGCGTGGCTTCCCGGCTGACCACGATGGAGGCTGCCTGAAGCGAAGAAAGACACTGGTAGTCTCTTGCCTCATCCAGATAGTGGATGAGAAAGACGGGATGTTCGGGCCGTGAAATGATGAATTCCTGTTCTCCGGCTGTTTTTGAACGCAAGGAAACCAGACGCAGCGTTTCGCTGTCCAAGTGCAACAGGTCATTTTGAGATTCAAGGGTCAGCCACTTTGCGTTCATCGGGTCAGAATTCCTTCCGTTGTGCCGGATCAGTTAAGTGGGGATCCATCAAGGATCCAAGCATCAGGCGTCTATTCTAGGCGGCTTTAATATAATTTTTTATCAATACGGGAGCAAGTGATTTGTAAATGAAATGGCGCCGTGAACCGCCAACGCGGTAAGTCCGTTACCCTGCACCATTCCTTCTGCGCCGGTTGAGCTTTCAGCGCCATATCCTTTGCCGGCTAGGGCGATTGTGCTTGCTTTTCAAACACTGGTTGGCTAATTTACTTTCAGGGGTAAATCAATTTTAGAAACAGTCATTCATAACTAAAACGGTCCCTTATGAATTCTGAATCACAGACTCGTCTGTCGCCCCTGCCGGGAAGAGTGACTTCGGTCGATTTCTTCCGTGGGTTTACCATGTTTCTATTAGCCGGCGAAGCCTCCCATCTTTTTGGCAAACTGCAGAAGATCGACAACGGTTTTTTTCAGTTCCTTGGAACCCAGCTCGAACATCATGAGTGGAACGGCCTGCATTTCTGGGATCTGATCCAGCCCTTCTTTATGTTTATCGTCGGGGTGGCCATTCCGTTTGCCGTTGCCAACAGGATCAAGAAAGGCGACAGTCTGAGCGAGATCAATCGACATGCCCTTAAACGATCTTTCTTGTTATTGTTCTTCGGCTGGGCTTTGTATTTTATTGAGGCCGATCACCTGGTTTTCCGCTTGCAGAATGTGCTGGCGCAGTTATCGGTCACCTACCTCGTTGCCTTTTTGATCAGAAATAAAAGCTTTGCCTTTCAGCTCCTCTTTACCTTGATCCTTCTTCTCCTCATCGATCTGGCTTACCGTTTTTTTCCGGTTGCCGGTTTTAATCAGCCTTGGGCGCCTTATCAGAACCTCGGAGCCTGGTTCAACAATACCATAGAAGGCGTTGACAAGGCCAGCATCTGGGCGACCCTCAACTTTGTATCGACGACCGCGCACACGGTGTGGGGCGTCCTCTGCGGCAGGCTTTTAATGAGTGAAAAGTCAGCAAAGGAGAAAATGACGCTGATGATCGTCGCGGGCGTGTCTGCGTTAGTGATCGGCTATGCGCTCGATCTTTTCCATATCACGCCCATCATTAAAAAAATCGCCACCGCCTCTTTCGTGTTCGCCAGCGGAGGATGGACCATTCTGGCGCTGTGCCTTTGCTACTGGCTGATCGATGTAAAAAAGCTCTTTCCCAGGTTGGCATGGTTCTTTATCGTGGTGGGGATGAACAGCATATTTATCTACATCTTTTTTCATATCGGCAGCGGCGATCTGATCGAAAAGATGATCGGTCCGTTTGTCAAGCTTTTCTTTTCCTGGCAGGGTGAGCTGGCCGTGAGCCTGCTGACCAGTCTGGGGGTCTGGGCCGGGTTCTGGTATGTGTGCTACTGGCTATATCAGAAAAAAATCTTTATCAAGATTTGAATACATGGGGTTCGTTAAGAGGGCATGAGCCGCTCACTAAGCCTCTTTTGAACTCGTGTACCTATTCGCAGATCCCGCCAAGTTATTCGGCCGCTGGATGAACAGTTCACCCACTGACTCGACGGTTTTTAACGCGTTCCACATATTTCGTGTTGGTTTTTTGGTGATTACCGGGGCCATATATGCTCTTTCGCCGTTTTGCGCCGTCCCCGGGTGTTGCCCGGGGCTGCTGCCGGCCCGCTGTTTTGCAGCTCTGGCTCTGTTCGACGGCCCACCACTCTGCACCGACTATCGGTGCGCGACCTGAATCGCTCCTCAACGGGACTGGTGAGAGACGAATCATACCGAATCGCCACTGAGGGAACTCATCTCCAGGTTGAAGGGTGCATCTTTTATTTCACCGCCTTAACCATCGCAAAGGTCCGATGAGCATCTTGCGCTTCTTCAATGGTTATGTATCTGAATCCGGCCTGTCGTAATGCTGCCAACACCTCCTCGTTGGCGTACGGATGGATGCCGGGATTGGTAAACCCCCTTTTGTTCAGATCTGCTTTGCCCGTGAACGTCAGCACAAAGAAACCATTGATTCGCAAAACTCTATAGATCTCTATAAGGCCTGCCGCTAAATCCGTCCAATAAAAAATTGAATTGACCGAGCAGGCTTTGTCAAAATAGGCAGCAGAAAACGGCAGGTGCTCTACCGCGCTGTGATGCAGGTGCAGAACCCCACTATCTATGTGCTTGCGCAACTTTTTTCGGGCCTGTTCCACCATAATCGGCGATACGTCCACTCCGGCAACCGCACCGGCGGAAACACCAGTGAAAATTTTTTTGAGCAGGTAGCCGCCGCCAAAGCCGACTTCGAGAATCCGATCATTGTTAAGGGCCTGCAGATGCACAAAGGTGCTCTCGTTCAGAGCCCGGTTGTGCCGGTTCCACAGCCTGCCGATGAGATGTTTGCCCACCAACCCCGTGGGACGAACAAGTTGGTTCGATAGATATTTTTTTATCATAATCCGACAGTTCGCATCAGGGCAATTTCACGTCTTGCACTGCCACCAGTTGCACCGGCCCGAGCAATCCGGATTCGACCGGAACATCATTCTTGTTCCACAACCGATGCGTCGTAAAGCTGGTGCGGCCGGTGGGACTGGGTTTGTTCTCCATGAGCCAGGACGGCCAGGATTTGAGCGTGCCGTCGGCATTGCGGTCGCTGTCCTCCGGCAACAGCTCATCGCCGATCTGCCGGTTTACCCAAAGATTCGTGACCTTGATCTCAAGGATGTTTTCGCCCATCCGCAAAGCGTCGGTCACATCCAGCCGAAAAGGTTCGCGCCAAAGCGTGCCGAGCTCTTGACCGTTCACCGTCACTTGCGCCATCACGGCCACTCGGCCCAAGTCCAAATAAAGGCGCCTATTTCCATTGTTGCTTTGCAGCGTAAAGGCGTTGTGATACACGGCGGCGCCGGAGAAATAGCGCACCTCCGCATCGCTGTAGTCGCTCCAGGAAAAGAGCTTGTCGCTGTTCACCTGTAGCTCGCTGCCGCTCCTGATCGGAACAGAGATTCGCCACGGTCCGGTCAATTCTATGGGCGCGGGCAGTTCGATGTCCAGAGTCTGGATATCTGTTTCCCTCTGCACCTTGTACCGCCCGGACTGCCATGCCCGCACTATCGTCTTGTGCTCTGTATCGACCATCAACTCGCAGGATGGGGGAAGGCTGTCCGGCTTCAAGGCGAGACCGTCCCGCTCGATGGATTTGATGCGCGACTTTCCTTTGGTACGAAAGAGAACGAAGACGGAACCACTGGGTTCCAGCCATAACGGCATCGTGGTCTGGCCATTTTGTTCCTGATTGAGCAGCTGCGGCCTGATCTCGCCGGTAAGGGGATTCCACAGCTCCGGCGTTCTGCCGCTGACGCGGAACGTACAGTTGGCCCCATGCCAGGCGTTCGTGCGATTGGAGACAAAATAGAGATCCATGTCGTCGATGCGACGGTGGACATAGCGGAACGAGGAATTCGCTGTAAAATCGGGCGCCACGCCCATCTTCTGGAGCACGCCGGCAATAGCGTCAAATTTGGGATAGACATAGATCGGAGTTTTAAGCCATACGTCCGGCACAGGGAACGGTTTCATGCCGAGGGGGCCGATCTCCATGGCCGGCTTCCAGCCAGGAGCATTTTTGTCTGTCCGCCATTGCGGCTGGACCTGGCGCGTACTAGTCCATTGCGAATCGGACAGCACGACCAGAGAATCGCCGTTGCTGTACTTGATCACCAGCTTGGCGATCAATGCGGCCGGATTTGCCCAATCATGCGCATTTTCGCCTTCCACCGTCAGCCAGTTTTCCCCGGGCTTGAGCCAGCTTGTCACGTCATATTTAAACGCCTCAGAGGTATTGGCGCCGGAGCCGACGATGTGATCGTTCATCCATAAGGTGAAACGGTTATCCGCAGTAATCAATATTTTACTAGAAGCGATGCGTTGGTGTGCATTCAGGACAAAGCGACGACGGAAATAGCATTTGCCGACAGCCGCCGCTTCAGCAGGATTGCCTTCAGCGAACCAGATCCATTTCGCCCCATTCAGCGGGCTCAGCCATTCTGCCTTAAAAATAGAGGAGGTAAAAGCATTGTCCCAGATGACGCGCCCTTTGCCGACGCGATGCCCTGTGCCTGCGGATTCGCCGGCGGTTTCGCCCCACAATTCGGCGGCGAGTTTTTGCACCTTTTTATCGCATTGCGGATAATCGCTGAGGCTGGGGGAAGCAACCGGCGGCGGACCGAGCACCGTAGCACCGGCTTGAACCAGTTCTTTGATTTTAGCCAACAGCAAGGGCGTCATGGTTTGCATCTGCGGCAACACCAGCAGATGATACCTGGCGCCTTCGGGCAGGACCAGGCAGCCGTTTTCCACCTTTATGCGATTGAGCAACACCTCGGCGCTGCAGCCGTCAAAATTATAACGACCGCGTTCCGGCGTATTGCCGGCATACCCGGGCAGAGTGGGCGAGAACCGACGCGGCGATCCTTCCGGCTGCAGATAACAGATGTCGGCAACGAAAAGCCCTTGCTGCAGCAGGTGCTGGCAGCGGCTGAGATAGTCATGCCACGGTTTGGATTGCTCCCACCAGGTTTGCGTGCGTTCATAATGCAAGCCCCAGGGTCCCATGGACATGCCCGGCGCACGATCGCGCCAGGGCTGCAACGCATAACGGTGAAATACAAAACGGTTGATGCCTTCACAAAACGCCCAGTCGCCCAGGGCCTTGACGTTGGCGGGATGGAGCAGCCATCGTTCGCCGTCGGTAGCGGTAAAGGCTTCGGCGCCGATGATCTGTTTGCCATAGGTATGTGCTGCTGAAGTCATCTCCGTGCAGCTGTAGGCCGTTTGGTTGCCCCAGGACCAGAACTCGGCCATGGGTTCATCCGCCCGGCCGGCAAAGGTCATTTCATCGCACGGCGCATCGTCATAGGCTTCGATGGAGAGTCGCAAGCCATATTGATGCGCCAGGGTGCGAAACCGGGCGGCATAGTTTTCGATGAGCAGGTCGGACACGGTCTGGCGCACATCCCACAGAAACCGTTCGGACACAGCGACGCTTTCCACCACGCGTCCCGCCAGTACCGGCAGAAAGGGCAGCAGATCATAGCCGCGGCGTTTTTGAAATTCCTCACGAAATTTAGGCGTCCAATTTTGCGAGCCGGTTTCCCAGCTGTCGATGTGCGTGGATACCAGCGTCTTGCCGGTCAGCGGCTTTACATCGGCGATGAGCTTTCCCATCAGGCCGTTGAACATGGCATCCGTGGCATCCCGACTCAGCTTATCGGATTCGAGGCCACGACCTGAAAGAGGCGCAGGATGATTATCCTTGCCGGTGAGCGTGTGGCCGAATCGCAAGACGGTCCATCTCCCTGGCGGCGCCTGCCACTGCAAACGACCGGCAGCGTCCATTCGCCCGGTGAGGTTCAGCACTTGGTCGCGGAGCACAGTCTGTTCTTTGGGAATGTCTGGAAAGGAGGCAGGTGACGCAAAGTGCTGCGTCACGGCGGCTGTCTTGCCGGGCAGCATGTCAAGGCGTGCGCCTTTCGCCGGTGTTGGAAAGGCCAGCACCGCGATGTCACGGTAATAGTCGGCTGTCGCCAGGGGCTGGGGCAGAACGACATCGACCTGTTGCGCGTCTTCCAGGTTGGTTTCACTGAAAACGACTTTTTGCATGGCCAGGTCAGGCGTGATCCACGGGCCGCCGCTGCCGCACCAGCCGGCATCGTTGTTCATGTTCACTTCCAGTCCCAGTCGATCGGCTTCCTGGCACACAAAGGCGAACAGTTCACGCCACTCTTTGCCGGCAAAGGATACCGGACCGGCCGGAGTTCCCTGATCCACTTCCATGATGAGCACGCCGCCGATGCCGACCCGTTTCATGGCTTCCAGATCGGCCGTGATGCCCTCACGGGTGATGTTGCCGTTCAGCCAGAACCAGTACACCCAGGGTCGTGCCTGTGCCGGCGGATGCAGGAACCCTGCTTCCAGGTTTTTGGTGCTTGTTCCCCGGCATCCGCTGATGAACAGCAGCAGGCATACCAGTGCGCGTGCGATGCGGAATGGATTTTTCATCAGTCGGCCTTTTTCAAAGGGAGTTGAGAGAACTTTTGAAGTCGGACTAGCGCACTTCCAGATAATCCTTATCCGGCAATTTCGAAAATTTGGCATGCGGTTCGGTCTGATACCAGAACACGGTGGAACTGATGTCGTCCTGCAAGGGCAGATAGCGGCCGCCGCTGCGCCAGCCCAGGGCTTGCATCGTGACTGTTAAATCCTTTTCGAAACGGATGGGATCCATGATGTGCCAGCGATACAGACCAAAACGCTGTTGCGAGTTGTAGACGCCGTCCGGTTTGATCACCTGCGACAGGCCGCTGTAGGGCGTGGTGTAGGTTTGATACTGTTTGGTTTCAGGATTTTCGAAACCGTACGATCCACAAAAGTAATCCTCTACCCCGGTGCCGCAGATCGTGGGAAATTTCTGATCGCCGTCGATGAAGAACTTGATTTCGCCTTCGCCCCACCAGCTGTTGTTGTTCACGCCCCAGGCCATATATACGCCTACATACTGACCCCAGCCTTTGACGCCGTCAAGGATCACATAATCGGTTTTGTAGGGCAGGGGATTGCTGCGGCGAAACTGGCAGTGCAAATAGGCGGCGTCCTGCGGCACCTCGGTCAGGGTGTAGTCGATCTGATAATACAGGACCATGGGCTCTTCATCGATGTTTTCAAAGGTGATGCGGCATGATTTGCGGAAAGGCATTTCCCAGTAGCAATTGAATGCGCTGCCGGGGTTGACGCAAATCGGCAACGAGTTGATTTGACTGTACTGACCCCAGCCGCAGGCAAAGAAATCGCCCACCGGCGCTTCGATGGAGGGTTCGGTCTCGCCGTCCCAGTAGCAACGAATGATGGCATAGCGCCAATGGCCCGATGGCGTCATCCAGATGTGCTGGATGGCGCCGGGCCCCTGAATATCCGCCAGTGTGACCAGCTTCTTCGCTTCAATCTTGATCGACGGAGATATCTTCCATGTCTGGCCCAGTTCCCGGGCCGCCTTGGCGCCGGTGCCGTCCACGGCCATGCCGCCTTTGCCTTTTTCTCCGTTAAAATTCTCCGCGCTGATGGAACGGGTTTGCGCATGGGACAAGCGCGACAGATTGCCCAGGTTCATGTTCAGCCCGTTAAAAGCCTGTTGACTCGATACGTCCGTGGTCATCAGCCCGCCGGCAATAAGCAATCCCAACAAAACGTTTTTGTTTTGCATCATCGCATCTCCTTAATCAAGGCTTAATATGAAAGACATGGTTTAAATATAGCTTTTTGTGAATTTGAGATCAAGCTCTTTGTAAAAGCATCGTCGATTTTATCCCTTGATTGGTTTGCTGTAATTTTGTAGTATACCCTTGTTCCCGCTGTTTTCGACGGCCGGAGAGGACTGAGTTAGGCGAAGGGCAAGTTCATCCTGTGAGGCTCAGATTTCCGCCCTCGCTCCGCTCGGCCGGAATGCGGCGCTATGCTTAATGCCGCAGTGAGCGCGTGGAAATATTCACTCTGATCAGTGCGCCGGATGGCATCCGGCGGTTGCATCGGGCGTGACATAAAGGAGCAGGATATGAACAACAAAAGGATTGCCGTCGTTTTATCCGTGTGTTGCATGTTGATCTTTGCTGCTGAAATGCTTTATGCTCAAATCGAAAAGGGAGGTAAGGAGTTTTCCGTAGCGGCTTCTTTTATGGCCAGGAAAGCTGAAAATCAGAAAGAGTTTGCCACCATATTCACCGTCCCTATTCGTTTTGGGATTTTTGCCACCAGGGCGATTGAATTTGAGCCGGAGCTTCTGTTCACCAAGTTCAAAGAAGAAGACACGGGATATGTGTTTTCGGCGAACCTGGCCTATCACTTTAGTTCCGGCCATCCCCAACAGAAAGCCGTGCCGTATATTTTCGGTGGTCTTGGCGTCTCCAATACTTTCCTTTTCCTGTATAATACCCTCTATCCCGAGCGCACCGGTGATCATTTTACCGTCCTAAATTTGGGAGCTGGGATCAAACAGTTCATTTCACAGGACGTTGCTCTTCGCATGGAATACCGTTTTCAGGATTTTATGGGAAATGATGCTGTGGTCTATCATCATCTGTTCCTCGGCCTTTCCGTTTTTTTAAATTGATCGCCGGTTCCAAGAGTTTTGATTCATTGACCCGTGGTGAATCCGGGGATCCCTGTAACGTATACAGCCTCAGGACAACCAGAATCTTTTCCTGGAACCTTTCCAGAGCCGCACCCGACGTTTCGGTGTCCAGGCGGAGAAAAGAGCCTACACAATGC